>CAZRES010000107.1:0-10309 GCA_964598885.1 uncultured Desulfobacteraceae bacterium | reverse complement strand
TGGTCTCGGCAAAACGCTGGATAAACCGGCGCTTGGTCGTGGTGTACATGTCAAGACTCTGGGCCACGCCGTCGGATTCGAGAAAGGCGATCATGGCGCGCTTCATCTTTTCGTTGTTGTGCCCGAAATTCAGCACCCCGGCGCCGGCGAAAAAATCGATGTAGGATTTGCCGTTTTCATCCACCTGACGGGCATTGGAAGCGCTGGCAAACACCGTGGGATATTTTCGGCAATAGCCCCGCACTTCGGATTCCCATGTTTCAAACAGCTGCATTCTAACCTCCGTAATGTTTCTATTTGCCGGTCTGCCGCCGCGTTACGACAAGACAAACCGATTTATCATACCGATTCATACCGCTGGGACCGTTCCGCCGGCCAGTCGAATCATAACCCGGGCCGCGGGTCCGATAAGGGCATCGTTGAAATCGTAACACGGGTTGTGCAACGCCGTGTCTTGGCCGGATCCGATCAACGCCAGGGCGCCGGGTATTTCATTGAGATAATAATGGAAATCCTCCGAGGCCATAACCGGCATAGCGATGGACCGATCTTCCCATTGACTGCCGAACTCCGTCAGCAGGGCATTTTTCATGATTTTGGCTTCGGAAGGATCATTGATGGTAGCGCCGTAGCGGGGGAAAATTTCCACATTGGCCGTCACGCCCCAGGCATGTGCCGTGTCTGACGCCACCTGCGTGATCAGGGCGTTGACCTGGTTCCGTATTTCATCGTCGGCGATCCGTATATTCCCCGCCAGCACCGTGCGTTCGGGCGTGACCGTCTCCACACTGGGGGCATCGATGCTGGTTACGCTGACGACAGCCGCCTGCTGGGGCGGCAGGCGGCGGCTGACAATCTGCTGCAATGCCATCACAATGGCCGAAGCCGCGGTAATCGGGTCCCGGCATAATTCCGGCTGGCTTGCATGGCCGCCTTTTCCGATGACGGTAATGCGAAACGTGCCGTTGGCCACCATCACGACGCCATCCGGGCAAACGGCCTTGCCAAAGGAAATAACCGGCCAGTTATGCCATCCATAAACCGCGGCCACGCCGTCTATCGCGCCGTCTTTGATCATGCGGCGGGCACCGTGTCCGCCTTCTTCGGCGGGCTGAAATAGCAGCGAAACCGGTCCCGGCAGGTGATTTTCGTTCTGCTTGAGCCAGAAAGCCGCGGCCATCAGTGTTGCTGCATGACCGTCATGCCCGCAGGCATGCATGCAGCCGGGGATTTCCGAAGCCCAGGCGACGCCACTTTCTTCCCTGATGGGCAAACCATCGATATCAGCCCTGAGCGCAATATGCCTGCCGGGGGCATTTCTGGCCAGCACGGCCACGGTTCCCGTTTCCGCGCATTTCCGCCAGGAAATGTCTGCTGCGGATAATGCCAACCGGATTTGCCTGGAAGTCTGCGTCTCCAATCCGTTTAATTCCGGTATGCGGTGCAGGGCATGACGGAGCGCGGTGGCGTCCGCGATGATCTGTCCCCAGGATTTAATCATAAAAAAATTTTACTCCAAACCCGTCGGCGGATTTTGAACATGGTGATTGACGTGGGTGGAACAATTCATAGACGGTGACGATGAACTAAATAAAATATCCTGTTAAACGTATTATAAGGATCAATTTATCCCATAAATGGCCGGATATGTCAAATCGGGACTGGCTCGGGCAGAAATCAGGGCGGAAGCGATAGCGCGTTACGCTCTTTCTATGGGTTTTAACCTGCCCGCTTTTCTGTCAAGCGAGGAAAAGAGCTGTTTTTCCATGTCATCAATAATGATTTTCATGGCCGGGCCTTCCCGGACCGGGCCGGATTTATTCCAGCCCGCCGCGAATGCCCGGGTTCGTTTTTCCTTGAATTCCGCCACGGTATTGACGATGGACTTCCAGGCCAAAAGTTTTTGAAGAATATGTCTTTCCGCAGCGGAAAGATCGGTTTCCGTGTCAAATGATTTCCCGTCCGATGTGCGAATGATCATTTTATCTAATCCTTTATGGGAACGAATGTATCTTTGTTATTATCCCTTGATATGGAACATGGGCGGTTCAATGCGTTCGCCGCGGCATTTGGGACATCGGCTTGGGCGGGAGGGTCTTTTCCGATCTTTGAATTCAAATCCGCACGAAAGACAGCTTGCGGGAGTGATATGAAGCGACGCTCCCTTTGCCGATAACGTTTTTTGAATGTGTGGTATATGACTGTAAACGGCCTTTTCGCTCATCCCGAGTGCCTGGGACAGAACCCGTGGGCTGCATTCCTTCTGAGAGAGCATCGCCATCATCTGTTCACGAAGTGTTGCCATGGTAGCTATTCCTATTAATTATTCATCTCTCATTCCCAGCCGGTTTATCCGATTATAAAGGCTGGTTCGTTTCATCCCGAGAATTTCCGACGCTCCTCCCGGCCCGCTGATTTTTCCGTTGGTTTTTTTCAGCACGTAGCGGATATAGCGCCGTTGCAGTTCGTCAAGGGACGGCAGGTCGTCAAAAGCATGTTCATCTCTGGGAGGACCGGCAGAGGGTGAATCCAGGGAAAGGGTATTGTCCGGCGAAAGAAGCACGGCCCGTTCGATAATATTCTGGAGTTCCCGGATATTGCCGGGCCAGTCATAGGCGGAAAGCAGAACATTCTGTTCCGGCGTGATCCGGTGTTTCTCCCGGTTGTATTTCATCGCGTAGCGTTCCAGAAAATGATCGGCCAGCAGCGCGATGTCTTCTTTACGTTCCCGTAGCGGCGGCATGGTCACCGGGATAACATTGAGCCGGTAGTAAAGATCGTCCCGGAAACGGCCGGCAGCCACTTCTTCGGCCAGGTCCCGGTTGGTGGCGGCGATCAGCCGGAAATCGGAATGGATGGTTTTGGCCCCGCCAATGCGGACCATGGTTTTTTCCTGAATGGCCCGGAGCAGTTTCACCTGAATGGATTTGGGAATTTCACCGATTTCGTCGATGAAAAGCGTGCCGGTATGGGCCAGTTCCAGCCGCCCTTTCTTCTGCCGGTCCGCACCGGTGAAAGCGCCTTTCTCATATCCGAAAAGTTCACTTTCCACCAGGTTTTCCGGAATGGCGGTAGGATCGATGATCACCAGCGGCCGGGCTTTGCGGGGACTCATCCGGTGGATGCGCCGGGCCAGCAGTTCTTTGCCGGTTCCGGTTTCCCCGAAGATCAGCACGGTGCTGGCGGATGCCGCGATCCGGTCCGTTTGATCCAGTAGATGCATCATGGCCGGATTCCGGGTAATAATATCCATGCCGTCGCCGGATTCCAGATGCCCCATCTGGTCGGTGGCTTTTTCGGCCATCTGACTGGAAAAAGAGAAGATATGATCGATGTAGCGGGTCAGCCATTGGGCCATGTGCGAAAGATGGGTCAGGTCGAAGCTGTCAAAACAGTCACGGACATAGGAATTGTCATGGTATAAAACGCCCCGGACCCGGCCTTCCACCGCAAAGGGTACGCCCATCATGGCCTTGACCCGACTGGGGTTTAATTCAAAATCCTCCCGGCGCATCACCTGGGGCCGGTTTTCATAAAAGGCTCTAAATATCAGGGAAAGTCCGGCCTTGAATTCCGGGGAAGCCACATCCGCTGCAGAAAGATTGCAGGGACCGCGCAACACCGGTCTCTTGGCGCGGCCCCCGCTCCTGAACCAGAAGATTCCGCCGCGTTCAGCCCCGAAAAACCGGTTGGTGGCCTTGACGGTGCGGGACAGGAGACCGTCGAAATCCGCGCTGGGAGAAAGCTCCTGGATTACTTCTCCGAACATGCCCAGCAGATGGGTCTGGGGGTCTTGGGGAAGATTCAAATCGCTTCTGACCGCCAGAAGGGGTCGTAGATCGTCTGGAAAAAAGATATCTACATAACTGCCGAAATCCTTCCGAGCTTTTTCCGCCATGAGTCGTGCCCGGCTCGTATCTCCGGCTCTCAGCCCGAGGCGCGCGGTCTCCAGGCGGGTTTTGCCAAGCTGGACCGGATCGCCGGACTGGATTAAGTAGGCTTCACTGCGCTCCAGGTCGGCGGCGATGGCATCAACGAGCCCGCCGTTTTCCATGGCATCCGACGCTTTGAGCCGAAGAGCCACCCCCCGCAGATGCACATTCGGCTCCCGCATGATCCGGTCAAATTCGGTGGAATAATTGAGATCCGGCGAAAAATAAAGTCCGTGCCGATACAGTTCGAAAAGGGCTTCAATGACAATGGGAGAGGCGTACTGTCGGATCAGGCCGGAGGCTTCCCCGTCTTCGGCGTTTTTTTGAAACCATTCCAGGGATTCGGCCAGCCGGCCTTCCATGTAGTGGTGAAACGCCAGCCCGCCCGTGGCAAAATATCCGGCCAATGCGTTTTGCATGGACCGGGCTTCCTGATAGGCGCCGGACAAATGAAAATGAGCTTCCCTGTTTTTGCGAATGCCCAGCAGGATGATGCCGAGAGCGGCCCGCAGCGTGGTCGCCAGACTCCGGTCAGCCCCTTCCACGGCCAGGCGACGGTAATAATCGAGGGTGCCGATGGCCCGGTGAAACTGCCCCAGAAACGCCGCGCAGTAGCTGAGCCACAGAGGGCCGGACGGGTTGATGACCCGATCGTGCTGTTCGGATTCAAAGCTCTGGGCTGCCTGTTCAAAATAGGTAATGGCTTCCCGGAAACGTCCCTGGATGAAGTAGTAAAGACCGATGAATTCGGCTGCCTGCATCAGAATATCGTCATCTCCCAGAGCTTCAGCTCCGGCTTTCCCCTCGGCGAACAGGGCCATGGCCTGTTCCCGCTGTTCGGCAAAATAAAAGAGCCGGCCCAGATGAAGGCGGATCAGGGCCAGGGAACGCCGGTCCCCCATCTTCTGGGCCGATGAGGAGGCGTGCTGCAGGATATGGACCAGGTCGCTGAAGCCCTTGCCCAGAACAAAACTCAGATTGGCTAGCTCGAGACTTGTGGAGACAAACAGACTGTCTTTTTCCCGCTGGGTTTCGGGGGCCATGAATCGTCCGGCAAGATGATTCAGCCGCACCCAGGCGGCATTGCGGTCTCCGGATGCCAGCGCATGCCGGGCGAGATTGTTTTCAATGGCAAAGGCGTCGTCAGCGGATCGCGCATGCGGGGTAGTGTTGACGGGCGGCATCGCTATCTCCAGAATGATGGGAATATGATACATATATTATACGATAAAACCATTCTTGTCAACCAGCATGTCCTAATACGGACACACTGGTGACCTTATCAGGACATATCCGTGTGAATCTTTATAAAAAAGTATAGTAAATCAAAATTTTATAATGAAAAAGGTTCATGGCATATTGCTTGCATGTACTTACATAACAGGCGTTTCAATTCTGGTTGCCGATTTCCGGTGGCACGGCGATGCCGTCTTCGACCAACACATTTGACACTCAAGGAGGGAACAATGGGCGTTTTTAGAGACACGGAGCATCTCTACACGTTTCTGGAAGATCTGTGGAAGTATATTGTGTTTGAATCGGGAATGGGAGATAAAATGCGGGAATACGGCGTGAGTTATAAATACATCATGACCGATCCGCCGGGTTACCTTTACGTGGATCCGGATACCGTTATTACCGGCGATGAGGCCAACCGGGACGCGGTCATCACCATGGAGCTTTCCGGGGATACCATTCATCAATTCTGGCTGAAGAAAATCTCGTTGCCGGTGGCCCTGGCCACCCGGAAAATCAAGGCCAAGGGTCCGATTCCCAAGGTACTGAAAATGTTGCCCGCCTTAAAACCCGTTCATGAGATATTCCCGGAATACTGCAAAAAACACGGATTACCCGTGGAATAACGGGTCCTTCCATTTGAAATCTGAAAGGGAGAAGAAAAAATGACGGAAAGCAAGGTTCCCGGCCATATCGCCTATGAGCTGGATGCCAGAGCAGAGTCCATGCCGGATTTTGAGGTGTTGACCTTCGAGAATGGAAATTTTCCCGCCGAGGTGCAAACCTACCGGGATGTGGTTATTTCCGGACGAAAGTTTGCCGGAATGCTGCAAAAGGCAGGCATCGGCAAAGGCGATGCGTTTGCTCTTGTCATGCGGAATCATCCGGAATTCCTTCATGCCATGTATGCCGCATCCCTGCTGGGCGCCGTCATGGTGCCCATTGATCCGAGGGTCAAGGGAGACCGGCTTCGGTATGTGTTAAACGATTCCGGGTCAAAAGGCATTGTCCTGACCAGCGAATTTCTGGGCAATGTGACGGATGCGCTTGGCAATCTGCCCGAAATCCCCGTTATCGGCGTTGCATCCAAGCCGGGAATGACCATGGATGGGATAAGCGGGTTTCCATCGCTCAACGAGCTGTATGAAGGCCCGGAAGTGCCGCCGCCCGACCTGTGCAATGACGATCCGGCCGTTCCTCTTGAAGTGATTTACACATCCGGGACCACCGGCGATCCCAAGGGGGTTATCGTCAAAGGAAGCCGGATGTCGCAGTTTGCCCAACTGGCGTTGTTTGTCTGGCAATATACCCCCCAGGACAAACTTTACACAGGCCTTTCCCTGACGCATGGCAACGCCCAGGCCGTGACGCTGGTGCCGGCGCTCATGCTCAATATTCCCGCGGTGATCAGCCGCACATTCACCAAAAGTCGGATCTGGGATATCTGCCGGAAATACGGATGTACGACATTTTCGCTCTTAGGCGGGATGATGATGGGAATTTACAGCGAGCCGCCCAGACCCGATGACGCGGATAACCCGGTCCGGTTGGTGCTGAGTGCCGGAACTCCCCTGTCCATCTGGGAAGCCTTTGAAAAGCGATTCAACGTTATGATTCATGAATGGTACGCCGCGGTGGAGGGCGGATTCGCCCACAAGCCGCCGGGAGTCGGCCCCATCGGGTCCTTTGGCAAGCCCCTGGAGGGTCTCATGGAGATGCGGGTGGTACAGGAAGATGATACACCGTGTGAACCTGGAGAAATCGGGGAGATCATCTTCCGCATCGCAGGCCAGAAGATGGAAGTCGATTACCTGGGCAAAAAGAAAGCCTCCGAGGAAAAGACAAGGGGCGGATGGCTGCGCACCGGCGATATGGGGCATACCGACGAGACCGGATGGTTCTTTTTTGATTATCGGAAGGGCGGCGCGTTGCGGCGTTCGGGGGATTTCATCCAGCCTTTTTATGTGGAAGCCGCCATTGCCGTGCATCCCGATGTCAATGACGTCTGTGTCTATGGTATTCCGGCGGCATCAGGAGCGCCGGGGGAAAGCGATCTGGTGGCCGCGCTGGTTCCCATGGACGGCCATAAGATTAATCCCGCGGAAATATTTAACCTCTGTCGGCAGACGCTGGAAGGTAATGCCGTGCCCTCCTATTTGCAGGTGGTGGACGCCATTCCAAAGACCGCCTCGGAAAAGAATCTGGACCGGCTGCTGCGGAATGAATTCTCCAAAGACGCGCCGAATGTTTTCTTTGCCGAGGATTTCCGATGATCAAGCAGAGCCTTATTTATTCGGCGGCATGACGGTTACATGCGGGTTACGTAATGATGATCCGCCGGAAAGAGCAATCTTGACAACTTTTCCTGTTTCATCGAACTATTCTAAGAAGGAGTGACGGGAATGAAAAAATATGTGGAAGATCTTGATTTTCGGGGAGAAGAGTTTGTCGGCGAATGGACGCCGTGGTCGCCCCAGGATATCCGCCGGAAAAAAGGCGTTCTGGAAGCAGCCAGGGTCATTTTAAATTCGGTATTCACCGCGCCCTTTGCCGGCGGCGTGCCGTCCATCGAAGCGCACATGGTCTACGGTCAGGAAGAGCTCGAAGCCGTGGCCCGAAAGGTGGAAGAGATCGCCCATACCCAGGAGTCCTGGAAAGAACCGTTTTTATATGAAGCGGTCATGGTCCGGGATTCGGATGTGATTTTGTTTATCGGCAATACCCGGTGCCATGAAACGCCGCTGGATGCCGGATGCGGCCTGTGCGGCGGTACTCTGGACTGCGGGTATTTCTATGACCAGAAAACCCATCGCCACGGCCTGGTGGATATTACGGACCGGTCGTCTTCCCGCATGATCAACGGTCCGCTTTGCACGGCCCGAGTCGGGGATCTGGGATATGCGGTGGGAAGCGCCCTCTGGACCGCCCATACCCTGATGGTGGACGCGCGGCCCTTTGCCAGCATCGGCATGGCCGGTCAGAAGCTGGGATACTGTCCTAATTCGGGAATGGTCGTGGCCGTTCCATTGGCGGCCAAGGCCAAAAATCCCTATGTGGACGTCAATGTCGATTATCACCTGATCAACATGGACAAGGTGTTGGACAATACCCGCAAAATATACAATACCGCGCGAATCATCAGAGGATTTGACTACCGCAAATGGATTCCGAAACCCGACAAAACCGAAGAGGGGGGTGAATAATGGGACACCTGATCGGAAAACAATATAAGCTGGACCATCTCATCGAGGTGGCCAAAAATATCGTGCATGCGATTCACAAGGCCCCGCAGATCACCGGAAAGACCCAGGTGGAAGCGGAAATCATCTGGGGCGAGGACTTAGAACCCATCATCGAGGTCATGGGGCCGGTGGCCAATGTCATGCGGTATGTGAAATGGGATTATGAAACCATTAAAAACTGCTACGAAAAGGGAGAATCCCCCGTTATCATCAATATCGGCGCCAAGGTGAGCCGGTCCAATCTCAACTGGAACTGCGGGGCCTGCGGGTTTGATACCTGCAAGGAATTCAACGCTTACAGCAAGGAATATCGCGGCGGCGGGCAACTGGGAGGACCGACCTGCAACTGGAAAATGCTTGACTATGCCATTGCCTGCGACTGGGCCTGCGCCGCTGCCTGGCAGTATCGCGTGGACAACCGGATCATGGGGTCGGTGGGGTTTGCGCTGATCGCCCTCGGCTATCTGCCGGACATGGACGTCAAGCTGGGTCTTGCACTGGGGCCGCCTCGAGACATGGTCTACTTTAACCGCGAAGAAATGCACAAGAGCATGAGCTATGAAATGGACAAGCAGGACATGGTCAATTGCGTGCCCACCATGTTCACCGCGTTTCCCGGCGGCGGCACACCCATGTACAAAACCAAGGACGATTGGTGGGCCCCTCCCGAATTCATGGGCATCGGCTATTCGCCGGAGGTCATGGAGGTCATGCAGCAGATTCTTTTTGAGCAGGTGCCGGAAATCGTGGTCAAGCATGCCACTAAAATCGAGGCCCGGTATAAGCAGAAACAACATTAACCGATATAAAATGTACTAAAAATGTACTAAAGGACGCGGCCGGTCATGATGGTTGAACACATCATGGCCGCGGAATCCCGACATTAATCATTTAAAAAAAGGGTCGAAAAATGAATTACCTGGATATTGATCTGGATTTGAACGAAGACGATATCGAGCTTAAAAGCGCGGCCCATCGGTTTGCCCGGGAAGTGATGCGGCCCATTGCCAAAAAGCTCGATGAGATGACCCCCGAACAAGTCATCGCCAAGGATTCGCCGTTCTGGGAGTTCATGCGAAAGGCTTATGAACTAGGATATCACACCATCCTGATCCCGGAACCCTACGGCGGGATGGATCTGACCTCCAAGCAGCAGGCGATCCTGTTCGAAGAGCTGGCCTGGGGCAGTTTCGGTCTCACCGTAGCCCTCGGCGTGGCCAGCTTTCCGGCATTCGGCGCCAGTCTGGTAGCCGAAGACGAGCTGATTGAAAAATTCATCACGCCGTATTGTGAATGCAAGGACGCCAGCATTATCGGGTGCTGGGGCATCACCGAGCCGGACCACGGATCTGATACGCTGATTCCCCATTATCCGAGTTTTTGCGATCCGAATATAAAATCCCAATGCCGGGCCCGCAAAGACGGCGAGGAGTGGGTGATATCCGGACAGAAATCCGCCTGGGTCTCCTGTGGCACGATTGCGACCCATTGCGCGCTGTTTTGCCAGGCGGAGCCGTCCATGGGGCATGCCGGCGGCATGATCTGCATTGTCCCGCTGGATCTGCCGGGAGTATCCAAAGGAAAGCCGTTAAACAAGCTGGGGCAGCGGGACTTGAACCAGGGGGAGATCTTTTTTGATAATGTGCGCATCCCCCCGTCCTATGTGGTGGCCGGTCCGGATTCGTATGAAGCGCTTTTAGAGATTGTTTTGTCCACCACGACGGCTTTTATGGGATTTTCCAGCGCCGGGCTGGGGCGGGCGGCGTTTGAGGAAGCCCTTGAATATGCCAAAAACCGGGTCCAGGGCGGCAAAGCGCTGATTGAGTATCCCAATATCCAATCCAAACTCTTTCACATGTTTTCCAGGGTGGAACTGACCCGTTGCTACAGCCGCATGGC
>CAZRES010000106.1:0-10451 GCA_964598885.1 uncultured Desulfobacteraceae bacterium | reverse complement strand
GGCCATGCGCATGATGGTGGAGCCCTGGATCGCGTCTTCCGAAAAACTGCTTCGGGAAACGGGATATCAATTTCAGTATGACTCCCGGGCGGCCTTTGCGGATTTTGTCAGATCAGTAAAAAAATAATGCGTGATTTTAAAAAAGCCCATGATCGTGCAAGGCCGTTGTATTATCGAATTTGATTTTTTACAGTACGTTGCAGTAAAATAGATGCAACGGGATGCATTTTGTAGGGAAAATATTACAAAATAATCAGAAAAATACGTCTATCATTCCCCCTGTTTGAAAAGTATATAGGAACCGTCTGGGTCATGCTTTCTTTTTTCATTGCTCCTCCAATGCATGGATGCCGCCCTTCCAAGCGGCATCCATGCATTGGACCCCACCTCTTCTTTTTTAGCTTCATGCCATTTTCATCACGCCGGATCGCTTCGAATGTTTGATTATCGCTTGATCTCTTGCCATAACCTGTTATAAAAATTGAAATAATTTGCATTTCCCGGTGGTTGGGGCGATAATGCGCGTGCAATTGCGCTGTCTCGGCGACCGGATCCTGAATATCAGGGTCCAAAGATCTCCAGGTTGTAAAGTCGCTTTGAAGGAAAAGACGGCGGTTGAAGAAGCCGGCCTGATATGTGGAGAGTTCAAATGAAGAAAATCCGATCTAAGATTATTTTGGCCATCGCAGTACTGGTCATGCTTTTTTCAGCGGCGCTGCTGCATCGAACCCATGTGCTCATGGCCGCCCACGTGGATGAAATGCTTCAGCGAAAGCTCGAACTCGCCATGCATTTCGACCTGGCCATCCGTCAATATGTGTATGATGAAATCGTGCCGCGAATGTTTTCGATTCTTCCCGAAGACGACTTTATCCCGGAAATCATGTCATCGAGTTTCGTGGCGCGGCAGGTGTTTGAAAGGGTTCAGTCTGAGGTTCCGGATCTTGTGATTAAATTTTCTTCCCCCAATCCTCGAAATCCGATCAATCTTGCAGGATCGGAAGAACTTGGCATGATTACCTACTTTAATGAATATCCCGACCGGAAATTATGGTCCGGCAACATCAATGTGAATAAACAAGAATATGTCGCCTTGTTTCACGCCATGCGGATGGAGGAGAACTGTCTTCACTGCCACGGTGATCCCGCGGATGCGCCCAAAAAACTGGTGGAACGTTACGGTTCCCAAGCCTCCTTCCATCTGCCCCTGGGGCAGGTCGTCGGCATGGAAACATTGATGACATCGGCCGAAAATCTGAAGTCCATTATCGCTAAGGCAACCTTATCGCATTTTTCCGTTGTTTTTGTTGGTATTATCCTGCTTTTTTCCGCCATTATCATGGTGCTTCGTTTTTCCGTGACGGATCGGCGGATCGCCAGGATTGCTTTGCAGCAGAGCGAGGCCAAGTACCGTCTGATTTTCGAAAACGCTCCCATCGGCATTTTTCATTACAATGAAAAAGGAGTGGTTTCGGCATGCAACCGCTATTTTGCCGATATCATCGGTGTTCCCATGGATGACCTGGTGGGACTGGATATGTACGGTCAATTGCGCAATAACCGGGTATTGGATGCGTTGACCGAATCCCTTGCGGGGCGGCGAGGAAGTTTCACCGGTGAATACATCTCCGTGCTAAACGGACGCAAGACGTCCGCCAACGCGGCATTTGTACCGTTTACGGATGTAAATAGTGAAATTAAAGGCGGTATTGGCGTGGTCGAAGATATTCAGGAAAGGATCATCACCGAACAGGAGCTGCAAAAATCCCGGAATCAGCTGCGCAACCTGTCCCAGTACCTGCTCTCCGCACGTGAGGAGGAACAAAAGCGGATCGCGCGGGATATCCATGATGAGCTCGGCCAAACGTTGAGCGCGGTTAAAATGGAGATTTCCTGGCTGAAAAATCGTATGCCGCCGGATCTGGTTCCCGAACAGGCCAAGGCGGAAGCCGCCCTGGAGCTGATAGACGGCGCCATTGATTCGGTTCGGCGTATCATATCGGAACTGCGGCCCGCTCTTCTTACCGAGCTGGGGCTTGCTGCCGCCATGCAATGGCAGATGGAAAAATTTGCCGAACTCAGCGGCATCGAATGTCATATCAATATTGTGTCAGAGGGAATCAATATTGATGAGGATAGAGCCACGACGATTTTCCGGATTTTTTCCGAAGCCGTCAACAATGCCGTGAAACATTCCGGTGCATCGGAAATCCACGTGGGTCTGGAATATAAAGAAAACAACGATATCGAACTGACAGTTTCCGATAATGGTGTGGGAATTACCAGGGAAGAGATGTTGCGTGATAACGCTTACGGCATCATGGGAATTAAAGAGCGGGTGGCCTCATATAACGGAAATATGGAGCTTTCCGGTATGCCCGGAAAAGGAACTCTCCTGACGGTCCGGATTTCCGCCGGATAATGGCAGGAAGAACTTGTTAACTGACCAGTCCGTTTTTTACGGCATAATGGATCAGTTCGGAATTGTTTTTTAATTGCATTTTGGCAAGGATGCGGGACCGGTAGGTGCTGATGGTTTTGTCGCTGAGATAGAGATCAGCGGCGATTTCCTTGGCGGTTTTTCCTTCGGCCAGACTGGTGAATACCTGGAATTCGCGGGTGGACAATGTTTCATGAGGCAATTTTTTATTGTGATTGTTTAACGCGAAGATCAGTTTTTCGGCCAACGTGGCGCTGATATACTTTTTTCCGCTGGCAACGGTCCGGATGGCGTTGATGAGCTCAGTGGGAGCGCTCTCCTTGGTGAGATAGCCCGCAGCTCCGGCTTTCATGACCCGCACGCCGTATTGATTTTCCGGATGCATGCTCAAAATAAGCACCGGCAGCCGTGGTCGAATCTGTCGGATTTGTTTGAGCAGATCCAGAATATGGGAATCCGGCATGGAAATATCCACCACAGCCACATCGTATTTTCCGGTCTCGATTTTTGCAATCAATTCATGGCCGTTTTCCGCCTCATCCGCCATTGTCATATCCGGGGTGTCGGCGATGATCTGTCGCAGCCCCTGACGGACAATGGAATGATCATCGGCGATAAGAATTCTTACCATCGTATTCTCCAAAATAAATGGTGATCACAAACGGGTCCCGTCTTTTCCGGCACTGATCCGCATGTATTCATTTCTGTCGGGAATCCGGCCCAACAGGGCGCAAATGGCGGCTAACCTGGCTGATCCCAGAAAGACGGAGGTCCGGTTCCCCAGCCGGTTGGGAAAATTCCGGGTCGACGTGGAAAATACCGTGCCCCCATCCGGCACCCGCGCCTGGTTGCCCATGCAAAGTGAGCATCCCGGGGTTTCGATGCGGGCGCCCGCTGCTCCGAAAATGCTGAAAAGGCCATCGGTTCGAAGCGCCGCCGCATCGATACGGGTGGCCGGCGTGACCCAGAGCCGCACCGGCAGATGCCGGTTGCCATCGATGATCCAGGCCGCGTCCCGCAAATGCGAGTCATTGGTCATGCAGGAACCGATAAACACGTCATCTATTGGCGTTCCGGCCACCTCGCTTAACAGCCGCACGTCATCCGGATCATTGGGACAAGCCACTACCGGTTCGGTGACGGTTGACAGATCGACATCCAGTTCCGCCGCGTAATGGACGTCGGCATCCCGCGTCAGCAGTTGCGGGTTCTCCAGCCATTCCTTCATGGCGGCGATCCGCCGTTCCAGGGTCCCGGCGTCGCCGTAGCCATCGGTCAGCAGTTTCTCCAACAGACGGATGTTTTCCTCAAGAAAACGGGCCACCATTTCAGTGGAAAGAGCGATTACAGCGCCGGCGGCTGACCGTTCAGCGGATGCATTGGTAAGCTCATAGGCATTTGGTACGCTGATATCAGCAAGCCCCTCAAATTCCATGATCCGGCCGGAAAAGATATTTTTTTTACCACGTTTTGCCACCGTGAGCAAGCCTTTTGAAATGGCTTCCAGGGGTATGGCATTGACCACGTCGCGCCAGGTAATGCCGGCGGCCATTTCCCCTGCGAAACGGATCAGCACCGATTCCGGCATATCAAGAGGCATGAACCCAAAGGCCGCGGCAAATGCCACCAGGCCGGATCCGGCGGGAAAGCTGATGCCCACGGGAAAACGGGTATGAGAATCGCCGCCGGTGCCCACGGTATCCGGAAGCAGCATCCGGTTGAGCCAGGCATGGACGATGCCGTCGCCCGGCAGCAGGGCTACGCCTCCCTTGGCCTTGATAAAATCGTGCAGGCGTCGCTGCATGTCAATATCCACCCGCCTGGGATAGGCCGCGGTATGGCAGAAGGACTGCATGACCAGGTCGGCCGAGAAGCGAAGACAGGCCAGTTCCTTGAGTTCATCCGCGGTCATGGGGCCGGTGGTGTCCTGAGAGCCCACGGTGGTGATTTTCGGTTCGCAGTAAGCCCCAGGCCGGATGCCGGGCAGGCCGCAGGCCCGGCCCACAATTTTCTGGGCCAGGGTGAAACCACCTGAGCCGGCGGGCGGTGTCGAGGAGCTTCGGAATATGGGGTCGCGGCTCGCGGATGAAGCATGGCCGCCGGAGCGTTCTATGGCCTCCCGGGCGCGGTGGGTCAGGGTCCGGCCGATGATCAGCGGAAGCCGGCCCCCGGCCCGGACCGCATCGAGGAGCACTTCGGATTTCAGGCGGAAGTCGGCGACCGTTTCATCATCGGCAATTCGTGTAATCCGGCCGGCATACGGATGGATCCGGATCACATCGCCGTGCTGGATGCGGCTGATATCGCATTCAATGGGAAGGGCGCCGGCGTCTTCCAGGGAATTGAAAAAGATGGGCGCGATTTTTCCACCCAGCACCACGCCACCGCGCCGTTTGTTGGGAACATGAGGAATATCGTGACCAATATGCCAGAGCAGGGAGTTGGCCGCCGACTTCCGGGAAGATCCGGTGCCTACCACGTCGCCGACAAAGACGATCGGATGGCCGGTCTGTTTCAGCTCCGCCAGCGCGGCAAGGGGATTATCCATTCGATGGGCCAGCATGCTCAGGGCGTGCAGGGGGATGTCCGGCCGGCTCCAGGCCTCGGACGCCGGTGAAAAATCATCGGTATTGATTTCGCCGTCCACCTTAAAGACCGTCAGGGTGATGTCAGCGGAAACTTCCGGTTTCCGGGTGAACCAGTCGGCTTCGGACCAGGATTGCAGAACGCAGGCGGCATGGGGATTGTCCGCCGAGAGGGCGGCCAGTTCTTCGACGGCATCGACCGGAATCAGGATAATATCGGATAGGCCCCGGGCCGCGTCTTCGGCCAGATCCGGATGGGCCAGGAGGTCCATCAGCGGCCGGATATTATATCCGCCGCCCATGGAAGCCAGCATGGCGACCGCATCGGCAAGCGTGATCAGGGGAGAAACGCGCCGGTCAAAGGCCAGATCCGTTAGAAACGCCGCCTTGACCTCGGCAGCCTCATCCACGCCGGCCGGAACCCGGTTTTCCATCAGATCCCGCAGAAACGCCGGGTCGTGATCCCCGGGATTTTGCAGCAGTTCAACCAGGATGCTGACCTGTTCCGCGTTCAGCGGTTTGGGAGGGATGCCCAGGGCTTCCCGCTCGGCTTTGTGTTTTAGATAGTCTTGAATCATCAGTTCGGTATATCCGTTTCGTTTGAACGTTATGAAAGTTATAAAGATGGCGTCGCGGGTATCCGTCTTATTCGCTTCAGGAGTCTTTCGGGGGGCGATTTTCATGGCTGCTGAATGGCAAAAACTCGTCGCAGGCTCCTCAAACAGTTTGCCATTCTTAACGCATCCCTGAAAAACGCTTTTCCCCCGAAATCCACGATTCAGCGAACAAGCCGATTACCCGCGACGCCGCCGATTTTATATTGCCATCCCGGCCGCAAACCCCTGATGCACGGCATCAAAGGCCAGACCGATGTTCTTGGCGTCGCCCACCACGTCACAGGGAATTCCTTTGGATTCGATTGTCGCCTGGAGTTCATTGGTGGAACGCGCGCCCGCGGCGATCACCACGGTATCGGCGGCAATTTCTTCGGGCGCGTCGCCGGCTTCCACCCGGATGCCCGCGGGCGTGATTTCCAGTGCACGGGTGGCGGTGCGGGTTTCAATGCCGAAGCGGCCCACATCCTGGAGCATCCCCCAGCGGGTGGTTTTGCCGAAATCCTTTCCGATTTTTTCGATCATTTCAATGAGGATCACTTTTTTAGTCCCTTTGACGGCCATTTCATAGAGGGCTTCGGGGTCTTCGGCCCGGTTGATCAGCAGGAATTTGAGGGTATCGCCGGAGATCGTTCCTTTTTCCGCCAGGTGCAGGGCTGTTTCCACACCCACGGCTCCGCCGCCGACGATCACCACCCGCTGTCCGGTGTAGACCTTTTCCAGCAGCACGTCCCAGGCCTGCACTACATGAGGCAGTTCAATGCCGGGAATCGGGGGCGTCATGGGTCGGGCCCCGGCCGCAAGGATGATATGATCCGGTTTTTCGGCATCCATAAGGGCCGCATCCACTGCCTGGCCCAGGCGGACGTCGATATCACGGCACCGGACCTGGGCTTCCAGGTCGAATGCGAGTTGAGCGAATTCCTCCCGCCCCGGAGGAGCACCGGCCAGAAAGAGCTGGCCCCCGAGCCGGTTGAATTTTTCATGCAGGGTTACGCTATGACCCCGATCCGCGGCGGCAATGGCCGCGTTCATGCCCGCCGGCCCGCCGCCGATGACCATGACCTTTTTCGGCGCGGTTGTTTTTTCCGTGCTCAGGCGATATTCGTAGCCGGCCCGGGGGTTGCAGAGGCATTCCACGTGCTTGAGCTTGAACAGGTTGTCAAAGCATCCCTGGGCGCAGGCCACGCAGTGCACGATCTCGTCTTCCCTGCCGGTGCGTGCTTTTTCGGGCAGGTCGGGGTCCGCAATCAGGCTCCGGCCCATGGCGACCATGTCGCACATGCTGTCGCCAATGAGCTGCCGGGCGGTTTCGGGATCATTGATGCGATGACTGGCGATCACCGGAACGTCCACCGCGTCCTTGATTCCCCGGGACAGATAACCGAAAGCGCCACGGGGAACCGCCGCCGTGATCTGCGGGACCCGGGCTTCGTGCCATCCCACGTTGATGCACAAGGCGTTGACCGTCGCCTCGTTCACCAGAGCCCGGGCGTATTCCACCAGCTCGGTCCGTCCCTGGCCCCCGGGCATGAAATCATTTCCGTTCATGCGCACGATCAGGGGGTAGTCATCGCCCACAGCCTTGCGGATGGCCTTCATGACGTCAAGGCCGAACCGCATTCGGTTTTCCAGAGAACCGCCATAGGCGTCGGTCCGTTTATTGGTCAGGGGGGAGAGAAATTCACTGATCAGATAGCCGGTGCCGTGCAACACTTCCACCGCGTCAAACCCGGCTTTTTTTACCCGAGCCGCTGCTTTGGCGAAATCATCGATGGTTTGGACGATCTCGTCTTCGGTCATCTCCTTGGGCGTCTCATTGGTCAGGCGCGAGGCAATGGGCGAAGGGGCCACGGGCTGGCGGCCGTTTAGAAAAAAGGAGAAATTATACCGCCCGGAGTGGTTGAGCTGAACCCCGGATTTGGCTCCGTTTTCCCGGATCGCGTCAGCCAGGCGGGTCAGGCCCGGAATAAAGGCGTCGTCGTGGGCCCCGATGTTAAGCGTGTTGCCGGCCAGCTCATCCACCGTGGCAAAACCGGTGATGATCATGCCGGCCCCGCCCCGGGCCCGCTCCGCATAAAATGCGATGATCTGGTCGGTGACTTGAAAATTATCCGCCATGCCCAGATGCATGGCCGGCAGGTAGATGCGGTTTTTAATATCAAGCTGATGGATCCGGATCGGCGTAAACAAAGGGTCCTGCATGGTTTCCCTCCTGCTTGTTTAACGTGAGATAATTTTATTTTATTCCATAGCACAGCCCGAGCCGTTGGGACAATATACAAAAAAACAGAAGCAAAAAAGTAACGGCGGATGGAAAAAATTATCAGGAAGGTGTATGGGTAATATTATGATGATTATCGGGCCGGATAAACCGGATTTGAAAAGATAAAATCTGAATTGATTGGCGGGAACCTATGGAACAAGGATATGTGCAGATTTATACCGGAGACGGCAAGGGAAAGACCACGGCGGCTTTGGGCCTGTCATTGCGGGCCGCCGGCGCGGGGTTGTCGGTTTATATCGCCCAGTTTTTAAAAATGGGGATTTACAGCGAGGTAAAGGCCCTGGAGCGGTTTTCCGATCAGATCACCGTCGAGCAGTTCGGCGCGGGCGGTTATATTGTGGGGGAACCGAAACCCGCGGATGTGGCCGCGGGGCAAACGGCAATGAAAGCCGTCCGGACGGCCCTTCGATCCGGCAAATACGATATCGTGATCATGGAGGAAGCTGGGGTGGCGGAAAAGTTCAACATCATCAGCACCGACGATATTCTCGAAATTATTGCAGAAAAACCCGAAAATGTGGAACTGGTCATCACCGGCCGGGGCGTGTCCCAGAGGGTTATGGACGCCGCGGATTTAATAACGGAAATGAAAGAAATCCGGCATTATTACCAGAAAGGAGTCCTGGCCCGCAACGGCATTGAAAATTGAGAACTTATCAAAAGGAGGCATCATGTTCGCATTGGCGATAAACGGAAGTCCTCGCAAAGACGGTAACACGTATAATCTGTTAAAAGAAGCGCTTGATCCCATCGCCCAGGCCGGATGGGAAACGGAACTGATCCAGGTGGGCGGTAAAGCGGTCCGCGGGTGTATCGCCTGCTATAAATGCTTTGAAAATCGCAATGAACGCTGCTCCGTGGATACCGACATGTTTAATCAGGTGATGGAAAAGATGGTGCGGGCGGATGCCCTGATTCTGGGTTCGCCCACCTATTTTACGGATGTCAGTGCGGAATTAAAGGCGGTGATCGACCGTTCCGGACTGGTATCCCAGGCAAACGACGTGCTGTTTAAGGGCAAGATCGGGGCGGCCGTGGCGGCCGTGCGGCGGGCCGGGGCCACCCATGTTTTTGACACCATCAATCACATGTTTCTGATGTCCCAGATGATCGTTCCGGGATCCATCTACTGGAATCTGGGTGTGGGGTTAGACAAGGGCGATGTACTCAATGACGCCGAAGGCATGCGAAACATGCGCCATCTGGGCGCGGTCATTGTCTGGTTGGGCGAGGCGGTGCGTCCCCGTCTGGATGAATATCCGACGCCATAAGAGTCAGGAGTAGTTTTTTAGAAGCGATTGATTCCGCTGCCCGATATTTTTGCAATCCGTAACTTCCGGGAAGTTTCCGGGAAAATAGATTGCATCAGTCTTCAAGAAGAAACAGATTTACAAACCGCGGTTCCAGGTCGTTTGGCGACAGGCGGCCGTATTCATCGGCGATTTCGGCAAAAAGCCGTTCCAGGGCTCTGCCGAGATTGCGGGAGATCTCGGGTTCGGTGGATCCGCTTTCGTTTGCCAGCCAGCCCAGAAATCCGGCTTTGTGGGATTCCCGGACGGCCGGTGTTGCGCCGGGCTCGGAAGACTCCCAGAGATCGGCGAAAAACGGCCGGAACTGATTCACGGGGATCGGTGCAGGCTCTGCGGACAGTCCCAGGCAATGTCTTGCCCAGAGGGTCAGCAGGAGGTTTTTATAGGTAAGAAACACGTTTTTGGGCAGATGGGAAAGGTCCGGCGAAAGCCGGGAAAACAGGTCGTCAAAGGCCATGGCCCTCCGCAGAGCCGCCCGGGCCCGGCGGATATCGGTCATGGTTTCAAACTCCCGGTATAAAACACCGGTTTTGTAATTATCGAAATAAAGCGGCCGCTTGATCAGCAGACCGCCAATGATCCCCATCAGGCGCTCTTCCCAGAAATGGAGAGTCAGCCGGTTTCGGGCAAACCAGCTTTCCTGTCGCCACTGCTCGGCCTCGCGTTTCAGCTCGGCCGCCAGGCCGTATCCGGCTCTGAAGATATCGATCAGGGGATAGCGCCGAATCATGGCGGCCATCCGGCTTTCATCAATATCGGTTTTTTGGCCGGAAAGACGCTGCAGGCCGATGCCGAGATAGCCGCAGACTTTTTTCACGACGGCTTTGAGTGCTTCCCGCTCCCGCACCGGCTCCGGATCCGCGGCGATAAGATGATTGCACAATCCGGCAAATTCAATTTGCAACTGGGCAAAAGCCTCATCCATGCGGATCTGGCTCAGGGCGCGACAGAAGATTTGATTGGGATCCATCATGGCCAGGTGGTTTAGCGGCACCGGCAGGGAGATATCTTCCCGGCTCGGCCCCTGGATGATTTTTTCCCGTTTTTTTAATTTTTTGAGCGGAACGGGCTGATAGATTCCCACCGCCTCCTCAAACGGCGCGAATCCCTTCTCCGCCAGACGCACATTGCGGAGCCGGTAGAATTCCTCCTCGCTTTCCGCCGGGATTACCTGGGCGGAGCGCATCAGGGTCTGCTGGTAGAAAGGATGGTCAA
>CAZRES010000105.1:0-10456 GCA_964598885.1 uncultured Desulfobacteraceae bacterium | reverse complement strand
ATGAAATGGTTTGAAACCCGGCCGCTGTTCGGCAAATCCATTGTGGTGACACGGGCCCGGGCCCAGGCCAGCGATCTGGTGAGCCGACTTTCCGCGCTGGGGGCCGTTTGTCACGAGGTCCCGGCCATCCGGATTATTCCCGAGGAAGATTATGGTCCCATGGATCGGGCCATTTCGGAAATCACCACATACGACTGGCTGATTTTCACCAGCGTCAACGGCGTGGATTTCTTTTTCCAGCGCCTGTTTCGTGCCGGGCTGGACGCCCGTGCCCTGGGACGAATACGCACCGCGGTCATCGGCCCGGCCACGGCCGAGCGCCTGCTGGGATTTGGGATCAAAACCGACATCCTGCCGGCCTCCTTCCGGGCGGAATCGGTCATCGACGCTTTCAAAAAAGAGCCGGTGGCGGGCAAGCGGGTGCTCCTCCCCAGAGCCAAAGAAGCCCGACCCATTCTGCCCATGGAGTTGACGCGCATGGGCGCCGTGGTGGAGGAAATCCCCGTATATCGAACCATCCGGGACGGGGAAGGCGCCGACGGCCTGATCACGGACCTGGGTGCCGGCAACATCGACATGATCACCTTCACCAGTTCGTCCACCGTGACCAATTTCAAGGCGTTGCTTCCGGAAAACCGCTTGGCCGACCTGATTGACGACGTCGCCATTGCGGCCATCGGTCCCATCACCGCCGACACGGCCCGGGATAATGGATTCCCGGTTCATGTTACGGCCGACCAGTACACCATTGACGGCCTGTGCGACGCCATCATGCGACACTATTGCCCCTGACCTGCCCGTCAGGCGGTATTTCTTGACCCCTTGTCATCATTACTATAAATTAAGACGGCATTGCAAAAAAACCAAACCGGCTGACCCGGCCGGCAGTGCCCTGTTGATCGAACGGTTGAAGGGGTTGCATGCATGCCGACGAACCCACCGATAATGACCTGCTTATGGTCACGGGACGGACCAATGGACGAAATGCTTGCCAAACTTCCGGAAATGGTGGATCGCATCCGGGAAATCCGGGATGTCGTCATCTCCAATATCGTCCTCATCGGCCAGACCCCGGCTCCCACCTTCGGCGAGGCGGCCCGGGCCGAAATTTTTCTCCAGCGTCTGTCCGACGCCCAGGCGGATTTCTGCTCCGCGGACGATTTTAATAACCCTGTCGGGGTTATTTCCGGTACATCGGGCGGGGAAAAACCGCCGATTTTTGTCGTGGCCAATCTGGACACGGTCTTTAGCGCCGATATTGACCATGATTACACCATCCGTAAAAATACCATCACCGGCCCGGGCATCATCGATAATTCGGCCAGCATCGGAGTCATGGCGTCTTTACCGTTTGTCTTGAGGAAACTGGGCATCCGCTTTCAATCCGACATCATCCTGGCGGGCGTGGCAAGATCCATCGGCAAGGGAAACCTCGCCGGGGCCCGGCATCTGCTGGCCAACTGGAAGGAACCGATCCGGGGCGCGGTGATCCTGGCGGGCACGCCCCTGGGAATGCTCAATTACTATTCCGAGGGAATCATCCGTGGCGAGATTCACTGCGATACGGGTATCCCCGCCGAACGGGTACACCTGTACAAACCCAACGCCATTCTCATCCTCAATGGCGTCATTGATTGCATCCTCAGAATGCGTCTGCCCCAGCGGCCCCGGTCCCGGGTGATCATCGGACGAATCAACGGCGGTCACAAACACGGGGTTATCGCTCTGCACGCGGACATTGGGTTTGAAATTCAAAGTGATTCCGACAAGATGGTCAAGCAGATTCTTACGGAACTAGAGGATATCGTCAACGGGACCGCCCAGGAACACCATGTCCAGCTCAAACTCGACCGCATCAGTCACCTCAATGCGGCCACCCTCACCTACCGGCATCCTCTGGTCAAGGCGGCTACCGCCGTGATGAAGCGACTGGGCATAAAGCCCGTGAGCGAATTCTGCGAATCCGAACTTTCCCTGTTTCTTTCCGCAAAAATTCCGGCCATTACCCTGGGGCTGTCCGAAGGCAAAAACACCCACATGGAAAACGCCACCCTGAAAATCGAACCTCTGTTTACCGGCATTGCCCAGATTATCGGAACCCTCATGGCCATTGACAGCGGGGTGTGCGATGGCTGACTCCTGGCTGAAAACCAATACCTTTCATCACACGGCCTTTGCAGATATCGAAACCCTGGCGGCCGCCAAAAAACGCCGGGGTCTGAGCATCTCGGTCTGTTTGCCGACTCTTAATGAAGAAAAAACCATTGCCAAGGAAATCGTCATCATCAAATCGGAGCTGATGATCCGGTTCCCCCTTGTGGATGAAATCGTGGTGATGGATTCCGGCTCCACCGACAATACCCTGGATATCGCCCGGAGTTTCGGCGCGGATGTGTATGAAGCCGAAAAAATTCTGCCCCGGTTGCCGTCCTTTACGGGCAAAGGGGAAAATCTCTGGAAAGCGCTTTTTATCACCAGGGGCGATATCATCGTCTATCTTGACGCCGACATCAAAAACATCCATCACCGGTTCGTCTACGCCCTTGTGGGACCCCTGCTTCAATACGACCATATCCGGTATGTAAAAGCTTTTTACGACCGGCCCATTGCCACGGACCCCAAAAAAATACGCCCCACGGGCGGAGGCCGGGTCACGGAGCTGATTATCCGGCCGCTGTTCTCCCTGTTTTTCCCGGACCTGACCCAGATCCTCCAGCCCCTGTCGGGCGAATACGCCGGTTATCGGGAGTTATTCGAGAACATCCCCTTTCCCATCGGCTATGGCGTCGAAACCAGTATGATTTTAGATATTTATGAAAAATGGGGATTAAACGTCATGGCTCAGGTGGATCTGGACCGCCGGGTGCACCGCAATCAGGAGACCCGAGCCCTGGGCAAAATGGCGTTTGTTATTTTAAAAACCTTTCTCAACCGTATTGAAAAACTCGGTCATATTGATATCAAACAGGATCTTTACCACGACATGATTCAATACATCCGTTCATCCGGACAATATCAGGCCGACATTTTGAGCATCAAAGGCAAGGAGCGACCACCCATGATATCGATTCCCGAATACCGGGAAAAATTTGGACGGAAAACCGCAGCCGCGCCCAACATATGACCGCACCCAACAACACCGCCGGCCCCGAATCGGTCCTTGCCCGGGTATTCGGTTTCCCGTGCTTTCTGGACCACCAAAAAGCCATCATCGACACCCTGCTGGCCGGCCGGGATGTTTTCGCGCTCATGCCCACCGGCAGCGGCAAATCCCTGTGTTTTCAGATCCCGTCCATGATCCGCGACGGCGTCGGCGTGGTGATCTCTCCCCTGATCGCCCTGATGCAGGATCAGGTGGCGGATCTGCGACAATACGGAGTTCGGGCGCATTTTCTTAATTCCAGCCTTGCCGCGGCCGATGCCGCCCGGGTGGAAGCCATGGCGGCCGCCGGCGACTGCGACCTCCTCTATGTGGCCCCGGAGCGATTGCTCACGGACCGGTTTCAGAACCTGCTGGCGGATATGAACCTGGCCCTGTTCGCCATTGACGAAGCCCATTGCGTGTCCCAGTGGGGGCATGATTTCCGGCCCGAATACCTCCGGATCGCCGATGTCACCCGACGCTTTCCGGAAGTACCCCGGATTGCCATGACCGCCACCGCCGATGCCGCCACCCGCAAAGAAATCATCGATAAACTCCGCCTTGCTGACGCGGCGCGTTTTGTGGCCGGTTTTGACCGGCCCAATATTTTTTACCGCGTCCAGATCAAAAATAATGACAAACAGCAGTTGCTTGCGGTACTGCGGGAGCGGCACAGCGGGCATGCGGGCATTGTTTACGTGCGCACCCGCAAACGGGCCGATGCCGTGGCCCGCTGGCTGGAGGAAAAAGGAATCGCGGCCCTGCCCTACCATGCCGGTCTGGACAACGGAGTCCGCCGACAAAATCAGCACCGGTTTTTAAGGGAAGACGGGCTGATGATGGTGGCCACCGTGGCCTTCGGCATGGGTATTGACAAACCGGATATCCGCGTGGTGGCGCATCTGGACCTGCCGTCGAGCATGGAGGCCTATTACCAGGAGACAGGTCGGGCCGGCCGGGACGGTCAGCCGGCCGAGGCATGGCTCTTTTACTCTTTGGCTGATGTGGTGGCCATGCGCAACCTGCAAAGCCTTTCCGAAGGAAACGACGTCTTTAAAACCGTCCAGCAGCGCAAGCTCAACGCCTTTCTGGGCTTCTGCGAAAGCCCTGAATGCCGCCGAAAAGGGCTGCTGGGCTATTTTGGCGAGACTTACGCGCCGCCGTGCCAATGCTGCGATAACTGTACCGATCCGGTGGACACCTGGGACGGCACCATCGCGGCCCAGAAAGCCCTCTCCTGCGTGTACCGCACCGGACAGATGTTCGGGGCGGTCTATCTCATTGACGTACTGACGGGCAATGCCACCGAACGCATGGAACGGTTCGGCCATCATCGCATCAAAACCTTCGGCGCGGGACGGGACCTGGCACCCAGAACCTGGCATTCCGTGTTTCGCCAACTTCTGGCCGCTGGCTGTCTGGACACGGACCTGGCCGATAAAAGCGGGTTTCGCTTAAATGAAAACAGCTGGAAAATTCTCAAGGGCCGGGAGTCCATCTTTTTTCGCAAGGACCCTGAACCCGTTAAACCCATCTCCCGTAAAACCGCCCGTGCGAAAATACCCGTCGAATTAAACGACCCGGATGCCTATGCCTTGTGGGAAGCCTTGCGAAATCTGCGGATGAGGCTTGCCAAAGAGGCCGATGTGCCGCCCTACGTGATCTTCCACGACAAAACCCTAAAAGAAATGGTGGCCCGCCGCCCCATGACGCCTGGCGATCTGCTCGACGTCACCGGCGTCGGGCACAGCAAGCTGGAACGATTCGGAGACCAGTTTTTAAAGGTGATCGCGCCATGGGCAAAAGAGTCGTCATAACCCGTCGCAGGGTCATTAACGCTTTACCTGTTTACATATAAAATCAATTTCGCTATATATGTTATCGTCAAAAACAACAAAGGCTTGTTTAACCATCGCTCGCAAGATGGTTCAAATCCGGGAACGAATTCACTGGGGAAAACGTCATATTTTAGAAGGTGGTTCTTTTGTTTACTAGATTATTGAGGGGATTTCTCTTTGAAAACCCGTGCTGGCCATCCTTATGATCTCTGTTAACAACCTGCTCATCGACGACTGTCATCGGCGGCTCAACTATCTGCGGATCTCCATCACCGACCGATGCAACCTTAATTGCCTTTATTGCAATCCCCGCATCAAAACCCGGAAACTTCTGCACAAAAACATTCTGCGTTATGAGGAAATCCTTCGGATCATCCGCATCGGCGTGCGTCTGGGCATCACCAAGGTGCGTGTCACCGGCGGCGAACCCCTGGTCCGCAAAGGGTGCTGCGATTTTCTGGATCAGGTCGGCGCCATGGAAGGCATAGAGGATATTTCCCTGACCACCAACGGTGTCCTGCTGAAACCATACATCGACCGTATCATGGCCGCCGGCATCCGACGGTTGAATATCAGCATTGATACCCTGGACCGGCGCAAATACGAAAAAATCACCGGCGAAGATGTTTTTCACCAGGTCTGGGAGGGGATATGGACGGCCCTGGAAAAAGGCTGCAACCCCATCAAGCTCAACATAGTGGCCCTGCGGGGAATCAATGATGATGAACTGACGGCCCTTGCGAAACTTTCCATTCATCATCCGTTTCACGTGCGGTTTATTGAATGCATGCCCATCGGCCGGGCCATGCCGGCTGACGGTCGGCCGCTGTTGTCTTCCGAAATACAGACCCGCATCCGGGAACTCGGGAAACTGCACCCCGTCGGCAACGCCGTTCACGACGGCCCGGCCCAGCGGTTTAAATTCGAAAATGCCATCGGTGAAGTCGGCTTCATCTCGCCGCTGAGCCGGCATTTCTGCTCGACCTGCAACCGTCTGCGTTTGACCGCCGACGGCCATATTCTTTCCTGTCTGCTCTCCGATGTATGCGAGGATATCAAAACCCCGCTGCGCAAGGGCTTGCTGGATGAGGATCTTGCCAAGGTTTTTATCCGGGCGGTCAAACGCAAACCCGCCGCGCACGCCGAAATACTGCCGTCCATCATGGTCCAGTCTGAAAGCATGAACGCCATCGGCGGATAACAAAGACGACTTGGTTGATCCATGAATTGCCGTTAATGCCGTCTTGACTTCAGAAGATGGATATGTGATGCTTTTTTCCAATAAAAACAGACAGCGGGGATTATATAGACAGGGATTACCCCCTGCTGGGCGACGTGGGTTTAAATAAAAATTTTCAGGGAATCTGACCGGAATATGTCGGATATCGACCGCATCATTTCTTTTTTTTTAGATCTTTTCAGACTGGAATCCCAAAAACCCGGTCTGCGCCTCGGCCCCGCCAATTTTCAAAAAATTCATGAAGTTCCGGATGACGATGCCATCTATGAACTTCGTATACAAGCGGGCTCGGAATGGAAAAAACGGCGCATGAGCATCCGCAGGCTGGACAAGGAGGTGGAAAGCAAAAGCACCTGCTATAAAGTGATTTATGATGATCAGATTGTTGTCAAGATTCCGCCCAGACCCATAACCGATTTTGCCAAATACCTGGAGCAGATTCATAATGACCGGGATATCGCCCGCCAGCTGATCACCAGCATCCCATGCGTCTGGCCCACCCTGTCGGCCATCATTATTAAGGTCCCGGGACTTCTGGACGCCGAAACCACCACCGGGCCGCCCCTGGAAGACCGCTGCCTGGAACTGGTCACCCGGACTCCTGGACTGCAAAGTTTTTTGAAAATCGGATCCGGGTTTGTTTTTTTCATGAGCCTTGCCCGCCATAAGTTTTTCAATCAGATTATTGAGCAGATTCATGATGAAAAAAGCCGGATTAAAAAAGAATTCCTCCACAGCACCCGTTTGTTTGACAGCCTGGAAGCCTTTGAAGCGGTTTACGGCGAAACCTGTGATGCCGTTTTTTTCAGCATCAACCGGCTGTGTCGGGAATTTCAAAAAAAAATCATTGCCGTTCTGACAGAAGAAGAAGCGCGGTCGTTGGCAACCTATAAAACCAGAGAGTGGTTTTTTGCTCTGCTCACCGAAGAATCCCCGGACATACCCGAGGATCTGGTCTCTGAGGAAGTGGCTTTCCAGGGGCAAAAAATCTTTTCATCCCTTACGGACAAAAATAAAACAGCGATTGACCAATACCGGAGAACGGTTGAACAATCTCTTCGAAAACAGATCTTTACATCCAATCGCACCTCAATGGAAGGCCTGATCATAAGCATTTTAAAACTTCTGTACCGGCTTCAGGCCCGTGGGGTGGCGGTTCGGGATTTAAAATCCGACAATATTTTCATCGCGGGCCATCCCGAAGACTCCATTCATTATCTATGGGATCATGAATTATACGATCTGGGACTCATCGACCTGGAAACGGCCATGAATACAAAGCCGGAACAACCAGATGCGGTTGATCAGCCCAGCCTGGCCGGAACTCCTTCCTATATGACGCCGGCTCATATTTTTAAAAACCCGGTTCTTGAGGCGATGTTGGACGCACCGCTGGCGCAGGTCATGTATTTTCAGGACTGGTTCGCCGCCCTCGGCATGATCTATAATACGGTCACCGGCCGACTTTTGTTCGTAAAAACCGCCCAGCTCATCCCCCAGATTGTTCAAATGAAAAAAACGGCGCTCACCCAGAAAAAGCCTCTAAGCAAACTTTTTCAACATGCCAGTCGCACGTTCTGGGATACGGCTGATAAGGAATTTTCCGAAAAACTCGGAAACGCCCGAAGCCGATTCAACGCTCTCCAGTTGCGTCTTCCGGGCGCCATTGCCGTGATGCTCAAAAACGCGCTGCAAAATGAAACCACCATGGTAAAACAATCCATGGAAAAACTTATCAACACCAACGCGCATTTAAAAAAGGACGGCCCCTATCTGATGGAAGCTTCCGCAGACGATGTGACCGCGTATCGTAAAAAACGGCAACCGCAACCGTTGCAACCAATAACCAGAGCCAGGGAAAAGATAATAGCCGACTTAAAAAAACTGGAACAAATTAAACAAAGGCTTGAACACCACGATCAGGAAGTTGGATTGTTCGGGCGGACCATGCGCTGTTATGACCTGCTGGTTTTTCTCATGAACCGCATCATATACGTCATGCACCCCCCTTCCTGGGAAGAATAGAGCCAAAAATTTTTTCCCGCTCTTTATCTGACTTTCTTTTCGCATATCCGGTCTTCAAACATCTGCGGCAAACGACAATAGCAATTTCAATAATCCATCATCCCCATTATGAAGCCCCGTTGCGATGCGTCAATTCCAAATATGGTGGCCATCACCCATTGACTCTGATTAAATTCTCAGCAATAATACCAAAAAGTAGAATAAATTATCCGACCAATTACCACTAGATTAATGAGGGATTATGGGATCATCCGCATTTTCCGACCGGGATTGGAGACAAATCCGGGAACACGGTCTAACCCAAGAACAAATCGCCGACCAGCTTTTACTTTTTAAAAAAGGGACTCCGTACGTTTCAGTGGTGAGACCCTGTACCCCGGGCGACGGCATCCTTCAATTCGACCGCCGGATGTATGAGAACGCGATTTCAAGGTTTGAAAAAAAGATACCTCACCTGCAGCCCGCTAAATTTATCCCCGCATCCGGGGCCGCCACCAGAATGTTTAAATTCCTGATCCGGGCGCATGCCGTCATCTCCGAAAACGCAAACTCTCCTTCGGCTCCCCAGGATACGGCCGGGGGCAAAAACGATCCGGATTTACTATCGTTTATGGACCATATCCAACGATTCGCCTTTTACCGGGAACTGAAGAATTCCATGGCAGAGGCGGGAAAAGACCTTAGCGATGCATTGTCCCGGAAACAATATGAGCCGATCCTTAACCATCTGCTCACGGAAACCGGTCTCAATTACGCGGGGCTTCCCAAAGGCCTGATCCTGTTTCACGCCTATGAAACGGAAACAAGGACCGCTTTTGAAGAACATCTGGTCGAGGCCGCGCTTTACGCCGTTTCATCCGATAAAATCGCGGATCTGCATTTTACGGTATCCGAAAAGCACAAAAACCGTTTCCGGCAGCTTTTTGAACACGTCCGGGATCGATATGAATCCCGCTACGGGATTGGGTTCCATGTGGCCTTTTCGATTCAGGAAAAGCATACCGACACCCTTGCCGTAGACATGAATAATGAGCCTTTCCGGAGATCCGACGGAACGCTCCTCTTCCGGCCCGGCGGCCACGGCGCGCTCATCGGCAACCTCAACCGGATCAACGCAGATATCATTTTTATCAAAAATATCGATAATGTGGCCCATGACCGCTTCAAGCCCGAAATGACCGGATGGAAAAAAGCGCTGGCCGGGTACCTGCTTTATCTTCAGGAAAATACGTTCGGGTTTTTGAAAAAACTGCATACGGCAACCGATGATCCGGATGTTATTGAAGCGGCCGCCGTTTTTTTCCGCCGGGAACTCAACGGCGACCTGCCCGGAGATATAAACCGCATGGCGCCGGAAAAAAAACGGGAAACCGTAAAAGATCTGCTGAACCGACCCATCCGGGTCTGCGGTATGGTTCCCAACGCAGGGGACCCGGGCGGCGGGCCATTCTGGGTAAAAGACGAGCATGGCCGGATTTCCCTGCAGATCGTGGAAATGTCCCAGATCGATCCGGCTTCCGATGCGCAGCAGGCCATTGTCCGGGGAGCGACCCATTTCAATCCGGTGGATATCGTCTGCGGCGTCCGGGACTGGGAGGGACGACCGTTTGAGCTGGACAAATTTATTGATCCGGGCGCGGTGTTTATCTCGGAAAAATCAGAAGGCGGACGGGATTTAAAAGCCCTGGAGCATCCCGGGCTCTGGAACGGGGCCATGTCCGGCTGGCATACCGTCTTTGTCGAAGTGCCGGCCATTACCTTCAATCCGGTCAAGCAGGTCACCGACCTGCTCAAGGATGCCCATCAGCCGGCATAGGGAAAGCCATTTTAAACCATGATCTCTAAGGCAGCCAGACCTCGGAAGCCGCAGACCGGAATCCGAATTTAAAACCTAGTGAGGCCGGGGGCGTCGGCTGTGCGCCGAATCGTGGTCGTCAGGCCTCTGAGATCGGAGAGCGGAAACCCGAATTTGGAACCTCAGTGAGGCCGTGGTTGCCGGCTGCGAGCCGAATCGTGGCCGTCAGGCCTCTGAGGCTCGCAGCCGGCAACCACGGCCGAACGGAAACCGGCAAGCCGGAACCGGCGTTCCGCCATTTCCGCTTATCCTGAAATTCCCCAAAGAATGATAATAACACCAACAATGGCGCAATAAGGCGCAAAATAATAAATCCGCCCCCGGCGGACCATGGGCATCAACGCCCGAAGCGCCAG
>CAZRES010000104.1:0-10469 GCA_964598885.1 uncultured Desulfobacteraceae bacterium | reverse complement strand
GCTTTTTCCACGCTTTTTCCCTCGAATTCTAAAACAGCCACAATACAGATCCTCCGTCTCAGGCTAATTTTTTGGTGATATAATATTGCTGTGCGATGGACAGGATATTGTTGACAAGCCAGTAAAGTACCAGTCCGGATGGGAAATTAATGAAAATGAACGTAAACACGATGGGCATCATCATCATGATCCTGGCCTGGGTCGGGTCGCCGGGCGGGGGTGACAGCTTCTGCTGCAAAAACATCGTTGCTCCCATGATGATGGTCAACACCGGTATCCCGTATGGAGGGTACATCAGCGGGATGGTGATATCGAATTGAAACAGCCGGTCCGGGGCAGAAAGATCATTGATCCATAGTCCGAATGGGGCATGGCGCAATTCAATGGATTCGTATAACATCCGATAAAAAGCGATAAATACCGGGATCTGCACCAACATGGGAAGACACCCGCTCACGGGGTTTACCTTATACGTGCGATAGAGGTTCATGACCTCCTCATTCATTTTCTTTTTATCATCCTTGTATTTTTTTCGAATATCAGCCATCAGAGGCTGCAGTTTCTTCATTTCCGCCATAGATTTATAGCTTTTCGATCCCAGTGGCCAGAAAATCAGCTTGATGAGAGCAGTCAGCAGGATGATCGCCACACCGTAATTGGAAATGACGCGATCATAAATCTGGTTCATCAGCCAGAGGCATGGTTTTGCGATAATGTCGAAAAAGCCGAAATTAACGGCTTTTTCAAGGTTTCCCCCGCATTGCTGCAGGTCTTCAATCCGTTTAGGCCCGAGAAACAGGCAATAATTATTGGCCTGGGTCTCTCCCGGTGAAATGAGCTGGGCAGGATGACCGATGCGGACCTCCACCAACTGGTCCTTTTGGTTTAGCTTGAGCTGGACACCGGATTCATCAGGGCCTTGGGGAACGAGTGCGGTCATGAAATACCGTCCGGTCAGGCCCGCCCAGGACACTTCACCGGTTAATGTGTCGGTTTTAGGTATTTTGTTGATCTTGATTGTTTCCAGGGAGCCGTCAATGTAGGCAAAAGGCCCTTCAAAGGCAAAACCGCCTCTTCCGTCGGGGGGTGGGTTGGCCAGTAATACCTGCATTCCTCCCTCCAGCGGCTGGCCGGAGCGATTGGTCAGCAAAACATCTAAAATTATTTTATAACTTTCGGGGAAAAAAGTGAATTTTTTTTCAATCAGGATGCCCGATGCCGTTTCCATAAAAAAGCTTATGGTGTCGGCGGTTTTTGTCATCTCCACCCTGTCCGCATCTGCATCGGTGGTATAGACCGTCCCGGCCATATTCGGCGTTGGATCATTAACCAATTCGACGATGGCGGTCCCTTTGGAATTGTTCGGTGAAATAATTTGTTTTTTTGGCGCATCCTTGTCAACAGCTTCCCGATAGTTTTCCAGTATGAAACTGGTGATGGCCGCGCCTTTTTCCGAGATTTGCGCCGTGTAAAGAGGGGTCTGGACGGTGATATCGCTGAATCGACGACCGGGAATATCGGCGGTTACTATGGTGGGATCGGTCTCGTAAATCGTCGGTGCGCTTTCCGATGTAACCGCACGAGGCTGCTCCTCTACGGTTTCCACCGTCTCTGTTGTTTGAGGGGGCGGTTGTACCTCGCGCCGATCGACAAACAGCAGATCCCAGGCAACGAAAATCACGATCGAAATGATAATGGCCAAAGCCAGTCGCCAGTGTTCCATGAAAAACTCCATTTGGTTTTGCGGCATTTGTTCAGGAATGGGATGCATCCCATTTTGTATTACAGATTTCCGCTGTCTGGGTTCCGGGAAATCCTGGTTGCGGGCACGATTGCCACATGGGCACTATTGCTGCGTCAATAAAAACGTAACATATCCGAGTGCATGGCAAACAGATGGACGGAGTGGAAATCATCCCGCTAATCAGGGTACCGGGTCCAGGCCGCCCGGATGAAACGGATGGCAGCGAGCAAGCCGCTTGATCGACAACCATCCGCCTTTCAGAATGCCGTATTTTCTGACCGCTTCATACGCATACTGTGAACAGGACGGAGAAAACCGGCATGCGGGTCCAATTAAAGGGGACAGCAGGGCCTGATAAATTCTTATAATAATTAAAAATAGATATTTAATTTTATTTTGCCTCCAGTCTGACAAACAGCTTTTTCAGGGAGGTGTCTGTCTGGGCAAAGGATATGTCGGCAGCCGATTTTTTGGCGATTACGTTGACATCCATCGCAACGGGAATCCGATCGCGCCGCAACCGGAAAACTTCGCGCACTATCCGCTTGATATGGTTTCTTGTGACGGCATTTCCCACACGTTTTGATACGGTAATTCCCAGGCGTGTTTGTATTCCGGCGGCGGGTTGGAACACAACGATGAAAAATCGGTCCTGAATCGTTTTTCCGGAAGTTGATAGCCTCTTAAATTCAAAACGTTTTAGAAGTCGATCCGATTTTTTAAACTGGTTTCCATTCACTCAATATATCAAACCTTGAATTTGCCCGGACAGCCCGTGGGCCATGCCGTTTCAGACCGCCAGACGCTTTCTTCCCTTGGCGCGGCGCCTTTTAATCACCATCCTCCCCTGCCGGGTGGACATGCGTACCAGAAATCCATGCGTACGCGATCGTTTTTTTCTGCTGGGTTGATAGGTTCTTTTCATCTGTCCATTTCCTCGTTATGTAATATCATGTCGCAGTTTTTTTATCGCTTCCGCTGTAGAAGCTGTATCTTCGTTAATATCATGTTTAAAAAATCTCAACCAATAATCATAATCATAAATGCGGCAATATTGTCAATATCAAAAAAATAATCAACCACTGATTTGATTTACAGGATCAGTTTTGGTTTTCGTGTGACGAGACTGACCGCGATAACTCGACAATATGGAATTGCTCAATATGATATTCGGGGACGGGATAAATAATCACCCGTCGTTCCAGCTGTTTTTCCAATGAAATAATAATATCGTTGGCCGCACCAAGAAGGAGATCCGCGATTTCAGGATGAACCCGCAAACTGATCCGGTCTCCGGTAATGTCCTGGCAAAGGCGGAGAACTTCCCGGTAGATATTGTTGCAGATGGTTTGTCGGGACAACAGAATTCCCTCGCCCTCGCAATAAAAGCAGGGTTCGCACAGCATTCGGTTTAGTGATTTTACCACGCGTTTGCGAGTCATTTCAATTAGACCCATCTCGGAAATGGGAAGTACGCTGGTTTTGGCCTTGTCCTTTTTAAAGGCTTCCACCAAGGCGTTGTACACTTTTTCCCGGTTGGATTTTCGATCCATATCAATGAAATCGATAATGACAATACCGCCGAGATTCCGGAGACGGATTTGATAAGCGATTTCTTTTACCGCCTCCAGGTTGGTCTTTAAAATGGTTTCCTCAAAATTATGCTTGCCGACATAACGACCGGTGTTGACATCGATGGCGATCAACGCTTCGGTCATTTCGATCACGATATACCCGCCGCATTTGAGCCAGATTTTTTTTCGCAAGGCCCTGGCAATATCGCCTTCCAGATTATAAGCATCGAAAATCGGCTCCGCGCGGTCGAAATGAGTAACCGAATCTTTCAACCGCGGCATGAATTTTTCAATAAAAGCCAGTACCGATTTATAAACCGAGGGGGAATCAATGGTGACCTTGTCGGCATCATGGGTGAGCAGATCCCGGACGCTGCGCAAGGTCACCGTCAGTTCCTCGTGGAGTAGAGTAGGCGCTGATGAACTGTAAAATTTTTTCTGAATATCGGCCCATAAATTGACCAGAAACGCCATTTCTTCCCGCATTTTTTCCGTTTCAATGCCTTCGCCGGCCGTGCGCACAATGTAGCCGAAGCTTTCCTCCCGTGATTCCAGGACCAACTCTTTAAGACGCTGGCGTTCGGCCTCATTTTCGATCCGCCTGGAGATGCCCACATGATCCACTGTGGGCATGAGAACAAGAAAACGTCCCGGAATCGATATAAATGTGGTCAATCGGGCGCCCTTGCTGCCGATGGGTGATCGGGCGACCTGGACCAGAATATCCTGGCCCTCACGCAACACATCTTCAATGGGGAGCCTGCCGACGGCATTGGAACCGCTCACGGTTTCATGGACATTTGACAGCACCGTTTCCGTGTCTTCTTCAACGGTGTCGTTTGACAGAAGCACTTCGTCAAAATTTCCGTTTACCCGGGCATCAATGACGTCATCAACATAGATGAACGCCGACTGCTGAAGTCCGATATCCACAAAAGCCGCCTGCATCCCCGGAAGGACCCGCTGAATGCGTCCTTTGTAAATGTTTCCCGTGATATTGGATTCATCCCTTCTCTCCACGTAAATTTCAACGATGGTGCCGTCCTCTAACAGCGCCACCCGGATTTCCGGTCCGACGGCATTGATTACCAGTTCCCTGTACATCCATTACATCCTTGTATTTGGATTTGCCCCGTCATGGATTTTGAGGGACAAATTGTTTTGTCATTAAAATCGTGATTTTTACGATTTCATTATTCCGCTAATATCCGTTATCAGACATATTTTCAAACAATTTAACAATGCGGGCCATCCGGACCTGACCCCTTGACAAGGGGAAAACCGCTTTGAGCACGTCATGGGGCCGCAGGGTTTTCCCATTGGTTTTTTTTAATCGGATTTCGATGGTGTCGTCGGCAACCTGTTGAAGGCCGGCCACTACGTCTTTTAAGTTAAATGTTTGACGAACCCCCTTGTGGGACGTTCGCACAAATGACCATTCCGTTGCCTGATGAAAGGTTGAAATGATATGGGGATCGAACCCGAATCCGTGGAGCTTTACCCGGTAAGCAGCTGTTTCGGGAACGAAAAATCTCGGACGCTGTCCCGGCGGCAGTATCCGGCAATCATGAATGGTGATGCCGGCCGGCAGCAACCGGTTCAATTCTGAAACCAGGTCCCGGCAGTCCATGGGGTCGCGCAGATTGATGTAAAAGATTTCACTCTCGCTTTCCGTTCCCACGGGAAGCGGATCATGAAAGGAAATTTTCGGCTTTGGATGGAATCCCTTTGAAAATGCTACGGGAATATCGGCCCGCCGGACGGCGCGGGAAAAAATGGTGACCAGTTCCAGATGACCGAAATATCGAGCTGCATCCGTTCGGGAGTAGGCAAGGCGCGCATAAAGTGCTTTTGGTGTGTCGAGGTCGTTTTTTCCCCGGTTGGTCCCGTTGTTTGCGGGAACATCGTGGACCAGATGGGGTTCCAAAATTTCCGGGGAAAAGACTTCGATGGATTCCGGTGCGCAGCGGGGTTTGATCTGATCCAGGTCGCACACGCCGCATGCCTGGCATTGACCGTCGCGGCAGTCGGGCGTAGTTTCGACGCGCCGAGCGTTTTCATGCTCGGCTTTCAGAAATGCCACAGAGACCCGGGTGTCGATATGGTCCCAGGGAAGTCTTTCGTCTAGGGATCGCTGCCGGGTGGTGAAAAAATCGACAGCGAGTCCGCTCTGGGCTATGGCGTCTTCCCATTGTCGAAAATTAAAGGTATCGGTCCATCCATCAAAGCGGCAGCCTTTTTGCCACGCCGTTTCCAGCAGTTTGGAAAGGCGCCGGTCTCCCCGGGCGAAGAGGCCTTCCAGCAGGCTGACTTCGGGGTTTTGCCACTTGAAGGAAACGCCGCGCATGCGCAGCCGTTGGCGCAGATATTCGATTTTTTCCCTGGCTGCGGCAATCGAGATCTGCGGATCCCATTGAAACGGCACATGGGGCTTGGGGATGAACGTGGCCACGCTGACATTGATGGTTCCCTCCCGGCCGCCTCTTGCCGGACCGCCCCGGATCCGGACTACCAGGTCAGCAATGGCGTCGATATCCGCATCGGTTTCCGTGGGCAGTCCGATCATGAAATAGAGTTTGATAACCCGCCACCCCAAAGAAAAGGCGCGGGAAACAGTGTCCATAATATCCTGCTCGCTGATATTTTTATTGATCACCGCGCGCAGACGTTCGGAACCGGCTTCGGGCGCAATGGTAAAACCGGTTTTGCGCACCCGGCGGATCTGTTCCATCAGAGCCGAGGTGAGCGTGCCGGCCCGAAAGGAGGGAATCGACACCGCGATCCGACGGGGAAAACATGTTTCCATCAGTTTCTGCATGAGGGGGGCCAGACACCGGTAGTCACCGGTACTGAGAGAAAGCACGGATATGTCATCATAACCCGTGGCGGCGATGGTACGTTCGGCAAGGTCCAGAATATTATCCACGGATCGTTCGCGCACCGGCCGGTAAATCATGCCGGCCTGGCAGAACCGGCATCCCCGGGTGCACCCCCGGGCGATTTCCAACCGGAGCCGGTCATGTACGGGCCGGCCAAAGGCCACCACGGGGCGATCCGGAAACGCCGCCGCATCCAGATCGGGTACAATAGTCCGGATCACCTTCTCGTATTCGGGGATCCGCGGTTGAATGTGCTGAAAGCCGGCGGGGTCATAATGTACGGAAAAAAATTCCGGTATATAGACCCCTTCCAGGCCGGCCCAGGCCTTCAGCAGGGCCTTTCGGTCCCGTATCCCGCTTTCGTGCCATGCCATCCAGGATTCGGCCATCTGCATGATGACGGTCTCTCCGTCGCCGACCACCATGGCATCGAAAAAATCAGCCACGGGTTCGGGGTTGACCGTACACGGCCCTCCGGCAATGATAAAAGGATGGGAATCGCCACGAAGGGAAGCCCGGAAAGGGATTCCGGCCAGATCCAGCATCATCAGGATATTGGTGTAATTGAGTTCATAGAGAAGGCTGAACCCGATGATATCAAATTGCGCCAGAGGAGCGCCGGATTCCAGGGAGGCCAACGGCGTCCCGGATGCGGTCAGATAATCAGCCATGTCAATATCCGGGGCAAATACCCGCTCGGCGGCGATTCGGGGATCTCGGTTAAGGATATGATAAAGGATCTGCATGCCGAAATGCGACATACCGATCTCGTAGCGATCCGGAAACGCCAGGGCGAACCGGAGCCTGACGCCGTCCGGGTCTTTATGGACGGCATTGACCTCGCTGCCCAGATAGCGGCTCGGGCCTGCCACAAGGGGCAGAAAATCCGTTAAAGAAGAAGTGCTCATAAATGAAGGCCGACAGTAAGATTATTGCATGCCGGCCTGGACGAATTCCAGCGTCTGGCGGACATCGTCGCGGAAAAAGCAGTCCATTCCCTCGTGCCAGTTTTCTTCGGCCAGTTTCCGGCGCATGTTTTCCACGGCATCTTTGCGCAGCAGATACTTCAGGCGCATAAACGGCCGGTTGGGCGTGTCGATCCACTGGCTGATCACCTGCTTTGCCCGTTCCAACAGCTGTTCTTCCGGTACCAGCTCATCCACCAGCTTCATTTCTTTTGCCTTGTACACATCCACCATGTCGCCGAAAAACATGACATCCCGGAATTTATGGGCGCTGTCGAATCCGTAGCGCATGACTTCGTGCTGGACGATATTGAGGGGAAGCCCGATTTTGATTTCCGTCATGCCGATTTTGATTTTGGGATGATCCTTGATGATGCGGTAATCTGCGGCCATGGAATAGATCAGGCCCCCGGCTGCCGCATGGCCGTTTAAGGCCGCCACCACGGGTTTTCGACAGGCGAACAAGCGAAGCAGGGTCTCCTGTTCCATTTCAAAAAAGGCAACCGCCTCGTTGCGATTCGTAAAATTGATGAAAATGGGCAGGTGGAATCCACTGGAAAAAAAACGGCCGTTCCCGGTCAAAATAATTCCTTTGGGCGACGGTTCGGCATCTGCCTGATCCACGATTTCTTTCAGTTGCGCCAGCATTTCCCGGGTAATGGAATTGGTCTTTCCATTGTTGAAGGTGACGATGGCAATATCGTCCTGGGTGGTGATGTCGAGCATGGGGATCTCCTTTGCCGATGAAAAGTATTTTTGAATCGGTGCAGCAAAATGAACCGCCGGTGGGACAAAAATGGATGGCGCATTCAACAATGCCGGAACCGAAAAATCTGCATTAAAACATATTATTTATGTAAAGGACAACCTTTCTGTCAACCCCGAATATGAACACATTTCACTGCTGTGGGATGGAAATGTGGACGGATTTTCTTCCCCCACTTGATGGTGTGGAGGGGTAACACCTTGATGCAACACTTAAAAGTTGATTTTGAGCAAGATCGCGGTTTTCGGGGGATCCCCTGAAAGACTTTCGAAAGGAAAAATCCGATGTTTTACCGAAACATTACTTCTTCCCTATTGCGAAAAATAGGAAAAATAGGCCACGGGATTGAGGATTGACATGCACCATCGGTTTTAATATATCCAAGGCGGTCGATAATGAAATGATGAAATATTACCAGAAAGGTTTTTCCCATGATCCGTATCAACGCACATTACCTGAAGCTTCAGGCGTCTTATCTGTTTTCAACCATCTCCTCCCGGGTAGCCGATTACCAGAACGCTCATCCGGATAAGGAAATCATCCGCATGGGCATCGGCGACTGCACCCGGGCCCTGCCGCCGGTCTGCGTCGACGCCATGCACCAGGCGGTGGACGAAATGGCGGTCGATGCCACATTTCGGGGATATGGACCCGAGCAGGGGTATCCGTTTCTGCGGGAAGCCATCGCAGCAAATGATTTCCAGGCCAGGGGCGTTGATATTGCCGCAGATGAAATTTTTATCAGCGACGGGGCCAAATGCGATACGGGCAATTTTCAGGAGATCCTTGCCGCCGACATCACCATCGCTGTGCCGGATCCGGTTTACCCGGTTTATGTGGACACCAACGTCATGGCCGGCCGCACCGGAGCCTTTACCGGCGGCCGTTATGAAAATATCGTCTATCTGGAAAGTACGCCGGAGAACAATTTTATTCCGGAACTGCCGGATGTGCCCGTGGACCTGATCTATCTGTGTTTTCCCAACAATCCCACGGGCGCGGCCGTCACCCGGGAAGCCCTGGCCCGCTGGGTTGATTACGCCCGGAAGAACAAGGCCCTGATTCTTTATGACGCGGCCTACGAGGCCTTTATCACCGATGATGCCATCCCGCGTTCCATTTATGAAATCAACGGGGCCCGGGAGGTCGCTGTGGAATTTCGGAGTTTTTCCAAAACCGCCGGGTTTACCGGCAACCGGTGCGCGTTTACCGTGGTTCCGAAATCCTGTGTGGCCTGGGACGAAACCGGCGGCGCTCACAAGCTGCACAGCCTCTGGAACCGGCGCCATACCACCAAATTCAACGGGGTTTCCTATCCGGTGCAGCGGGCCGCCGCGGCCGTTTACAGCAATGAAGGAAAAGCTCAGGTGAAAGCGATCATTGATTTCTACCTGGCAAATGCTCATGTCATCCGCGAAGAGATGGAAAGTCTGGGCTTTCGCTGCGCCGGCGGCGAACACTCCCCTTATGTCTGGATCGACGCCCGCATGGATTCATGGACATTGTTTGACAGGCTGTTGTCCGAGACCGGCGTGGTCTGTACCCCGGGCGCGGGATTCGGGTCCTGCGGACAGCAGTTTATCCGGCTGTCGGCCTTCAATACCCATGAAAACACCAAAAAAGCCATGGCCCGGATCCACGCCGCGGCCGGCCGCATCACCGGGTAAAACCATTCTTGACCCCCGCAGAGCAAATGGGTATGGATGAGGCATCTTTACAACACCCTGATCATGGTTATGTTGGGTCATGATTAATACAACAACGGGAGGATATGAAGATGATATACAGCCAGGTGGTAATGGATCATTTCAAGAATCCACGAAATGTCGGCGTGATTGAAGATGCCGACGGCGTGGGCGAAGTAGGCAATCCCCTTTGCGGCGACATGATGACCATTTATTTAAAGATCCACGATAACCGCATCGATGACATCAAGTTCCAGACCTTCGGCTGCGGATCGGCCATCGCGGTCTCCAGCATGTTAACGGAAATTGCCAAGGGAAAAACCCTCGTCGAAGCCAAGAAAATCACCAATAAGGATGTGGCCGACGCCCTGGAAGGCCTGCCCAAGAACAAACTGCACTGCTCCAACCTGGGCGCGGACGCCCTGCAACTGGCCATCAAGGATTACGAAGACCGCAAAGCCGGCATCACCCGGCCCGAGCCGGCCCGCAAGGAAGAGCATGAACATACCCATGACGGGCAGTGCCGTTGTCCTTACTGCGATATTGAAATCAGTGAAAAAGCATCCTTTTGCGATGCCTGCCAGCACGAACTGGGCGAGGAACATCATTAGGGAATACGTCACTAAACGGAGAAGAGTCCAATGAAACTGATCAATTTCGATCACATATCCGCCAACCCGCTCCTGCCGGAAGTCAAGCAGGTCATGGTCGATACCATCAACGGAGATTATCACAATCCCTCCAGCCAGCACAGCGACGGCGACGCAGCCGCGGCCCTGCTGGATGCGGCCCGGGAAGCCACCGCCGGGCTGATTCATGCCGAAAATCCCAAGGAGATCGTGTTCACCTCCGGCGG
>CAZRES010000103.1:0-10624 GCA_964598885.1 uncultured Desulfobacteraceae bacterium | reverse complement strand
ATCGTTAATATTCGGTGGGGATGGTGGCCAGCACCTTGTTGAGCCGGTCGGCCAGAGAAGCCAGCTTGAGCGCCTTGACCATGTTCCCCTTGAGTTTGAGTTTCAAAGTCATCAGGGCTTTCTGGGCGCCCAACTCTCCCCGGGTGATCCTGGCAAAGGTCTCATAATCGCCGGAAATGGTGAATTCGGCCTTGGGCGGCTCGCCGTCGCCCACGAGCATTTCGGCGAATTTGCCGTCAACGAATTTAAAGAACAGGTACTTTTCGGATCCGTCGGGAGGGCAGTTGCGATAGATGTTGCTCATGGACGAGGTGGCGAAGTTCATCCGTTCCGGCGGCAGCTCGGCGGTAAGGCGTTTTTCCGCCTCATCCCGCCATTCCTGGGTCAGGTATTGAAATGTCGCGGTCATGGAAAATCCTCCTGTGTGTGTGGACGTTTGGTTGGTCGGTTAAGGATCAACCGTTCTTATTTCTTGTTGCGCGAACAATCCCCGCGTGCACAGATCAACGGTATCTTCAAACATTTCGTGGAGTGCGTTGTTTTCGGTGCGGATATACATGCGGATGATAAACATTTTGTAAATCATGAAGACCACTTCAGAAATCCGGTCCGGGTCAACGGCCCGGAACACGCCTTCTTCCATGCCCTGTTGTACGATGGAACGGATCAGAGCAATGGAATTGCGGTTGATGTCGGCAAAGGGATCCTTTTCGGGAAACATGGGAAAGATTCCCGGATCACGCACTAAAAGATTCCGGAGCAGGTTGTCCTGGGCAAGATATTCCACGGCTTTGAAGCACATGACCCGGAATTTTTCCTTCACATCGGTTTGAGCGGCCACGGCTTCCAGGACCCGGGACTGCCAAGCCTCCAGGGCATGGGCCACGGTCCTGTGGTAAAGATCTTTTTTGTTTTTGACGTATAAATACAGGTTGCCCTTGGTCATGCCGAGCCGCCCGGCCACATCTTCCATGGTGGTTTTCCGGAACCCGTATTCAGAAAATACGGTCAGTGCGGCCTGATAGATGTTCTCGATGTCTTCCCGGGGTTTCATATACTGATGCCTTAAATAAATGAACAATTAATTTATTTGTTTATTTATTTTGTTTTTCAACGCACGTCAAGAAGTTTTTTCCCGTCAGCCGGTTTTTTGAAAAATCTGGCATCCCGGGCCGCGGTGTGATACATACCGGACCATTGTTACTGGTTTGACGGGCGGGCCCCGCCTGATGGCGAACCTGAGGATAGTTGATTAATGGCGCGCAAGAATAGACCTGAAAAATATATCAAACATCGGTTTTCTTACCTGGTGATTCTGGTCTGCATCCGGCTGATCCGGGCGATTCCCCGCCGGGTCGGCATGGCCGTGATGCGGGCTGGAGCGGGGATGTTTTATCGAATGCCGACCGTTGCCCGTAAACGCACGATCCGGCATCTGACCCTGGCGTTCGGCAAGGAAAAATCCAGGGAGGAAATCCGGCGGATCGGCCGGGATATGTTTCGCCATTTCGCCATGGCCGGTGTGGACGCCATCCGGATTCCCCAGATGATTGAAAACGGGATGGATCAGTTTATCACGTCTGAAAATCTTCATGTCCTGGATCGGGCGCTTGCTGAAAAAAAAGGCGTGATTGTGCTGACCGGTCATTTTGGCAACTGGGAGCTTATGGGCGCTTATATGGCCCGAAAAGGGTATCCGATAAAGGCCATCGGCGCGCCGTTGGATAATCCGTGGATGGACCGGCTTGTAGTGGAAATGCGCAATCAGGCCGGATACGCCAATATCATGCGGGGCGAAGGGGCCCGGGCGATTATTCGCGCGCTCAAAACCGGCCATGTGCTGGCCATGCTCATTGATCAGGATACAAAGGTAAACGGCGTTTTTGTCGATTTTTTCGGGCACAAGGCCCATACGGCCGTGGGTCCGGTGGTGCTGGCCCAACGGTTTGAAATCCCCATTATCCCGGTTTTTATGCGCATGAAACCGGACCGGACCTATCACATCGAGTGTTTCCCGGCGATTCCCCTGGCCTGGACAGGAAACAAAGAAACCGATATGGTAATAAATACCCAGAAATGCTCGGACGTCTATGAGGCCGTTATTCGGAAGTATCCGGAGCAGTGGGCATGGATGCATCGGCGTTGGCGCAAAAAACCCTGAAGTGGAAACACGATGGGTAGGAACGTAACCTGTTTTTGTTTAAAGGCGCTGAGGCTAAGGCTAAGGCTAAGGGTTAGAGTCAGGATCAGAGAGGTCTTTTTCAACCAGCCGGAGGTGGCGTCTGGAGCGGCGCATTTCGTCGATGCAGTGGATCTGTTCCCGCAGATCAATGCAAATAGCGCGGAAATACCGCACATCGCCCCCGCGTCGGGGATCAATATTGTTGTAATGATAATGAAAAATCGACGATTTGCTCGAGGCGCTCATGAGTTCCAGCAGCCGGGCAAGCTGTTCCGCCGTTTTCCGGTATTCCCCGATGTCGATAACATCGGCAACCACATGATCAAGAATCTGCTTGATCTCCCGGTAGGCTTCCGGATGCGCCGTGATGGCTTTTTCCGCCTTGCTTATCGACGCTTCCGTGCGCTTTTTGAGTTCCTCTAGTGATGGATACAAAATATCCGCCACGGGATGCTCCCGGCAGGAACCGCGCCCGGCAGTTCTGCCGCGGAGCGCGGTTCCTGTCTTAAATGCAAGAGACAATGACCCTACATGGCCGTTTCCGGGTGAAAGACCCGGACGTCTTTCAGGTCGTCGCCCAGGTATTCCCGTTCATTGGGTCCCAGAATGCCGAGCGCCAGACAGAGTATCGTCCAGAAATGTACCGCGTGGTAATGCGCGCCGTATTGCTCGGAAAGCTCATGAATCTGGGCGTGGCAGTTATGGCATCCAGTGATACAGTAGGTCGCGCCCGTGGCCTGGATCTGCTCGTCTTTCAAACGTCCATACTCCAGGCGCGCTTCTTTGTATCCGGACTGGAGAAAACCGCCCCCTCCGCCGCAGCAATAGTTATTGGAGCGGTTGGGAACCATGTCGATGAAGTTTTCCTCGCCCACCACGGCTTTGATCGCAAACCGCAGGTCATCGGCAATGGCATCGCCGTAGCTTTTTCGTACGATATTGCAAGGGTCCTGAACCGTGAATTTGATTTTTAAATCCTTGTTCCAGTCGGAATTGACCTTGAGTTTGCCTTCCCGGATCCATTTGGCATAGTATTCGTAAATGCTTTTGACTTCAAAATCGTGCTGGATGTTGAATTTCTGCAGTCCGAACCGGACCGCGAACGTGACGTGCCCTCACTCGGTATTGAGAAACGTCTTGCACCCAAGGGAGTGGGCCTGGTCCGTTGCGATCTGGATGGTACGCCTCCAAGCCTCGTCGTCGGAAAGGAACATGCAGTAGTTTTCCCCGCCCCAGCCCTTGGAGCCGTAGGTCCAGTTGGCCCCGACGAGATGAAGGATTTTCCACAACGGTACCATTTCATCGGGTTCGGTGACCGGCTCCCGGGAATTCTGGTTCAGGAAGAATTCGGCGCCTTCCTTATCGATGGGCGCTTCCATATCGGCAAATTCCGGCTGGGCCTCCTGGTATTCGGCGAGTACGTCTTCCACCACGAATGTAAAATCGTCCGGCGAGGTGCCCATGGCGCTGCAGCTTTCATTTTTCAGGGCCATATCGCAGGAACCGAGAATACCCTTGGGCCGCTGATCTCTCGGCCAGGTGCCCCGGGCGCTGTAGACCAGTTGTGGGATATTGATCTTCATGGGGCAGACATAAATGCACCGCTGGCACATGGAGCACATCCAGACCCACGGCGTGTTCATGATTTCCTCATCCATGCCAAGGGCGGTCATGCGGAGAAATTTCCGGGGATCCATGCCTTCCAGCCCCGATGCCGGGCAGCCCGAAGAGCAGGCGCCGCAGGTGAGACAAAGATTCAGGTTCCCGCCTTCCGGCAGGATTTCCATGACCTTGTCCATGAATATGCTTTTTTTCTTTCCGCCGAGCTTGATAACTTCTTCTGTCATAGTTGGGTAACCCTCCTGATTGATGTGGCGCAATACGTGATTTTTATATATATTTTAAAATCAATTTATTCCACAGCAGGCAAGGCGGCCTGAGCCATCATGAGAATATTTCCCCATTTTATTACCCCGAAATCTTAATAATATGTTAATAAAAAAACAAGAAAAGCGTATTATTGTAGATGGCATATGTTCAAAAATACAAAATAAGGCGACTTGATTTTCAAAGTCAAGAACTTTTCCGTATTCAAAAGATTTGTTGCCTTGAGAATCAGCGGTTTTGGTCTAGAAAAAATTTGGTTGTCGCTGCCTATAGTTTTTTCGACGGACCGCAAAGGCGGTGACATACGGTTGGATACCGATTAACAGTGAGAAGAGCCGGAAAAACGATTGATTCGGCAGGCTTTTCGATTGTTGCCCAATATCAGGCTGTTGTTGACAGCAACACGTAAAAGGTTTTGATACATGCGGTTATCATATAGGATATTCCTCATTGTTACCCTGTTGACGGCTTGCGCATGGCCTCTGCGGTTGAGCGCGGGGCAAGTCGGGGACCATTCGCCGGCATATCGCGTGGATACCGGCATGGAAGTGATACGGTTTAACTGGTCGGAATACCTTGACAACGGCTTTGAACTGGTTTCCGAAACCGGATGGCTGATCGGCCTGACCTATGATCTGGAATCAACGGCAGAACGTCTTGGCTGGCGGCATGGGGCCGGTCTTTTTTTCGGCCGGGTGGATTATGATGGACATACCTGGTCCCTGGTGCCGGTAAAAACCGATGTCTGGTACATGGGCGTCCAGACTTATCTGGACGCGATATTTAAATTTCAGCCCGCATCCGGTTTGAAGGTATGGCCGTTTGCGGGCATCGGCGGAAAGACCTGGCTGCGGACGCTGGATGATACCCGGACAAGCGGCGGGATACCGGTCAACGGAGCCGAGGAATGGTGGTGGAGCCTATACGGCCGGTTTGGGGCGGGCATGCGTTATACGATTTGCGAAAAGATGTTTATTTTTGCCGATGCCGGAATCAAATTGCCGATTCATGCCCAAAACAATGCATATCTGGAAGGCAGGAGCGCTCCGGTAAGAATTTCGCAGTATCAGACCGCGTCCCCCTTTGTCGTATGCGGGATGCGATACGGGTGGCTGATTGTTAAATTGAGCTACGAATCCCAGCGATTCGACCGGTCCGATGCGGTGGCGTCCGGCCAATACACTCTTTATCAACCCAGGTCAAAAGAAGACATTTTCTCGATAAGGGCCGCATGGTCCCTGAATTTTTAACACGACCGGGACATCCGCGCAGACCCTTGCCTACGTCATCATAGGCGTGGCTGCCTTCCTTCACCCCGGCGCCATCGACCGGCGATTGTCAGAAGAAACTAATCAAACGCCATATCGGTTTTCCAGACTTCCCAGACTTTGCCGACCAGATCAGGACCAGGCTTGAGGGTCGTTTTGCCGGGCTTCCAGCCGGAAGGTGTTGCTTCCTTGCCTTTGGATTCGCGCACGAGTTGGAAGGCCTGTACCTGCCGGATGGATTCCATGATATTGCGGCCCACCGGAGGGGTCAGCACTTCATATCCCTGGACCGCGCCGTCGGGATCTATGATGAATCTTCCCCGGGTTTCCACTCCGCCATCCTCATCATAGACGCCGAAAACTTTTCCCACCCGGCCGCCGGCATCGGACAACATGGGAAAGGGAACCCCGCCCTTGACCATTTTGGCAAGTTCGTAATCGTTCCACATCTTGTGAACAAAAACACTGTCAATACTCATGGACAGAATTTCCACGCCCAGTTTCTGAAATTCGGCGTATTTTTCGGCAACTGCCGAAATCTCGGTCGCTCAGACAAAAGTAAAATCGCCGGGATAGAAGCAGAGCAGCACCCATTTGCCCAGGTACTCCGAAAGTTTTACCGATACAAATTTGCCGTTATGGTAGGCGGGGGCGGCAAAATCAGGGGCTTTTTTCCCGACGCGGATCATTTGCGATACCTCCTTTGGCGTCTCGGTTTGTTGAACGGTTTCCTTTGGTGTCTCTTCGCCGACGGGTCCACCCGTGGGCCGGGCACAGCCGACTTCCATTTCTTCTCCCATGACGTGTCCTCCTTGATTGTTAAAATTGCTGGCGACTGTTTTCCGAATGTTTTTGGTTTGAATTGCCGTATTATTTTTTTTTATCAGCTTATACAAATCCATTGCTAAATTCAATTTGTTTTTTGGCATATGATCAGAATTCTGGTTCAGGCGTTATTTTTGATGCTGCAAGAAAGTTAAAAAAAGTGTATGATACGTTTATGTAGGAAACAGAGGTTGCCGTCATAATAAAAACGACACGTTAACCTTTTTTTGCGGAGGTGATTATGAAAAAAAACACGGATAATGGTGGATGGAGCCCCTATCTGGCAGGCGCTTTGGCCGGACTTGTGGGTGTTTTTTCCGTATGGTTCGCGGGTCAGTATTTCGGAGCGTCTACCAGTTTTGTGCGGACCGCCGGACTGATCGAGAAGCTTTTTGGTCCGGAACGCATAGCGGAGATGGACTATTTTATCAAGGTGGTGCCCAAAATTGACTGGCAATGGATGTTTGTCGTTGGAATTCTTTTGGGAGCTCTGATATCAGCGGGAACATCAGGTTCGTTCAAGCTTCAGGCGGTGCCGGATATGTGGGCTCAACGGTTCGGTGCGCGCAGCGTGGGAAGGCGTGCCCTGTTTGCGTTTGTCGGCGGCGTTATTGCCATGTTCGGCGCGCGCCTGGCCAACGGCTGACCGAGCGGACATGGGTTGAGCGGTTCGCTTCAACTGGCGGTCAGCGGGTTTATCGCATTGGTTTGTTTTTTTGTCGGCGGCATCATTGTCGCTCGTCTGGTATATGGAGGTGACCGATCATGAAGATACTCATCTACGGTCTGGTAACCGGCTTGCTCTTCGGTTTTTTTCTGCAAAAGGGCCGTGTGCTGCGCTATGACAAACAAATGGGCGCGCTTCGGCTGATGGATATGACCATTGTCAAATTCATGCTTTCCAGCGTCTTGGTGGGAATGGTCGGCGTTTACCTGTTAGTTGACCTGAACCTGGCCGCGCTTTCGGTTAAAGCTACTATTCTCGGGCCGGTTATTGTCGGCGGATTGCTGTTCGGAATCGGATGGGGCCTTCTGGGTTATTGCCCCGGGACAGCCATGGGTGCGGTGGGCGAAGGCCGGTGGGATGCGCTGTGGGGTATCCTGGGGATGATTTTCGGCGCCGGAATTTTTGCCGAAGTCTTTCCATCGCTCAAGACAACGATCTATACGTGGGGTGATTTTGGCAAAATCACTCTGCCGGGGATTCTCGGGGTCAATCACTGGTTCATCATCCCGGTGGTTATTGTGGCGGCGATAGCGCTTTTTCGCTGGTTTGAGAAGAAAGGGTTGTAACGGCATAAGCCATACGCGCCACAGCTTCGGCAATGAGGACCGGTTTTTCCTCCTGAATGAAATGGCCCGCGTTTGTTTCGATGACGCGGGCATGGGGTAAAACGGCCCGGACCCGCTTCAGGGAACGGCCCAGGATCGGATCCTTTGTACCCCATATGATCTCGCAGGGTCCGGAAAAGGATCCGATCAACTCCCGGCATTTTCCAAGTCCCTGGACAGACGGATGATCCAGGGCGTCGGGCACCATACGGGCAAGGGCAAGAGGAGCAAGGTTGTCCCGGAATCTCCGCAGGGGGTATTGATACGCTCTGGCGATATTGCCGCTGATGCTGTTCGGATTTGTCTGTACTTTGTGGAGAATGTTCTGCGGAAAGCCGAAAATTCGGAATGCCATGTCGCTGAGTATCGGTATCCGGCTGAACCGGTGAAAAGCGGTGGGCTTGAAGTCCGGGTTGGGCGGTGTGACAGCGGTATTTAAAATTACCATGCCCTTTAGCAGGTGCGGCCGGTCCGCAAACGCCCTCAGGCCGATGGGCCCGCCCCAGTCCTGGCCCACGAATACGAAGCCATCCAGGTCGAGTTGATCAATCAGATTCCCGAGCCATCGGGCATGGTTTTCCAAAGTGTGTTGCTGAAAGGATCGTGGTTTGCTTGAAAAACCTAGCCCGATCAGATCCGGAGTAATGCATCGGATTTCCGCGTCAGCCAGGCGGGCCATGATCCTTCGATACAAAAAACTCCAGGTGGGATTGCCGTGCATCATAAGGACCGGCACCCCCTGTCCGGTTTCCATCACATGCATTTGCTGCTGATCCCCTACCTCGACGGCATAGCGGATATTGTTAGGAGGAAGCATCTTGCTGATCCAGAAGGGCATGTCCGGCGGCAGCATAGGATGGATCATGACCGGTCCTTTCTTTTGCTTTTAAATTTTTCGGGATTCTGGTTCAGGGGGCAAGTTTTGAAAAACTGATAACTTTATTGCTAAGGTAAAACAGCAATTTGGTCAAGAGGAAAGACGTGGATATGCAGGAGGTATTGGCACTTTGTGCCATAACGGGAAAAAAGCGGATACAAAAAGCGACAGAGGACCGCCGTATCATTAGGCGCGTCCTCTATCGCAGGGTAGAAAAGAGAATTTTTCAATTACTTTTTCATATTTTTCATGAAAACGGCTTCTGCTTTGGCAGCGGCATTTTCCGCCCGATCGGCGGCGGCAGCGGCCCGATTGGCCGCGCCAGTGGCCTTATCGGATGCCGCCGCAGCTTTATCGGCGGTGGCACAGCAGTCTTCAGCCGTTTTTTGGGCGGCAGTCGCTGCAGTCATGGCATTGTCGGCTTTCAAAGAAATTGAATCAACCCTGGCTTCGAGCTGTTTTACCTGGGCGCATGTGGCGCAGCCGCTGATCAGGAATGCCAGCGCAAGCAGAGCCATGCAGATGAGAAACATTTTGGATCCTTTAAGGTGCTTCATTTTTTTACCTCCTTTTCCGCTTGGTGATTATATGTTTGGTGAATAATAACGAATCAGAGCATCAGAAAGTTTCCGGTTAATCCTCACCTCCTTTCACAACTGATCCTACAGGAAATGGTACGCCATTTCTTTCCTCAACACAACGAATGATTTCATCCGGCTCAACATATTCCCAGAGGCCCTTTTGTTTAAACAAGGCTTCTGTGTGATGCAGCAGATCGGGTATACGGTTATAAGTATCCGGGTGTACTTCCAGAAAAATCAACCCGTTTTCCATACCAATCTTGACCGGTTCGTAAACCACCTCAACCCGGGCGCCGATATGAATTTCTTCGTAAAATTTTGAAATATGCTCTGGATACATCCGGATGCAACCCCGGCTGACCAGTCTGCCAACACCCCAGGGATTGCTGGTACCGTGGATCCCGATGTGTTTGGCCGACAATCCGACCCAGTAATCCCCCAAAGGATTGTCAGGGCCAGGCAGCACCGGGGTTTTTCCGTAAGCTTCCCAGGCCGACGGAGGCGGCATCCACGTGGGGTTCGTCTGTTTGATTACCACGCGGTATGAACCTATGGGCGTTTCAGACCCCTCGCGTCCCAGTCCAAGGGGATAAGTTTTTACCATATCATATTTTTTCATAAAAAGGTAAAGTCGCATTTCCGGGATATTGATGACCACTTCTTCATGCCGGGTCGGCGGAAGGACCCAGCGGCTCGGAATGGTCAGACGTGTTCCCAATTCAGGAACCCATGGATCCATATCCGGATAATACAGTGCGATTTCATTGTACCCCAGTTCATAATCCCGGGCCACATCCAGAAGGGTCTCCTTGTAACCGATGGTATGATATTGGAAAAATCCGATCACACTCCGTTCGCTTGCCGCTTCCGCGGAAGCCGGAGCAAAAACGTATTGAAAGGAAGCGCCGGATGACGTGCCGGAAATACCGATAATATTCAGACTCAGAAACAACATGAATGCGTATTTATTCATTTATTCCTTTTCATGCAATCAAGGTTGACGGGCGGTTGTAACGATAGCCTTTAATACCCGTTTTTGTCAGAATTCAAGAGCATTATTGCTTGCAACACTTGCCTTTTTCAACAAAATGCTGATAAATATTAAAATATTGTAGTCGCTTATTGTCAATGATAATCAGGGCACCGGAAAATATTGTTGTAAGATTTCAATGCACTTTTCAATAAATAATAGCGAGTAGCGCTAAAGGGTCTTATCAGCATGCTTCGCTCTTGACGGTTATTTTAAAAATGCAGAATATAGAAATCATGTGATTCCTGGAATACTTGATAAATAAAATTGTGAAGCAAATCCGTCCGGTTCACTTCTATTCCAAAAACCGGCGAGAAGGAACCATTATGCTGCAAATAAAACAATTCCCCTATGGAGAAGACAATCTCGGCTATCTGATATACGGTTTCAAGCAGGCCATGGCCATTGACGGCGGCGCCGCATCGATGATCCTTTCGTTTATCAACGACCAACAGCTCAAACTTCGATACGTAACCAACACCCACTCCCACCCGGACCATCTGGTCGGCAACCGCGCATTACTGGAAGTCGCTGGTGCCGAATTTCTCAATTTTGAAAGCCTTGTTCGAGATGGATATATTAAACTCGAAGACACACGTATAACGGTGATGCACACCCCCGGGCACAGTCAGGATTCCGTTT
>CAZRES010000102.1:0-10897 GCA_964598885.1 uncultured Desulfobacteraceae bacterium | reverse complement strand
GGCCGGCACGGCGTTTTCAACAGAGAAACCCTTCGGCGGGGAGGGGGAAATCGGCATGATGATCACTTCCGGCAACTCGGACACCGAATCGGTAAACGGTAAAATCCAGCTTACATATGAAACCGAACGCCTGATCAGCGCCGCTGAGTTCCAGGGGCTCTATAAATCGGAAAAAACCGAAGACGAAGACGGGGTGCGCCGAAGCGAGGCATCGGCGCAAAAACACGAAGCCTCGATCAAAACCGGCTATAAATTTACGGAAAACGACTATGCCTTTATCCGCGGCGCTTATGTAAACGATCGTTTCAGCGGGTATGACTATCAGAACACGGTTTCCGCCGGCTACGGCCGGAAACTGATCACCGGGGACCGGGCAAACCTGTCGATTGAGATCGGTCCTGGTTACCGGTATGGAAAAATCCGAACCGGTGGATCGGAAGAAGACGTCATCCTCCGGGTATCCGGTCTGTTTTCCCTGAAGCTGACCGAAGGGACGGTCTTTGAGCAGAGCCTGAGCGTGGAAACCGGAGAGGAAAAAACCATCACCCAGTCAGTATCCGCCATCAGAGCCCGGATCATCGGAGCCTTGTCCATGAAGCTCTCGTATACCCTTGACCGGCAATCCGACGTTCCCGCGGATACGGAAAAAACCAATACGGAAACCGCGCTGACGCTGGTATATGGATTTTAATCCCATAAAACTGCTTTGCTTCCGGCGCTGCCGATAAAGCATCCCCCGGAATCACGGCTTTCAAGGGATGCCTTATCTCCATTATCCTCTTTATCCATATTCCCGGCAAGATCCGCCGCAACTGTTACCGCACCAGCCGCGCTGACCCGGCCGCCCGTGGATACCCGATTTGACAGACCGGCCAAGGGGATGGCGGTATCAAGAATCATTCGTTTGACCTCCCGGTGCGACAACCCGGGAGCAGCGGAAAGGACCAGTCCGGCGATGCCCGAAACAACCGGCGCGGCCATGGAGGTGCCGCTTTTATACCCGTATTCATCGCCGGCAAACTCCCAATAAATTCCGGACAGGCAGATATCATCCAGAAACACGCCGCCAAAATCGCCTTGACCGTCCGAAGCCAGACGGAACTGAAGAAAGTAACCTTCCACATCAAGATCATTGTTCCAGATCACCACATTCTCGATGCCTCCGGAAAATCCGCTGAACTGGTGAATCGGTTCAAAGGTAACGCCGTCTTCGGATAATTCCACGAACAGAAAATCACGCTCCGGCGCTAAATGATAAAGTATGGAAAATTCCAGGGTAAGGCCTTTGATATCCCTGGTGCTGATCGGATCGCGGGTGCGCCAATACGCCGAGGCATTTTGCGGATACCGGTCTTTGGGAAACATGGCGACACGGGAGGCAAAACAGGGCCAGTAGGCTGTGACCCAGCTGTCATCCGATGCGTCCGCCACCCAGAAATCGTCATTGTCTTCAAAGTGTTCTTCAAAAACAACCACGCGTTGAGGCGGCGCGGCGCTGTAGATGGTGGAAAACGATCCGCCCCCGGGAGCCGTCACATCCACCGTCTCCTTCCCATAATTGGAATACCGGGCCAGCGCGTCATATTCATCCGTGGCGGCCACGGATATAATATTGCCTGTATCATATCCGGCCGGATAAGTGGGCGCGACATCATTGTCGGCGGAATCATTTCCCGCTGCCGCGATCACCAGGACGCCTTTTTCATCGGCATAGGAGAATGCATCATACTGAGAACGACTAAAGGACGTTCCGCCGAAACTGCAGTTGATAATGACAGCACCGTTGTCCACCGCATAGATAACGGCCCGAACAATATTGTTCGAGGTGGCGTTGAAAAGACTGTCTTCAAACAGATCAAAAATCTGAAGCGGCATGATCTGGGCCTGCCACATCACTCCGGTAATGCCAAGAGCGTTGTTTCCGGCAGCGGCAATGATGGCGGCGACGTGGGTGCCGTGGCCGTCGCCGTAGCAGTCCCGGGAATAATCCCATGGTTTATTGTCGTTGTTAACGAAATCCCAGCCATGAATATCATCCACATATCCGTTGGCGTCATCGTCTCTGAGGTTTCCGGGGATTTCATGACAGTTGATCCAGATATTGGCCGACAGATCCGGATGACTGATCGCCACACCGGAATCGATCACCGCGATGATGACCTCCCGGCTGCCGGTAGTGAGTTCCCATGCACCGGCGGCATCAATATCAGCTCCCGGCGCGCCGGTTTTGCCGTTGACGGGCTGGCCGGTATTATGCAGATACCACTGTAAGCCGAAGTCGGGGTCATCGGGCATCTGCTCAAGGCCATAACGATAATTGGGCTCGGCGTAATCGACCTGTGGCAGCTCGACAAGCCGCGCCACGGCTTCAAGGGTATCAGCGGTCGCCGGCAGGCTCCATCGCTCGACCCGGATTCCACGGATCACATCCACCAGCACGGCCCCAAACATTTCTCTCACCGCAGCCTTGTCGGCCTCGGTCACGCCGGGGTTGAATTTCATCAGAATTTCATGGGCCACATAGTCCGAATCCTCCGCAAAGGCCGCAACAGACATTTTCGCGGTTATACGTTCAGGGCAAAAAAACGAAACCGCCGAAAACAGCAACAGGAGCAACGCCGAAATCAGGAAAACTTCTGCCTTATTCCGGCGAATCGGACATCGGGGTCTCAGGACCGCACGCTGATAAAAATGTCTAATAGGCCGCATCGCGCGCGGCTTCCATGGGAACCGGGGTCAACTCGAAAAAGATTTCATCCGGCACATAGCCGGCATCCAGCGGGGGCGGCGAGTCCAGAAATTCTCGCATATCCGGATGATAGCCATTCCGCCGGGCTTCCACCACATAATCTTCCGTGATCTCTATGGGCCAGGGATACCATCTGTCGGTAAATCGGTAATATAAAGGGGTTTTGCCGATATAACCGTTATTGACCAGAATATCGGCAAACGGCGGATCCGAATCGATCCGCGTCAGTTTGGAAGTACAGCCCAGAAAAAGACCCGCTACCACGATGATCCATACCAGAGCGTCCGCTGGTTTCATATGCCCCATCCTTTCTCAGGGTGATGGTCGATGACCGGCTCATGGCCCCGGCCGGGGCCTGGCCTGTCTTTCAATTTATCGATACCATAGGGGCGTCTTTGGCGCAAGATTTCCGATTTCTCATCCAGCGTTCCTCTTTATTTAAATCCATGGCAAGCCGATACTTGCATTCTTTTATTGCATAGTTTATTCTTTGGCGTATGCCTCGAAAACAAAAAATAACGCTTGGTATGGGCATTCTGCTGACGATATATGCCCTGACCGGATTCGTAATTCTTCCCATGGTAGCCGAATCCATGGTTCCGGATAAACTTTCAGCCGCGCTCCATCGGCCGGTATCGGTGGGCAATATCGCATGCAATCCGTTTGCTCTTTCCCTGACCGTGGAAAATCTGGTCGTCGGCGAACCCGAAAGCGACGACACGTTTGTTTCGTTTGACGAACTCTACGTGAATCTTCAGCTGAGCTCCATTATTAAACAAGGGCCGGTGATCGAGCAACTCCGCCTGACCCATCCCTATGCGCGCCTGATCCGACGACCGGATCATACGTTTAACTTTTCCGATTTGATGGACAACAACAGGGACGAAGCAACAAAAGCGGAGATGGACACAGAGCCGGCTCCGGCCGACGCCCGGGAGAAACCCTTTCGTTTTGCCCTTCATCAGGCGCAAATCATTAACGGCGATATTGTTTTCAACGATCAGACCGTGGATGTCACCCACCGGTTTTCCCCATTGAATTTTGAACTGCCCAAACTATCCAGCTTTGAAGGCGATATCGATATCTTTTCCCAGCCCAGCCTGACCGGACGCATCAATGATACCCGCATTGCCGTCGCCGTCAGAACCAAGCTCTTTACCGATGCGCTTGAAACCATGGTGGACATGGATATAAACGGTCTTTTTCTGCCTCATTATTTCCCTCATGCTCCGGAAGACATTGGTTTTGAAATAACAGACGGCACCCTCGACATCCGCGCATCGGTTTCCATCAGGCGGGAACCTGATCATGAATTTGTCATTGAGATCTCGGACGGACAGGCCGTCCTGGCGGATCTTAACCTGATCGACAGCGCCCGTGACCCCCTGTTTTCTCTGGTCGGACTGGACGTTGTGCTGGCGACTTCCACGCCGCTGGAAAAAAATATCCATGTATCATCGCTTGTCGTCGACAGGCCGAGTCTTAACGTGACTCGTCATGCCGACGGCACCCTCAATCTGGCTGCCTTGCGGCCTAAGGCAGATCAGGACGCAACTCCCCCACCGGATTCGCCCATAGATGAAGATTCTGCCGCCGCCAGCCGGGAAATTGAAACCAGGCCTTCGGAAACCATCCAATCCACGGAACCTGCTCCCTTTCTGATTCGCGTTGATGAAATCCGGTTAAATAACGGCCGTGGAGAGTACACGGATCTGGCCGCGCCGTCTGCCGGCGATATGCCCATGGTCCTGAAACTCGGTGATCTGAATCTATCCATTGACGATTTTTCTTCAGCTCCCGACCAATCGGCCACACTCGATCTTTCCGGAACCATCAATGATACCGCCGATATCGGCATGACGGGAACGTTCGGCATAACCCCCTTATCCGCGGCAATGAACCTGGAAGTCACCGGCATTTCGCCATCCTGGGGCCAGCCGTATGTGCCGGAACCTATCCGCATCACCATCGCCGAAGGCGCTTTTCTGAACATGACCGCTGACGCTCAGGTGACGTCAACGCAGGACGCGGGGTACGCGGCTTCGGTGGCGGGCAGTACGACTCTGACGGATTTTTCCCTCATAGATCAGGACCGGGGTACTGAGTTTTTAACCATCCGCCGCCTTTCCATTGACGGCATCCGCGCCGACTATAGTCCCACGTCCATCCAAATCAAGAGCATCCTGCTCGATGGTTTTTCCCATCAGCTTGTGCGGCAGGAAGACGGGATCCTTAACCTGGCCCGTATCATCGGCGGAAAAACAGAACCAACGGTCCCTTCGGACGATTCCGAAAAAACACCCGAACATGAGACGGACCCGAAGGAATCCCCGAAGCAATCAACGACAACAAGCGCCGATCCGGACGCTACTGCCGATGCCTCCATGTTGCCGTTTCCGGTGGTCATCAATGAAATACGGCTTACCGATCTATCCGTTAATTTTATGGATCGTCATATTACGCCTCATTTCGCGACACGGCTCGATTTAAACCAGGGCAGCGTCACGGGTCTGACCTCGGAATCATTTGAAGGAGCGGACCTGATGATTCAGGGAAGCATCGATGATCAATCCCCCATGGAGATTTCAGGCCGTATCAATCCCCTGCTGGCAGATCCTTTGATCGATCTCGCCTGCGAGCTTCAAAACCTGGAACTTTCCTCCCTGTCGCCCTATTCGGGGACGTATATCGGCAATGCCATTGAAAAGGGAAAACTGCATTTCGATCTTGTCTGGAAAATCGCGGAAAAGCGTCTCCAGGCCCAAAACCAGATCCAACTCGATCAGTTTTCCCTCGGCCGCAAGGTAGACAGTCCAAAAGCCGTCAACCTGCCGGTCGGTCTGGCCGTAGCCCTGTTAAAGGATCGGAACGGGCTGATCAATCTGGATATTCCGGTATCCGGCAGGACCGATGATCCCCGTTTTTCGCCGGGAAAACTGATTATCCAGGCATTGACAAATATCCTGACCAAAGCGGCCACATCGCCGTTTGCCCTTGTGGGCAGTCTGGTCGGCGGCGGCGAGGAGCTTCGATACATTGAGTTTGTCCATGGCTCTGCCGCACTTGAGAAAGATTCGCAGAAAAAACTGGCGGCTGTGGAAGAGTTGCTGTTCCAGCGGCCCGCTCTTAATCTGGAAATGACCGGATACGCGGATAATGAAAAAGACCGTGCGGCTCTTGCGAAAATGGCTCTTGACCGGGAGTTGCGTCTCATGAAATGGGCCGAAACCGGCAAAAAACAGGAAAAAGATTCCATTACCGCGGAAGAAGTCACCTTTTCCGAGGAAGAATATGAAAACTATCTGGAAAACCTTTATGAAAAAAGGATTCTGGAACATCCCGAGGCCAAAGCAGAAGCAAAATCTTTATCTGATGAAACTCTGACCATAGCGGAAATGACCGACGCCATTTTAAGCCGGATGACCGTCACGGATGCGGATTTGAGACTTCTGATCCGGCAGCGGGTCCAGGCGGCAAGAGATCACATTCTTGCGCTGGGCCGCATCGACGGCAAGCGGTTGTTTTCCCTGGAAGCAAAAACGCTTTTTCCGGAAAAAAAGACCGATCGATTCAAAAACGCCCGGGTGGAACTGGGGCTGCGATAAAAAACTTATCCCCATGTTGATCCTCGGGCCCGTTCTTTCCGTCGACGCCGACAATATCCACGTCCCCTATCCCCGGTGGGATATATACCGATACCAGCATACCGAAACCTCGTAAGCGAAAGGATCTCATGGGCATCCATGTCGGCATCTAGGCAAAAAACCGGTTTTGCTAATCCCATGAACAGGGCGATATGAGGATCGATTTCCTTCAAACCGACGGCGTCTACCGATGGATTATTTTCAGCGCCCTGGCTGCGGCCTATTTTCTGGTTTATTTTCACCGGCTTTCCCTGTCAGTGGTGGCCGATGCCCTGATGACGGAATTTTCCACCTCCGCCAAGATGATCGGTCTGCTGGGATCGGTCTATTTTTACTGCTATGCCGTCATGCAACTGCCGGCCGGTCTGCTGGCCGATTCCGTGGGCCCGCGAAAAACCGTTGCCGTCTTTCTATTGATCGCTGCTTTGGGAAGCGTGCTTTTCGGTTTCTCGCGCACCATCGAAATGGCGTTTATCGGACGCTTCCTTGTAGGCCTGGGCGCATCCATGGTCTTTATTCCCACCATGAAAATTCTTTCCCAATGGTTCCGACCCAAGGAATTTGCCTTCATGGCCGGAATCCTCAACGCCGTTGGAGGCATCGGAGTCATGGCTGCCACCTGGTTGCTGGCCGTAATGACCATGCACCTGGGATGGCGGATCTCTTTTGAGATGATCGGGGCGGTCACACTTGCCATTATGCTGGCCTGCTGGCTGATCGTGCGGGACCGGCCGGAAAACATGGAGCTGGCGCCGATGATAAGTCAAAAGGGATCCGGAACCGATCCGGAAATCTCCTTGACCCGGGGACTGCGGCAGGTGATCTCCAACCGGTATTTCTGGCCGGTGGCCTTGTGGTTTTTTTTTGATTGCGGCATTTTTTTCGGATTTGGCGCTCTCTGGAGCGGGCCCTATCTGATGCAGGTTTACGGTCTTTCCCGGGAGGAGACCGGAGCCCTGCTCTCCATGATCGCCTGGGGCATGATCATCGGAAGCCCCCTGATCGGCATGGCATCCGACCGATGGCTGAAAAGCAGAAAAAAACCCTTTATCTTCTGCGGATGCGGGCTCATTACCATTATTCTAACCCTATATCTTTATTCCGAATTCTCAAAGCCAATCCTTTATCTGATCTTTTTTGGTCTTTCGGTCTGTTCTTCGGCCATCGTGGTCATCGGGTTTACCACCACAAAAGAACTTTTTCCCATCTCCATTGCCGGCACCTCGGTGGGAATGGTCAATCTTTTTCCGTTTCTCGGCGGGGCGATTTACATGCCGTTGCTGGGTTGGATTCTGGACAGCTGCGCCGCAACCGACAGTGGGGCCTCTGCCGGGGAGGCCGGTTATTCCGCTATGCTGCTGTTTCTTCTGATATCGGGGGGCGCGGCGCTGGTATGCGCTTGTTTTATGAAGGAAACCATGCCGTCGTCGCACACGTAAAAAACGCCGCTTTCGCAATGTTTTCGAAAGCGGCGTTTTAATCGTTGGTTCTGTATCGTTGATCGGAAAGGTTTAGCGTATCAGAGTTCCAGCCAGGAATCCGAATAAAGGGTCCTTCCGAGGATCACATCCACTGTCTTGACGTAATCCGCCATTTCCTTGGACAGCGTCTTGACGTCCGGCGCGTTGCCGTCCATGGCGGCATGCACCAGTTCCACAATATCCTGTCGTTTCCCCTTGGCGATGTCGGTCAGTTTTTCATCAAGAGGATCGGAGATGACCGAGTACATGCCGTAGCGTTCCAGCATGATCATATACGTCTGGTTGAGAATCGGCCGCAGATGCACAGGCGGGCCGTTGGAGATGTTGGACAGGCCGCAGGTGCTTTTGGCGCCCGGGGCGATATCCGGCAGCATTTTCTGGAACTCCAGAAGACTCATGATCTGGGGTTGCTGGATATTGACCGGCGTGACAATGCCGTCCACCCAGATTTTTTCATTGGGAATCCCGGCTTCGTTGGCCGCATACACCAGCTCCACGCACAGGGCCGCCCGTTCATTCTCATCCCGGGGAAGACCTTCCGGTCCCCACATGAGAGCGATGAAATCCGCGCCATATTCCGCGGCAATAGGGATCATTTTTTCATATCGTTCCGGCCGGCACATGATGGAATTGATCAAAGGGGGCTGAGCTGTCGGTTTATAAACCTTCAGACCGGCCTCGATGGCATCGACATTAGATGTATCAAGGGCCAGAGGGATGTCGGACACCACCTCCTGAACCGTCTGGATCACCCAGGGCATGAGTTCAGCACCATCCTTTTTGGCCGGCCCGAGATTGATATCAATATAATCCATCCCCTTTTCTTTTTGAAACAGCGCTTCCTCCTGAATCGGTTTGGCATCCCGTTCCTTGAAGGCTTTGCCGATCTTTTTGGACATGACATTCAAGCTTTCGCCAATACAAAGCATACGCACTTCCTCCCTTTGGTCGAATTTATCTGGCTTTCAAAAATGCGGGCAGGTGCGCGGCTTCCCGCGGTCCCACCGTAACGGTCCAGTCAGGCAGTTCCTCCTCGAGTTCGCCGACAATGGCCGCGGCATAACCGGGAATAATAATTTCTTTTTTCTTTACCTTGCCTTCAATCCCGGATTTTTTAACAAAAATACCGACATCATCGCCGGAAAATTTCCCGGCAGCCCAGGCGGTCATGACCGACAATCCTTCGGTATCCTTGATCAACAGCCATGCCGGAACCTTGCATCCCTCAATTTCCCCGGAAACAATAAAATAGGTCAGGGCGAAATTGGTGGTGACCAGCACCGGTGAATTCTCGTCCGGATTTCCGATCTCATAAATACCTTCGGTTACCATCATGGGGCGCTGGGGATCGGTATAGATGTTAAGCCGTTCAAGCAGCAGCGGAAAAAGCGATTCCGTGGCAAAATCCGACATAACGACAATGGCGCCGTATTTGGCGATGAACATGGCCGCGATCAATGTTTCCATATCCAGATTGGACGCCATTTCACATGGAAAGGTAATGGTGGGAAACCCAAGGGACCGATTGGCGGCCTTGAGCGCGGCCCGGCGGATGGCGACCTGGTCGGTAAACGCCTGTTTGACTTCTCTGGCTCCGGAATCTATCACCAGCCGCTTGAGGCCCATGCCCACCAGCTTGTCGGTCAGCGGAATCAGCGCCTCCACGGATTCGGCTTTTACGGCCAGCGGAACGTCGTTTTCTTTGGCCAGGGCGCCGAATGCATCGACATTGGCATCAGTAGCCGCGTACATCAGGGGTTTTTTAAACCTGGTGGCTTCCACACCCGCCTTCATGACATCTTCCTTGTCGGTCATCAGAATCAGGTTGAATTCGGATGTCTCCGCGATGGTTTTCGCCACAGTGGCAAATGCTTCGGCGTCGCCGTTCACGTCCTCCACGGCCACGAGTTCCGGACGCAGATTAAGACCGACCCGCTCATACTGAAAGGCGTTCCAGATCTGGAGTTTGGCCTTCAGGTCGGCCTCCTTGATGTCGGAATTAATTTTTACCCCAAGGGCTGTGGGATTATAAAACGTCTTTTCATGCCGATACATCACCGTCTCGCCGCCGACGGTCCGTTTGCGAACACCTTTTCCAAGATCCACAGGGAGAATCGGAGGCGCCGATGCTTCGGCCAGTTTTTCACGGGCCTCATCCGATACATAGGGACAGCTGTCCAACTCCGCCTTGCCGGATGCCAGGTTCATGGCAAATGCGAGGCAGGTGGGAACACCGCACTCTTTGCAGTTGGTCTGCGGAAGAAGCTTGAATATCTGAATGCCGGTTAATGCCATTTTCCTCTCCTTAATATTGTTAAGTTCAATTCTTCAATGAACTGCTGGTTGTCGGTCCGGGCCAAAGCGGCATCCGCTCCGGCCCGGTTTGATCATTTGATACCGCGTTATCCGACAAGCGGATCCATGGAAAGGGCCGGATGTCCTTTTTCCTCCAGGAAAGGGATGATCTCCTCTTCGGCGACGCCCACGCTTTCATCGGCAATCATCTCATAGAAATCGGGATAGCCGAGTTCCTTGCCGCGTTGCTCGATTCTTTCCTTGAGTTCTTCCTTGAGCATCTTGGGCATCCACACCATTCGCAGAATACCGCCTTCATCCTTATCCGTGGGGCCGTCGCCCCGGATGAATTTCTTCTGGGTGATATTGAACTTGGAATGGCCCACAAATCCAGGAGAAGAAGCCCCGCCGCCCATAACACCCGCCAGGGTGGTGAACTTCATGCCCGAGGGCGTCTCTCCGGTATATTCCCGGTTGACGGTCATGACGCCGTTGCAGGACGGCAGCATGGCCGCGATGCATTCGCAGCATCCGCAGGTGGTCATGGGGTTATGAACCAGTGAATAGAAATTATAACTTTCCACCGCGCCCCGGGAGGCTTTTTGAACGAATTCGTTGACTCCCTTGAACTCGCCCAGCCGTTCGTTCAGGACCTCGCCCTTCTGGATGGGCTGATTGGGGCCGGTGGGATTGATTTCATAAGACGCCTTGCAGTCCATCCAGTTGTA
>CAZRES010000101.1:0-10923 GCA_964598885.1 uncultured Desulfobacteraceae bacterium | reverse complement strand
GTATGATCGTTGCCGGTTATCTGTTGAGTTCTTACGAGCCGGCCATGCCGTCGATCGATGATGTGCCCGTCCTTACAGGAGCGGATCAGCTCTTTGATTCCGACGGCAATCCGACTGATACCCAAGCCTGGCGATGCCCTGTTTGCGGCTATGTGCACTATGGCGATGAACATCCCGACGAATGTCCCATCTGTTTTGTAAAAGGAAAAGGATTTAAGAAGGTCTGGCCGTTGTAAGGGCGTTCATACAACGTATTAATCTTAAAAAGGAGGGAATACCATGGACGAGGTCAAAGACTATTGTGACAAATCCTACAGACGAATGGTCGGTTTAAAAGCAGGACTTTACAATGTGATCGCCAACGCGGAAAAAGCATCGGATCCCGCCCATGCCGGTGCCGTAAAACAGTTGATGGCCCTGGTGACAAATATTGAAAGCGGATTGGATGAATTGAAAAATCAATGCCCTTCGGACTGGTCTCCCAACAAAAAAAACCTGGATGAGAATATGGCCAGATTGTCTGATCAATTGAGTGAAGTTGCCGATCGTCTCGGTGTTGCCGTGCCGGATACCATGGCATGGATTTAAATCACGGTAATCCTGAGGTCATGCATGGCATGGCTGATTTTCACTTATTCCCATGAAATTTAAAAGCAGTCTACAGATGATGGTATTGTTCCTGATTCTGCTGGTTTTAAGCGGCTGCGGTTTCACCCCGGAATATTCCGCCTCTGAAATCCGCGCGGAATATGACGGGGTTTCCGGTTTTTCGGCAGCACCAGTCCCGGACAGCAGGGAATACGATTCCGGCATGCGCTCGCTGTCCACCGGAACCCATGGCGAATTCAATGATCCCCTCACTCTTTCCCGGATCATTGACATCTCCATTGCAAACAATCCGAATCTTCAGCAGGCAGTTCATCGCATGGCTCAGGCAAAGGCCATGAAAGATCTGTCATCTGCGTCCTTCTGGCCGGCCATGGGCTTTTACACGGAATACATGCAGGGAGACGCTCCATCTGCCTATCTGTTTAAAACCATCGACCAGCGCCGGTTGCCGCAGCAGATAAATTTCAATGATCCGGGCTGGTTTGAAAACTATGAAACCGGCGTCACAGCGCGCATGAATCTGTTTAATGGCGGCAGGGATTACCTAGAATACCGCATTGCCGAACAGAATGTCCATATTTCAGACCTGGAAGAAGAGACCGTAGTCAATGCTCTTATCGCCCAGGTCATCGCAGGTTTTTACGATGTTTTGTCCGCCCGTGAATTTATCCGCATTGCGGAAGCGTCGATGGCGTCCGTATTCGAGCAGCTGCGAATAATTCAGGTTCATTATGAGGGAGGAGCAGCGTTAAAAGCCGATGTGCTGACATTAAAAGTGCGCCGCGCCCAGGTGCAGGAATTGCTGATTGAAAGCCGGAACCGTTATAAACTGGCGCATACGGCCCTTGCTCATCTCATGGGAGTTGATCCGGGACAACTGCCAGACGATCTGGATTTAGTGGATCAAACAAACAACGAAATCGCAACCGTGCCGGAAACCTATGACAAAGGGATTGTCCATGCGCTTGCGCACCGGCCCGAACTGGAGAAAGTCAGAACCCTGCTGGTCAAATCCCGTATGGGGCTTGAGGCGTCCAAATCATATTATCTGCCACGGATCGACCTGGCGGGTAAATATTATGTCGATGATCCCCATATGGAATATGATCGAAACCGGGAAAACTGGACCGCGGCGGTTGTCTTTAACTGGGATCTGTTTACCGGGTTTTCCACCCGGGCCCGGATTTCTAAAGCGGATGCGGTGGTAAAAGAAATGCTGGCCGCAGACCGGGAGGCCACCCTCGGCGTTACCCGTGATGTGAAAAACGCCTATCTGAATCTGGAGGCGGCCCGGGCCCGTCATGACGTGGCCGCCAGCAGTGTTGAAAGCGCTGAGGAATCATTCCGCCTGGTGAAAGAATATTACAATCGCGGCACGGTTACCATCACCCGTTACCTGGAGGCCGAAGTAGACTACAACCGGGCGCGGATACGGTCAACGGCTGCTTTTTACGATAAAATTAAAGCCTTGGCTGAAATCGCCCGGGCCATTGGCAAATTTGCCGAGGGGAACCAACAGAATCCCGAAAGATAATGCCTTATGAAATATAAAAAACGGATCATCATTCCGCTGATTTTATGTTTTATTGTGGTTGCCGTAATCATTTCCCTGCTGATTTACGCCAATGACGATATCCTTCCCGGTTTATCCGACCCGGATAAACCGGAAGTCGCGTCTCATGTGAAAACGGCCCAGGCAGAGATTGAAACGGTTATGGAATGGTATGAAGCGGTAGGAACGGTTCAGCCTGTGACCCAGGCCCGCATCGAAGCGCAGATTTCCGGTTCCATTAACACGGTCTTCGTCAATGCCGGCGATAAAGTCTCAACAGGGCAGGTGCTGGTTACCCTCGACGATCGTCAGGCGCGTTCCGGACTGGCACAGGCCAGACAACAGGTAAAAACTTCGTTATCCCGGATGGAACAGGCCCGGCAGGCGGTGAACGCGGCCGAGGCAGCCTTTGAGGAGGCTTCTGCGGCCTATGAGCGCGTCAAGCATTTTATCGATGCCGAAGCCGCCACTGAACAGGACCTTGAACAGGCCCGTTCCGCCTACCGGCAGGCCAAAGCCGCGGTGGGTCGATCCAAAGACGTTTTTTCTGAAACCCTGGCCGGGGTTCGGATGGCCAGGGAACTGGTCTCCGAGGCCCGGATCCTGTTGGGCTACACCGAGATAAAGGCTCCGTCGGATGGCGAAGTATTAAAGCGGCTGGCGGATCCCGGCGATCTGGCAATGCCCGGAAAACCGCTGCTTCTGCTGCGCACGGCCGGCGGACTTCGCCTGGAGGCGCATGTGCGGGAAAGTATGGTCGGCAGAATTGATCCCGGCCTGATGCTCGAAGCGGAACTGCCCGCGCTTGATCAAACCGTTGACGCCCGGGTTGCCGAATTAATCCCTTACGCCGACGCCCGGTCCCGGACGTTTCTGGTCAAAGCCGCGCTTCCGGATATGCCCGACCTGTATCCGGGCATGTACGGCAAATTGCGCATTCCCTGCCGGGAGATGGAGATCATCCTCATACCTTTGGACACCATTCATCGGGTCGGCCAGCTGGAGCTGGTCATGGTCCAGACGCCGGCAGGCTTTAAACAACGCTATATCAAAACCGGCGGAACATATGATCATAAGGTGGAAGTATTATCCGGCCTTTCCGGAGACGAAACCCTGAAGATAAGGGAGCCGGGGAATGCCGAATAAAGAGGATGTCCCCGGCGGACTGATTCCCGCAATCGTAAGGCCTTTTCTTTCCGGCAAACCCGCGGTCATTCTCTTGATTGTTTCTCTGTGCCTTGGGATTGCGGCGATTATGATAACGCCGCGGGAAGAAGATCCCCAGATTATTGTGCCGCTGGCCGATATCTACGTCCAGGCGCCGGGTGCGGCTCCGGAAGAGGTTGAAAAACTGGTGGCCACTCCACTGGAGCGTCTATTGTGGCAGATCGAAGGGGTTGAATATGTCTATTCCATGTCGCACAAAGACCTGGCCATTGTAACGGTTCGATTTTATGTGGGCGAAGACCGGGAGGACTCCCTGGTCAAACTGCACAATCAAATCACCATGCATATTGATCAGGCGCCGCCCATTGTCAGCGGGTGGGTGATCAAACCCGTTGAAATCGACGATGTTCCCATTGTCAACCTGACGCTCTATTCCGAGAAATATAATGATCACGAATTGCGCCGCATCGGCGAGGAAGTCCTGTGGCGCCTTTCCCGGCTCAAGGATATTTCCCGGACTTATATCACCGGCGGAAGGGCGCGGGAAATCCGCGTTGAAATTCTCCCGGAACGGATGAACGCTTTTAACATATCCCTGCTCAACGTCCGGCAGTCGCTTCAGGGAGCGGACGCCGCCGTCACCGCAGGTCATATTGACCGGTTCAACCGGAATTTTCAGGTCAGCACCAATTCATTTCTACGGTCCGTCGAAGATGTGGAAGAACTGGTGGTCGGCGTATATGACGGCAGACCGGTTTATCTGCGCGATGTTTCCACCATCATCGATGGTCCGGCCGAGGCTGACCATTATACCCGCATCGGTCACTCCCATCGGCATCGGCAGGCCGGTTCCCGCGAAGAACTGCCGTTAACCTATCCGTCCATAACGCTTTCCCTGGCTAAAAAGTCCGGCACCAATGCCGTGGATGTATCCAGGCATATTCTCTCCCACCTGGAAGAGCTGAAAAAAAACATCATTCCCGAAGAAGTGTCCGTGGAAGTCACCCGAAATTACGGCTATACCGCCCAGGAAAAAGTGCGCAATCTGCTGACATCCCTTGCATTTGCCGTGCTTACGGTGGTGCTGTTGCTGGCGTTTACTCTGGGGTGGCGCGAAGCCCTGGTGGTGGCCGTGGCCGTGCCCGTGAGTTTCAGTCTTGCCCTTTTTATGAATTATCTGTTCGGTTATACCATCAACCGGGTGACCCTGTTTGCGCTGATTCTTTCTTTGGGGCTGGTAGTTGACGATCCCATCACCAATGTCGACAATATCCGCCGGCATATTTTCATGGGACGCCGCAGCCCGTTTTCCGCCACTCTTTTTGCCGTACACGAGGTGCTGCCCCCGGTGATCATGTCCACCATCGCTATTATCATCTCGTTTGTTCCGCTGTTTTTTATCACCGGCATGATGGGACCGTATATGGCGCCCATGTCGATCAACGTTCCACTGACCGTGATTTTTTCTACCCTCTGCGCTCTTTCCATTGTTCCCTGGATGACCTACGCATTGCGCAAGGAACCCAAGGGTTCAGGCGCTAAAGTGGAACTTGACGGTCAGGAAGCGACTCCAGCCTGGATGTTCAGCATCTACCGTAAAATTATCAATCCGTTTCTGGAGTCCCGTTTCCGGCGCTATCTGCTGCTGATTGTTATTCTGCTTCTGATGGTCTTATCCCTGTCTTTGGTGCTGTTTCGGCTGGTGCCGCTTAAAATGCTTCCCTTTGACAATAAAAACGAATTTCAGGTGGTCATTGATCTGCCGGAAGGCACCACCCTGGAAAGCACCGATGCCGTGGTGCGGCAATTTGAAGATTATCTGCGACGAGTCAATGAGGTGGATCATTTTACCTCGTATGTGGGAACGGCTTCGCCCATGGATTTCAACGGCATGGTTCGGCATTACTACCTGCGCCAGGGAAGCCACCTGGCCGATATCCGGGTGGGGCTGGCCGTGAAAAGCGAAAGAAAGCAGCAGAGCCACTCTATCGTTTTGCGGTTAAGAGACGATTTGATGCGCATCGCCGAGCGCCATGACGCCAGGATACAAGTTGTCGAGGTTCCGCCGGGCCCGCCCGTTCTGGCGACCATTGTGGTGGAAATCTACGGCACGCCGGATCAGTCTTATGACGATCTTATCGGCGCGGCAGATCAAATCCGCCAGATGATGGAGCAGGAACCCGGAGTAGTGGATATCGATGAAATGATCAAGATGCCCCACAAACAGATCGATTTTTTCGTGGACCGTGAAAAAGCCGCCCTCCACGGAATCTCCACCCAGGCGATTATCCGGAACCTGCAAATTGCCGTGGGAGGCGATACGCCGGCCACGGTTCATATGCGCAATGAACGCCAGCCGCTGCATATCAAACTGATCCTGCCGCGGAAAAGCCGGAGCAGCATGTCAACACTTACACAGATTCCCATCGCAGCCCCGGATGGAACCATGGTGCCGCTGGCCGAACTGGTCCGTGTTGAACACAATCCGAATGCCCAAACCATCTATCATAAAAATCTGGAGCGGGTGGTATATGTGCTATCGGAAGTGGCCGGACGGGCTCCGGTCGAGGCCATCCTTGGCATGCAGAAAAAATTGTCCGAAAATCCCTTGCCGCCGGGTATTCATGCGGAATGGGCGGGAGAGGGGGAATGGAAAATCACCCTGCGCGTGTTCCGGGATATGGGTATTGCCTTTGCCGCGGCCCTTATGGGCATCTATATCCTGTTGACCATGCAGACGGGTTCTTTTTTTATGCCGTTTCTGATTATGATGGCCATCCCGCTCACGCTCATCGGGATTCTGCCGGGCTTCTGGCTGCTCAATGTCCTGTTTGGCGAAGCGATCAGCGGCTATGATGACCTGGTTTTTTTCACCGCCACCAGCATGATCGGCATGATCGCCCTGGGCGGCATCGTGATCCGCAATTCCATTGTCTTAATCGATTTCATTCACAATGCGTTAAAAAGACAACTGCCGTTGAAAGAAGCCATTCTTCGATGCGGCGCCGTTCGTATGCGGCCGATTGTACTTACCGCTCTTACCACGGCACTGGGCGCATGGCCGATTACGCTGGACCCGATTTTTTCCGGCTTGGCCTGGGCTCTGATCTTCGGGTTGTTCGCCTCGACCATTTTTACATTGGTGGTTGTGCCGGTGACGTATTGGGCCCTTTACAAACCTGAGTCAGAGTAGATCTGCTGAACCCGGCGCCGTCGTGAAACATTTGATGCAATGTCTTTTTCGTCAGGCCTGTGATGAGCGCAACACTTTTTTATCGACTTTGCCCACGGTAGTCAAAGGCATTTCTTCTATAAATTCTATGATTTTAGGGACTTTGTAGGGCGACATATGCTCGCGGCAATAGGCGATGATCTCCTTTTTCAGAACGTCGGCATCCTTGTTTCCGGCGTCGGCCCGTGCCTGAATCACTACCTTGACAATATCGCTGCCGGGCCGTTTGGGGTCCGGCACGCCGATGACAGCGCAGAATTCCACTATTGGATGCCGGTAAAGCGTCTCCTCCACTTCTCTTGAAAAGACTTTAAATCCGCCCACATTGAGCATGTCCTTGGACCGATCCATGATATAAAAATAGCCATCTTCATCCATGCGGGCCACGTCGCCGGTATGGAGCCAGTATCTGCCGTCATGTTCCCGCAGGGCATGGTCGGTTTCTTCCGGTTTGTTGTGGTAGCCTTTCATCACCTGGGGTCCGTGCACGATGAGCTCGCCGGCTTCGCCCACGGGCATAAGGTCTGTGCCGGTTTCCACATCAACGATCCGCACAGACGTATTGGATACCGGAATGCCAACGGATCCGATTTTTTTAATTCCCGCCAGGGGGTTGCCGGTAATAATGGGGCTGGTTTCGGTCATGCCGTAGACTTCCACCACCTTTCCGGCGCCCGCCACTGCTTCAAAAGCCCGGATCGATTCCACTGCAAAAGGGGCCGCGCCGGAAACAAAAATTTTAGCCGGCGTAAAATCGAGTTTTCGAAATTCCCGGTTATCCAGCAGCATCTGATACAGGGTGGGCACGTTGGCGTAAATGGAAGGCTTGTATTTTCTTATCTCATTGCAGATATGCTTTGTGTTTCTCGGGTCCGGAATCAGACACTGGGTGGAGGCCATGGACATGGCCGTCATGCCGAACATGAGCCCGGCCAGATGGAAAAACGGAAATCCGGAGCAGAGCACATCGCCTCCCATCTCAAAATCAGTCCAGCGTCTCACCTGGGTCAGGTTGGAAAAGATGTTGGCATGGGTCAGCTCCACTCCTTTGGGAAGGCCGGTGGTACCGCCGGTATACTGAATCAGACAGATATCGTCGGGCCTTGCTGCATCGGCGGGCTTGCCTGGCGGATACTGGGCCATTATTTGTTTAAATGTACTGATGGTTTTACCGGCAAGGGGCGTTACCTTTCCGGTGGGAAGTTTTTTTAACAAATCAGCCAGCAGACGTTTTACGGGGGGCAGATAATCGCCGATACTTCCGGCGACCACGTGGGATAAGCCCGGGATCTCATGTTCAATCGGGGTCACCACGCGCTCAAACACGGCATCGAGAGTAACCAGCACTTTGCATCCGGAATCATTGATCTGATGGGACAGTTCCTTGGGACGCAACAAAGGAGATACGCCCGAGACCGTGCACCCGGCCCGCAGAGCGCCGCAGAGCGCGATGAGAAACTGGGGGATATTGGGCAGGCTCAGCCCCACCACATCGCCGCGTTGGACGCCGCCGGCGGTTAAAAAAGCGGCAAACCGACGAGACATGACATCCAGCTGTCGGTAGGTGAGGGTGGCGCCCATAAAATGCATGGCGGCCCGGTCCGGAAACGATGTCAGTCCCTCCAGCAGAGCGTCGGTATACGTTTTTTCCGGGATATCGATATCGGCCGGAATACCCGGATCATAAGCCTTCAACCAGGGCCTTTCATCATAACCGTTTGTCATGGCTCCCCCTTTTTTGACAGGTCTGCTGACCGGATGGCTCCCGGGCAATTAAACAAAAAAAACAGATAACCATCGTTGAAAATCAGATAACCCATACACCGGCGCCGGATGGGACATTCTGGTCTTTATATCTTGTTTTAAAAATGAATACAAAGAATTATTTACATTGTTGCCAATAACGTTTGCTGTTAGATTCATGAGGTAAAAACCAGTTCGGACGGATAAACGTTGACGGTTTCGTAAAAAATTTTGTTAATCAACTTTTCCAACAATGGTAAAACCATCGGGAGAGAAAAATGACCGAACAGAGAATTATGTTAGAGTATAAGAACCGGGTGGCCGTGGTTACGTTGAACCGGCCTCAGCGCCAGAATGCGTTTGACCGGGCCATGTTCATGGAGCTTGAAGGCATTGTTCGCCAGCTCAAGGAGAGTCCGCCAAGGGCCGTCGTGATCACCGGCGTGGAAAAGGCGTTTTGCGCGGGATTCGACGTCAATCCCGATAATCCCTGGGTTGCCGAGCTGATCGCGGCCGTAGAAACAGCGGCAGCGGAACCCGCCGAGGGGCTTATCCGCGATTTGCGCGCTGTTTCGGATGAATTGGCTTCTCTTCCCGTGCCCCTTATCGCCGCACTCAACGGCCTGGCCTACGGCGGCGGAGCTGAACTGGCCGTGCGCTGCGATCTGCGAGTGATGGATCCGGATGCGGTGATCTGTTTTTCCGAAGTCCGTCTGGGGCTGATGCCGGACTGGGGCGGAGGCGCCACCCTGGCTCACCTGATCGGAGCTTCCCGGGCCGCTGATTTAGTATTGACGGCGCGGAAAGTGTGGGCTGATGAAGCCATGGCCCTGGGTCTGGTAAACCGGGTCAGCGGTCCCGGCAAATGCCTGGAAGAGGCCATGGAAGTCGCGGAGGCGATTTCCAGAAACGGGCCCCGAGCGGTGCGAAGCGCGCTGTCGGTGATCCGTGAAAGCCGGAATATGACCTTACAGCAGAACCTGGCTTTGGAAGCCGATTTGGCTGTAAAACTCATTGTTTCCGGTGAATGTTTTCACGGAGTGGCGGCGTTTCTGGAAAAACGGGAACCCGATTTTCCGGACGTCTGACTGATCAACTCTTTTTACTGCTGCAACAGAAATTGCTTCAGCGAACGTTTTTGCACAGATACGTAAAATGCACGTATTCGTCGGTATGCCCGCATTGTAAACAGGTGATATCCGTTATCTGTAATCCTCGAGTTTATAAACCAGTTCCGGGCGTTCATCAAAGAATTGTTTCAAGAATCGTTCCTGGGGTTTTTCACTGATGGTTTTTGGGATTTCATCGAGAAACATGATGTAGCTGGGCACGCTGTTTGCCTCCAGACCTTTGCGCGCGCAGTCGAAAATGTTGGCCGGGTCCGGCGTTCTGTTCTCAAAAAGAACGATGCCTACAACCAGGTCGGATTCCCCGGGAGCGCCGCCGGCAGACGGTATGCCGAAAACCGACACTTCGCTGACATCCGGATGCTCGCCGATGACTTTTTCCACGGTATCAGGCTGAATGAAATCTCCGGACCGCCTGAGCCCCCCGCCGGCGCGATAATCGAAAAAGAACCACCCGTTTTCATCAACATGGGCAATGTCCCCTGTCCGGTTCCAACCGCCAAGGGTTTTTTTGGTGCTGGCTTCCGGATTGTCGAAATAATTGACAAAGGCGCTCACGCCTTTGGGTTTGGCAATGATTTCTCCGGGCACATTCGGCGGGCAGAGGTTGTCCTGCTCATCGACCACCCGCATGGTGAAAATGCCGATGGGTTTTCCAAAGCTCCCAATCGGCCCTTTTCCGATGGGTTTACGGGCAAAACCGCCGCCTTCCAGGGTCGAATACCATTCCAGGATATCCACACCAAACCGTTTTTCGAAATTTTCCCAGATGGCCCGGGGCATGCCGGCGCTGACCACATGGCGCACGGGATTGTCCGCATCGTTGTCTTTCGGCGGCTCGTTGTATATTCCCGCCGCCACGCCGCCCAGCATGCTGAAGGATGTTACACCGTATTGTCGGGTAATGTCCCACAGCCGGCTTTTGGTGAACTTGACGCTGAAAACGGCCTTGATGCTTCGGTAAACCGCGGGGGCGAAGGTACACCCCTGGGCATTGCCATGGGTCAGGGAAAGTCCGGTATACAGCGTGTCGCTCGGGTCATAATTCCAGTATCGGCTTAAAATATAGCCATAGATGGGAAAACGGAAATTTTCATTCAACACGCCCTTGGGGTCGCCGGTGGTGCCGGAAGTATAGACGATCTGGATCGGATGACCGGGACTGGACAACAGATATTTTACCGGCCGGAAGGGCGCATCCAGTATCTCCTGCATTGATTTGTATTTCGACATATCGCCGGTTGCGGGTTTGCCCGGTTTTTCAACGGCAAACACATGCTTGACCTGGGGAAGGTCTTTTATCATGGGATCGAGATTTTCCAGAAGATCCGCGGTGATAAAGACCGCCTTGCTTTTTGAGTTGGATATCATGTGCGCCAGCTTTTGCCCTTTGGTTCTGGGGTCAATGGGCACAATGATGGATCCTGTGATGCTGGCAGCGGCCATCAGGTGAATCATTTCAGGGTAATTGTACATGATGGCTGCATATTTAT
>CAZRES010000100.1:0-10930 GCA_964598885.1 uncultured Desulfobacteraceae bacterium | reverse complement strand
GCACGTTTAAGTCTTCCATCCAGAACAGGTGGCTGGTTTCAGACGAAAGAATCATGTCCACATCCGGCTGGACCGGCGTTTCCGGATTGAAATAATAGTTCGGCGCGTCGCCGGAAAGATCGATATAGAGCGCCACGGGATAGTCCGTATACCGAAACCGCGCGATGAGCTTGACGCCGGAAACCGATTGGACAATAGCCGGGGTGTCAAAAATTTTTCCCCAGAGTTTCGATAAAATGGCTTCGAATTCCCGCTGATCTTTGTAGACGGCCATGGGCTTTCTCCTGTCTGAGATGGAAAGGCGGATGGAAATTGGAAAAGATATTGTGATCTATAACGTTAATTTCTTGGTAAGTCAATATATTAAAGACAATTACGATCATTTTTCTTCTCGGGCTTTTTGGTAAATGCTTTACCTTTAATTGTTTTCCTGGTATAGTAACCCAGTAATTCCGTCATCTTAAAGCCACCGTTAAGTTATTGATTACTGGGCGTAATTTCATAACAACGGACATCCCGTATAAGTTGTTCAATTTTTTAATAAAATATTGAAAATTCATACAATGACAAAACGAGGAATTCCATGACCACAACGGATCGGCTGAAACTCGATATCCAGCAGGACTTGCAAGAACTGCCCGGCGAAGCCTTGAGGGAAATCAAACTTTTCATTGATTTTCTTCGGATGCGCGAGGCCGCCGCAAAACGGCCTGGTTCCATCGATATCGACCATGAATTGCGGCAAATGGATATCTCAGAAGCAAGGCATCTGGAGCAGGAGTTTACGGCATACCAGGAGTTATATCCACGTGAAGGCTGATTATGTCGCTGACACCATGGCCGTGATTTTGCGCCTTGAAAAGCGCAGGCTGCCCGCAATGGTCAAAGAGATTTTCGAGAAACTGGAAGCTGGTCGCATATCGCTGGCCGTTCCAGCCATGACCGTCGCGGAATTGGCTTATCTTTCCGAACGAAGACGGATTGAAACAACCCTGCCGGATCTGTTCCAGTATGTTCGCCGGCATGATCAGTGCTCAATCTCTCCAATGACCGGTCATGTTGTTGAACAGGCTTTCCTCATTCCTGATATTCCGGAACTTCATGACAGGTTGATAGCCGCCACAGCGCTGTGCCTGAATGCCGTTTTGATCACCAATGATCCGGTTATCAGCAGCTCTCGGCATGTAAAAACCATTTGGTAAATTGTTCCGACAGAAAGCGGCATGACGCCCTTCGGCGCATCGAGTCTTTGCAATGGAGACTTTTTCTGAACCTATTTGCTTTTAATATATTCCCATCGGAGCCCGCTCATGTCTGTTGTTTCCCTGTTGCCGTGCGCAGAATATGAAAACCGCCTACTAAAAGACGCCATCCGGCAGAGCTTGTCCAATATCGGGTTTGACATGGAAACATTGAAAAACGCCCGGGTGGTGGTAAAGCCCAACCTGCTGATGCCGGCAGCCGACGAAAAGGCCATCATCACCCATTCGGAATTTTTCCGGGCCGTGGTGCAGATCGTGAAAGACAGCGGCGGCACGCCCGTTCTGCTGGAATCCCCGGCCATTCATTCCCTGGCGCGCACCCTCAAAAAAACCGCCTATGGCCGGGTGGTGGAAGAAGAGGGGATCGAGACCGCAAATCCCGCGGTTACCCGGACCCTGCATTATGAAGGTGCGAAGAAATTCAAACATCTGGATATATCCGAGGGGTATTTCGACGCCGACATCATCGTCAACCTGCCCAAGTTCAAGACCCATGGCATCACCTATATCACCGGCGCGGTCAAGCTGCTGTTCGGCGCCATTCCGGGGGTGGAAAAATCCAAAATGCACATGCGGGCGCCCACTCCCGAGGAATTTTCCGAATTTATTCTGGATTTATACGGCGCCATGAACTTCGGCTTTACGCCGGCAAAACCCATTATTCACATCATGGATGCCGTCTGCGTCCAGGAAGGCGAGGGACCGGGTCCGGCCGGAAAACCCCGGTGGCTAAACGCGGTGCTGGCCGGCGAAAACGGCATTGCCGTGGATTATGCGGCAACCATGCTGGCCGGCCTGGATGTGAACAAGGCCTTAACCGTGGTCAACGGATTCAAAAGGGACTATGGCGTATCGTCGCCGGAGGAAATCGAAATCATCGGCGCTTCCATTGATGATCTTTGCGTGGATGATTTTGAACCGGCCACGGGCACTTCTTTTCTTTCAAACATGTTCCGCTGGCCCTTTAACACGACCACCTTTAAAAATCTGTTTTTAGACCGCCCGGCTCCCCGGGAGGACCGGTGCACCCTCTGCTATCAATGCAAGAAAATCTGCGCGTCCGGCGCCATCAGCGAATCAAACGGCCGTAAACAGGTGCCGGCATATGATTACAATACCTGCATCCGGTGCTACTGCTGCCTGGAAATCTGTCCGGAAGCGGCCATCGAAAAGCAGCGGGGCCGGCTGCAATGGATGATGGGAGGCTGATGTCATACAATCTGGCAAATCATTGAACTAAAACCCTTACTCTGACGGGAGGTGCCTTATGGACAAGATTCTGCGGATTAATATGGGCCCGGAAGCGCCCGCGTTTAAAACCGAATCACGGGACGCATACGCCGGGCTGGGGGGCAGAGGGCTGACCTCGGCCATTATCGCGGGCGAAGTACCGCCCCTCTGTCATCCCTTAAGCGCCGACAACAAGCTGGTGTTTGCGCCGGGGCTGCTTTCCGGCACCACGGCCGCCATGTCCGGCCGGCTGTCGGTGGGGTGCAAAAGCCCGCTCACCGGCGGCATCAAGGAGGCCAATTCCGGCGGCATGCCGTCCCAGGTCATGGCCCGGCTGGGGTATGCGGGCATCGTTCTGGAAGGCCGGCCCGCCGACGACACCCTGTATAAGATTTTCATCAACAAGGACGGGGTGATCGTTACCCCGGACAACAGCCTCAAGGGTCTGGGAAACTATGATCTTGTGGAAAAGATGAAGCAGGAGTTCGGGGAAAATATCTGCTGCATGTCCATCGGCCAGGCCGGGGAGATGAAACTGGCTGCCGCGTCCGTGGCCTGCACCGACATGGAACTGCGGCCCAGCCGTCATGCCGGCCGTGGAGGAGTGGGCGCGGTCATGGGAGCCAAAGGGGTCAAGGTCATTGTGATGGATGATGCGGGCACCGAGATGCGGCCGCCCAAAGATCCGGAAAAATTCAAAGCCGCCAACAAGATTTTCGTCAAGGGGTTGAAAGAGCACGCGGTCACCGGCCAGGGCCTGCCGGCCTACGGAACCAATGTGTTGACCAATGTGGTCAATGAAGCCGGCGGATATCCCACCAACAATTTTCTTTACGGGCGGTTCAAGGGCGCGCCCGCCATATCCGGCGAAACCATGGCCGAACTGGAAACGGCCCGGGGCGGCAAGGCCACCCATGGCTGCCACCGGGGATGCGTGATCCGGTGCTCCGGCACGTACATGGACAAGGACGGCCATTACCTGACCAAACAACCGGAATATGAAACCGTCTGGGCCCACGGCGGCAACTGCGGCATCGATAACATGGACGCCATTGCGCAAATGGATCGCATGGACGATGATTTCGGGCTGGATACCATCGAGATGGGCGCCACCATCGGCGTGGCCATGGAAGCGGGTCTGGCCGCGTTCGGCGATTCCGATGCCGCCATCGAGCTGGTCAAGGAAGTGGGAAAGGGCACGCCCCTGGGACGGATTCTGGGAAGCGGGGCCGCGGTCACGGGCAAGGTGTTCGGAGTGGAGCGGGTCCCGGTGGTGAAAAACCAGGCCATGCCCGCCTACGACCCCCGGGCCGTACAGGGAATCGGGGTCACCTATGCCACCTCCACCATGGGCGCGGATCACACCGCCGGATATGCCGTGGCCACAAACCTGCTGGGCGTAGGCGGCACTGTGGATCCCTTAAAGCCTGAAGGACAGATCGAATTGTCCCGCAATCTCCAGATTGCTACCGCGGCCATTGATTCCACCGGCATGTGCCTGTTCATCGCGTTTGCCATTCTGGACCAGCCGGAAACCTTTGCCGCCATGGTGGATATGATCAACGCGTTTTACGGTCTGGATCTGGATGCCGACGGCGTGGCGGCCCTGGGCAAAAAGATTCTGACCATGGAGCGCGAATTCAACGAAAAAGCGGGATTTACGGCAAAAGACGACCGTCTGCCGGCCTATTTTCAGAATGAAACGCTGCCGCCGCACAATGTCCGTTTCGACGTCACGGATCAGGAGCTGGATACGGTCTATAATTTTTAGGGGATCGGTATTGCAGCAAATCCATCTTGTTGTGAAATCGCCGGGAATGGCGGTCTGCGGGGCGTTGACGGCGCGCGGGTTTCACCTGGCCGGACCGTCGGGCGCATCCATCCGGCAGGTGCTTGTCCAATGGGCGGGCATTTCATTTGATTACCTGGATGCAGTGGTTCAGACCGTGTTTCATAACGGCCGGGCCGTGGATGACGACCGCACGGCCACGGTATCCCATGGTTCAGAAATCGCGTTGTCCGCGGCCATGCCCGGCCTGGTGGGCGCGGTATTTCGCAAAAACAGTCCGGTGGCGGGCATGCGGACCATGGATTTCCCGGCACCCACAGACAGGCCTGGCGCGGGATTCGCGGCGCAATCCGCCTCCGGGTCATCCGTCCCAGCGTCTTCGGGTCCTGAAGATATCACCATTACCCTGAAATTTTTCAATCGGGTAAACGCCGATCTGGGACCGGTGTTTCTGCGCCAAGGCATCCGGGTATCCGGTGAGACCGTTCATGATGTTTTTAAGCAATATCAGGACCGGCTGGAAAAACTTTGCCGGAAGGCCGTTATCGATGAACACCCATCCAGCATTGCGGCGATAGGCGATCTGGCCGGCAGGGCCGGAAAACAAGATATTTTCATAACGGTTGCGGAAGACTGAGTCTATCCGCCGCCCACGGGCGGAAACAGGCCCACGCGGTCCCCGTGTTTGAGAACGGTATCTGTTTTCCCGTGGACCCCGTTTATGAAAATGAGCTTGACCGTGTTTTCCGGAATGCCGAGCCCGGTGATCAGGTCCTGGACCGTTTGACCGGTCGCCAGGGTAATATGTGCCGTTTTGGATGTGGCATCCGTGGGCAGATATTTTGCCAGGGTGGCATAAAGATGAAGTTCGATGTCCATGATGTCTTGCCTGTCAGCGTTGCAGCAATATATCCGTGGTTTTTTTTGATTTTATCTTTATGCCGCGCATTTTCAAGATAAACATTGCCGCAGACACCCGGAAACGAAAAAAATGCCGGAAAACGATAAAAAAGACGCAACCATTCTGTCCCGGGCCAGAACCATAACGGATCCGGCGGGCCGGGAAAAACGAGTCCTTGCCGAATCCGATGCGGCCGATCTTGCCGCCGGCATGGGCGTCCGCCTCGGCCAGGTCTATGCCCGGGCCCTGGAAAACAGCATCTGGCCTTTGCGGTATCTTCGCAACAGTGACAGTTTAAGCCTTTTGGATCAGCTTTGCCTGGCCCGATCCCGGGCGGCGGTCATCGGCGCGGGAGGCCTGGGCGGATATGTGCTGACCCTGCTGGCCCGGGTCGGCATCGGCGGCCTGGTCATTGTCGACCCCGAGGCCTTTGACGAAACCAACCTGAATCGCCAGATGTTTGCGACCCTTGATACTCTCGGGGAAAACAAGGCATATGCCGCGGCCCGTGCGCTGGCCCGCATCAATCCGGCACTGGAAATCGCGGCATTTCCCGAGCGCCTGACCCCGGCCAACGCGGCGGCTCTGATCTCGGATGTTTCCGTGGTCGTAGACGCCCTGGATAATATCGCCTCCCGGCGGGTCCTACAGGCCGCGGCGGAAAAAAAACAGATCCCCATGGTGCACGGCGCCATTGCCGGATTTACCGGCCAGACCATGACGGTATTCCCCGGAGAAACAGGGATTTTGCAAATTTACGGCAAACCGGATAACAACCATAATCAGGAACAGAGACCCTCGCCCGAAGATCTTCTGGGCGTTCCGGCAGTCACCCCGGCTTTAATCGGCACGTTTCAGGCCACAGAGGTCATCAAAATCCTGCTGGGCCGGAAAGATATTCTTAGCAGCCGGATGCTGGCCGCCGATCTGGAAACCGGCCGGGTGGATTTTTTCAAATTTTAACTAACTCACGGAGCATTGATGAGCGATTATGATTCCCGTTTCCGGGAGATATTCTTTGAGGTGTATGAAAGCCTGCCCCGTCAGGGGCCGGGCAATCGTGACTGCACCGAACGCGCCCTCCGCCTTTGCACAGGGCTTTCCCGTGCATCCATGATTGTCGATTTGGGCTGTGGAGTCGGCGGGCAAACGCTGGATCTCGCCGACCTGACCACGGGTTCCATTATCGCCGTCGATCAACATGCTCCCAGCATTGAGAGACTAAGAGCAACGCTTGCCGCGCGCGGTCTTTCCCACCGAGTCCAGGCCCGGGTGGCCGACATGGCTCATCTGGACTTGCCCCCGGAAAGCTACGACCTGGTCTGGTCCGAAGGCGCGCTCTACAACATCGGCATCAAAAACGCCCTGCGTATCTGCCGTGGGTTGCTTCGCCCCGGCGGCTGTCTTGCCTTCACCGACGCGGTCTGGCGTAAAAAAGACCCGCCGCCGGAGGTCAAGAAAGGCTTTGATGAGGATTACCCGACCATGGGCACGGCGACGGACGTGGTGACGGCCATCCGGCAGGGCGGCTTTGAACTTCTCGGTCGATTCACGCTGCCGGATGAGGCGTGGTGGGACAACTTTTACTCGCCGATGGAACAGCGGATAGGGGAGTTGCGCCGGAAGTATGGCAACGACGGCGAGGCGCTGGCGCTGCTCGACCAACTCGCACTCGAGCCCGAAATGCACCGCACTTACTCAGACTACTACGCCTATGAGTTTTTTGTCGCGCGCCGCCCGGCAGAGTGCTGACATTCTCCTTTACACAATATGATCATAATGCAATTTTATGTTGCATTATGCAACTAAAGATGTTTTCTTTGAGAAAAAAACCAAACCGGAGGTTTATAATGACAACAGCAGTAAGAATTACCGACGAATTGGTTCGGGAAGCCAGAATATTCAGCAAAATCGATAAGCGTTCGCTAACAGGACAGATTGAACATTGGGCGAGGATTGGAAAATGTGCTGAAGAAAATCCTGATTTAACCTATGCCCTAATCAAAGAAATTTTCATCGGTCTGGCAGAATTGGAGCATGGAGAATCATCTGAATATAATTTTGGATAATCGAAAATGAAAATTCTCCAATCCCGATCTTTTGAACGAAAAGTTAAAAAATTCAATGAACAAGAGAAAAGCGCTCTTGATAAACAAGTAAGCAGGATTGCGGAAAACCCATCCATCGGTATAGAGAAAAAGGGGGATCTCCGCGGGGTGTTTGTTCATAAGTTCAAAATAAAAACCATCCCATATCTTCTTGCGTATCGGTTTGTTGGCGATGATCTTGAATTGATTATGATCGGGTCGCAGGAAAACTATTACAGAGGTTTAAAAGGTTATTTAAAAGCAAAATAAAAGGTGAACCAAGCGTTAGCCATAAATAACAAATCCGCCGGGAGCAGACAAATGACCGAAGACGTGTTTGAATTTCCTGAACACGGAGATGCCGCCGGGCCGGCAGCCGCCGCCGGTGAAGCCGGGCATGCCGACGGAGCGCGGAACAAAGGATTGATGTTTCATGTCCCAGAAGGTCAAAAAGTCTGAAATCAAGAAAGCCCGAAAAGCTGCCGTCCAAAAGGCCCTGAAGGCCGCCGCCCGGAAGCCGATAACGGCCGCTGAGGAAGGCCGGACATTTGCCACAGTAACTTCACGGTCTTTTGAAACCAACGGATATTCCGCCCCCCAGGTTTGCCCCTGCTGCCTTAAACCGACCAGGCGGCAATCCAGGATAACTTGGGCATCACGTTTGAAAAAATACAATACCGGAGTGAGAAGAGTAACCGTCACGGAGTCTAAAAGCGCTCCTTTCTATGTTTGCCAGGAATGCGACGATCATAAAGAGAAATATCGTAAAACATCACAGGCCATAACGGGAATTTCCTTTGTGTTGACCACAGCCGGAATGCTGTTGGTGATGCCGGTTATAAAGGACATGGGGCTGTCAACCTTCACGACCGCCCTATCGCATCTTTCGGCCGTTTTGTCCGGAGCGATGTTGGCCACATTGATCGCCGGTCTCGTCTGCCGTTTAAAAAACCCCTTGCCGCCCGGTCATATCAACTGGGATTGGTTTGTCGGTTTCAGTGGTTCCGGGTTTAAGTTCGCCAACGTTGACTATGCAAAACTATTCAAGGAAACCAACACTTCGCCGGTTGTCGAGGCACGGGGGATTGAGATGTCGGTTGAAACGACACTATTCAATTTCAAGTTTACCGGCAGGTATTTGCCAGGCCAACTCATTTTTTTGATAAGCAATACAATCCTCGTTGCCGTCTGTAGCAGTGTTATTGCATTGCTGTTTACCTATTTTCAAGAAATCAATGCGCTGTAGATTCACGAACAGAAACTCGTGCTGAATTAAAGAAAAACTATGGCTTTATTGAAAACGGAAAACAAGGTTAATCCGGAATCGCTGGAACCTCACCTGGATAATCTTTCGCCGGAAATCAGGGGATCTCTTGAATACGGGTTGACAACCGTAAGCGATGCACTGGAGGCAACCCGGATGAATAATATGCCGGTTTGAAGTAAATTTTGCTTTTTTTATCAAAAAATATAAAGTATGATACATATTAATTTGATAAAAATAAGCAGAAGAGGCAAAAAATGAATGATTTTTTAAGCCGTACGGAAATCATCCATGTGTTAAACGGCTTTAATCCGTGGTGGAGCGCCAAGCCCTTTTACGTGCCGGAATTCCATCGTCTGGCGTTTAATGCCGGTCGCGGTTATCTGGATAACAAAAATCTGCGCCGGGCCATCCTCCTGTCCGGGCCGCGCCGGGTGGGCAAAACAACCGTTCTGCAGCAAACCGCCAGAGCGTTAATCAATGACGGGCATGATCCCAGGAGCATCCTGTACTTGAGTCTGGATCATCCGTTGTTGAAATTGCTTTCACTGCGGGAAATTTTGTCCATTTACCATGAAAGTACGCATCCGGAAGGAAAGCCCGCCACGTTGCTGCTGGATGAAATTCAATATGCCGCGGATTGGGAAACCGAAATCAAGCTCCTGGTGGATCATCAGCCCCAATACCGGATTCTTTCCACCGGGTCCGCCAGCGTGCTTCATCGTGAACGGCTGGCGGAAAGCGGGGTGGGTCGATGGATCACGGTTCCCGTGCCCACATTGTCGTTTTATGAATTTGCATTAATCCGAAACGCGCCGCTTGAAACTATTTCGCCGTCCCTTCGGGTCAGCGACCTGTTTCAGTTCAAACCGGCGGATTTTTCCACCCTGGCCGAACAGTTTCGGCCCCTGCAGCCGCTGTTTCAACGATACCTTCTGGTGGGCGGGTTCCCGGAAACCGCGTTTCAGAGCAATATTGACCTGTGCCAGCGACTGCTTCGGGAAGATGTGGTGGAACGTGTGCTGAAACGGGATATGACCGCCCTGTTCGGGGTCCGCAATATCGGGGATCTGGAAAAGCTGTTTATTTATCTATGCCTGCATTCCGGCGGCATTCTGCCGCACCAGTCCTGCGCCAAAGACCTGGGGACCACCACCGCCACCGTGGCCAGTCATTTAGCCCTGCTGGAGCAGGCCAACCTGATTTATCGGCTGCCGCCGTCCGCTTTGGGCGGCAAAAAAGTGCTCAAGGCGCGCAATAAATATTACCTGGTGGACGCGGCCCTGAGAAACGCCGTGCTGTTAAGGGGCGAGGAAATTCTCACCCACCCGGAGGAAATGGGAACCATCGTGGAAACGACCGTGTTGCGCCATTTATATGCCTATTATTATCGGGATACGCCGGAAATCGTTTACTGGCGGGATGCAGCCAGCAACAGGGAAGTGGATATCATTGTCCGGAGTCCTGCCTATGTGCTTCCCTTTGAAGTGAAATACAAGGAAAACCCGGCCCTTGAGCAAAAAAGCGGGCTGGGGATGTATTGCTCCGCTGAAAACCCCAGGCAGGGGTATCTGGTAACCAAACGGGACGTGGATTTCGGCCTGACAAAACTCAAAAATTGCGATACCCGATTTTTGAAGATCCCGGCTTATATTTTGTGTTATCTGCTGGGACAGTCCGAGCGGTTGTTATGGATACCTTCCTCCGGGAACCGGTCGATGGCTTGAATACCGGGTGAGGGCCTTAAGCGTTTTAAATCGTTTTACTTATTCGCAATTCATGGTATACTCCGTTAATTTTTAACTTTTCCGCCGCCTATCGGCTTTGTTCAACAAGTCAGCCCGGTAAAGACAGCCCAGGCATGTAAAATCTTAAAAAAAGTCGATGGAAGCCCGGCGCCTCTGGCTTTCGCCGTAAACATGGCTTCAGGAATAAATAATGAGAAAAATCGAAGAAAAATATCAGCGTATAACCGATAACAGGCGTTCATTCGATATTCGTTTCCGGCAATCCCAAGGAGATCTTGCCATTTTTGAAGCGGTAACGGAAATGCTGAATGATTATCTATTGATACGAGGAAAAGATGCTGACGAGTCCAGACTTCAAAGAACTATGGAAACTTTTCGAAAAGCATAAAATTCGATATCTGATTGTCGGCGGCTCCTGGAATTAAATTTAATGAGGCGTGGAACAACCGAGAGGTGGTTGAACTGGATGATCTCAACATATTCTTCATATCGCGATCTGATCTTATATTGGCAAAACAAGCCAGCGGCAGGCCACAAGACAATATAGACGTTGAAAAGCTAAAGGAAGCCCAACGATTGGATTCATTCGAGAAAAAATAGCGCGCCGTTTCCAAACTGCTGGAACCCCATATGGATAATCTTTCGCCGG
>CAZRES010000099.1:0-11436 GCA_964598885.1 uncultured Desulfobacteraceae bacterium | reverse complement strand
GGTGCACCACGCAGGGCTGGCCGTCCCGCATGGCCAGCATCTGGCTGATGCCGCAAGGCTCAAAGGAACTGGGCATCAAAAACAGATCGCCATTGGCGTAAAGGGCGTCTGCGCAGGATTCCGAGTATCCGTTGAGAAAAATAAAATTTTCAAATCCGGCGCTCAGGTCCGAAAAAAACCGTTCATAGGCCCAATCACCCGCCCCCAGAAGGATATACATCCCATTCATGCGTTGAAGCCGGCGCAGAATTTCTTCCAGCCCCGATTTTCCGCCGGTGCCGAAGGATTTCAGTAACAGCATTTTCTGGTCCGTCAGGCGGCTGACGCTGGTGGCTAACACCGAAGGCCCGGGGCGGTGGACGGCGGGGTCGCTCAAGCGGGTTTCCGCAAGATAATGGGCCACCGGAACGGTTTCTTTTCCTACCAGCCATCCGGCCATGCCGGCCTTCAGGGTCTTGCAAAGGCTCTGGAAATTCTGTTTTGGGGGCCGGCGGTCATCCGGATAGGCGCACCCATTTAAAATCCCGATCAGCCGGTTTTCCGAGGCGGCATACTGAAGCACGCTTTCCAGGCCTTCCCCGCCGGCGTAAACATCCGGCTTCCGGCTGGGCCGAAGGATCTCCTGGGCATAGGAGGGGGAAACCGTGTGAACCATATCGGCCAGCCGGATCCCGGCGGCCATGGGATTGACGCAGTCCGGAGAGTCGGGATGGTGAAGGTCGAGCCATTCAAACCATAGTCCGGGAAACCAGGCCTCCAGGGAGGACTCGTGGCCCTGAAACGGACGGATGCCCTGCATGGCCAGGTTGTGGATGGTAAATACCGTTCGAATGGTGTTGAGAATCTGAAAATACGGATGGAACTTCCGCAACATGAGGATAAAGGCCATATGCCAGTCATGCAGGTGCAGACATCCGGGCCGCGGCAAAATTTGCTGAACCATGGCCGAGGCTACAGCGGTGCAGAACAGGGCGAATTTTGCGGCATCCGTGGCAAAGGGACGGTCCGGGGGGTCATGGGAGTACAGGTTGCGGGCGGATCCGGATCCGGGGGAGCCGTCGAATGCGGGATGATGCACCACCAGGTGTTGTACGGGGTCGTTTTCATGTCGGGATTTTGCTTCGAAGATATCGACCCGGTGGTCGAATCCCCGAAAATAAAAATTACACGACGCCGTATATTCCGACGGGTTCTGGTCATGGACAAACCCATAAGACGGTATAATGGTGGTGACCCGTGCTCCCTGTTTTTCCAGTTCCGGTCCGGCTTCCCCGACGACATCCGCCAGCCCGCCGACTTTAGCCCCGTGCAGGGCGTTGTTTTCGGCGGCGACAGTCAAAATATGCATGGTCATACTCCTCCGGTATTTGGCTCCATGCATATACTTAATATCCGGAAGCTCTTTTGAAAATACAGGGAACTCCCCATATTTCATAAGAAGAATATCATCGGGACAAAAATCGTTGACGCGGCCGTCGAGAAAAAGGCGTTTTAACCCGTGGGCCAGAAAATCCGGATGGTGGTTCCCTGACCGTTTCCGGAAGACAGGTTAAAGCTTCCTTCCGTAAATTCCGTGCGGTCCTGCATGCCTTCCAGTCCATAGCCGCCGGATTCCGGTTTCGGGGCCGGCAACTGTTTCGGATCAAACCCGTCCCCATTGTCGCGGATCACGAGTTCCAGGCGGTCGCCCGTTATTTTCAACGCCAGGTCAACGGTATCCGCGCGGCTGTGCTTGACGATATTATTGAGGGCTTCCTGCAGGATGCGGTAAATAACGATTTTCAAAAAGCCGGGCACCTGGGATTCATGGATGCCGATATCCGTGCGGATCGCCATATCCGGAAGCAGCGTCTGCATATTCCGGCACATCCATCCGATGGTTTTGACCAGCCCGAGGTCGTCGAGTATGGCCGGCCGCAATTTTTCCGATATCCGCCGGGTCTCCTCAATGGTGTCGTCGATCATCTGCTGGATGGCTTTGACAGGGAATTTTCCTCCAGCGGCGGGATCCCCGTTTTCTTTGTTCTGGCCCGCTTCCAGGGCCATCCGGATGGCGGTCAACGTGGAGCCGATGCTGTCATGCAGCTCCCGGCCGATGAGTTTGCGTTCCATTTCCTGGGCATTGATCAGCTTGGAGGAAAGTTCCAGCAGATATTTGCGGCCATCGTTGAGTTTCTTCACGCGCTGTCTGCGTTCCATGGTATAGCGGATGCAGAGTTTCAAGAGTTCCGGGGTCAGGGTTGATTTTTTGATGCATTCCGTGAATTCGGAATCCGCAATGGCCTCGCCGATATGATCATCGGTCTTGTTATTTAGGAAGATCAGTGGAATATTTTGCACATTCCGGGAAATGATCCGGATAAGATCGATCCGTCTTCGCTGAACCAGGTCAAGGTCGATCAGGCAGACATCATAGGCATCGCGCTCAATGTTTTTTATGGCCAGGTCCACATTCAGCGCCCAGTCCACATCAATTTGCCAGCACTCTATTTTCTGGAGAAGATCCTGTACTCTGCCGATATCGTGGATGTTGTCGTCTACAAGCAGCGTGCGGATTTTTTTTCGGTCAAATTTTACGGGCCGGTTGAATAATTCGATTTTTTCCTGCATGGTTTTTTCGTGGTATTCCGGCATGCCGCCTTTCAACCGGGTTGCCGTCTGGGCCTCTTGCGGTTGCGTGACCTGGATGTCGGATGCTCTGCAGAGCATTGCTTCATTTGCCTGTTTCATAGCCCGGCCCTTCCTGTTTTTAATTTTGGCGTTTACCACATGAATGCGCGTGTGCTTTTACTCAACTGTTTCATGTCAAAAACCGGCACTGCATCGGACCGTTAAACCAGATGGAAGAAAAAAAGAACATCAAGATGGCGCCGGAAATCCTGTGAGTTTGATCGATGGTATATACTTAGAACAAACCCGGGGCTTCGTCTATCAGGAAAAATCCTATTTTGAATAGGTTATTTCTTAGACCTCTGAGTATCTGAAAATTCAGGTTTTTTCCACCGGACAGAAATGGTTCGGCTGCCGGTCCCCCAACCACTTTCCGCCGGGGATCGCCCATGGGATCATCCGGCATGGCGGGTAGGAGGGCGTCCGGGTGGGCATGGATCGGGGTCGCGTCATTGATATTCGGAACCGGCATGTCGGGTGCGTTCCCGCCACCTTGTCTTGCTGCGGTTTATACCGCCGGTATCAATATGTGATACTTAAAACAAAGGGTATTGTTTTTTTCGTAAACACTGTTTATGGTCACAAAAGATCGAACACAGGGAAAAGATTTCAGGGAAAGATCCGGCCCAACGATTCCCGGTTGCGCGCATGGGTAAATCGGCGTCGCCTAACGCCTAAAGATAAGAGGAAAAATGTTTACTTCCAAAAAACAAACTCCCCTCACACTGGACACCAAGGTGGTGCGGGAGTTTCTGGAAAAAACCCTGCCCTTTAATGAGCTGGATACCAAAACCCTGGATGATCTTGCCGGGCACGCGACCATTGATTTTTTCCCCAAGCAGACCCGCATCTTTACGCAGGATTCCACCGACGTTACCCACATCTATCTGATTCAAAAAGGCGGGGTTAAACTTTATCTTCAGGATGACGCGGGACAGGTCACCCTGATAGATTACCGGGGAAAAGGCGAGGTTTTCGGAGCCCTGGCCATTATCCGCAACGCCCGATCCAGCCTGACGGTGGAAGCCATAGAAGATACATTCTGCTTTTTGTTCACCAAAGAATCGTTTCTCCAGCTTTTAAAAACCCATCCGGGTTTTTCGCAATATTATCTTAAAACATTTTCGGAAAACTACATCCGAAAGTCATTTTCAGAACTCAGAAAGGAAAAGCTTCCCCCAAAGGCAGAAGCATCCCTGTATTTTTTCACGGTGAAGATAAAAGACATCATCCGGAAAAAACCGGAAATCATATCCGTTATGGAGACCATACAAAATGCGGCCATACGGATGGCGGATAACGGCATCGGGTCCCTGCTCATTGAAAATGATCACGGCAAAATATCGGGCATCATCACGGACAAAGACCTGCGCTCCAAAGTCGTGGCCAAAGGACTTTCCTATTCCAGTCCGGTGGAAAAAATCATGACCAGTCCCGTAAAAACCATATCCGCAAACAACGTCTGCTTTGACGCCCTTTTGCGCATGATGAGCCAGCAGATTCACCACCTGGCCGTGGAAGACGACGGAAAAATTATCGGCGTCATTACCAGTCACGACATTTTGATCCTCCAGGGCAAGTCACCGGTCTATCTGTTTAAGGAAATAATGAATCAAAACAGCATGGAACGGCTTTATGAACTTTCCACGCGCGTTCCCCTGGTGGTGCGCCCGCTGATGGAAGAAGGCGCCAAGGCCAGCAATATCACCCGAATGATCACGGTTCTCAATGATTTGATTCTGGATCGCATATTAACCCTGATGCAGGAAGATCTCGGTCCGGCTCCCGTGCCCTTCTGCTGGCTGGTCATGGGCAGCGAAGGCCGAAAGGAGCAGACGTTCCGGACCGATCAGGATAACGCGCTGGTTTACCAGGATCCGGCAAACCACCAGGAAAAACAAGCCGCTCAAACCTATTTTACGAAGTTCGGCCAGGAGGCCATCCATCATCTGGTCAAATGCGGCTATCCCCTTTGCGAGGGCGGCACCATGGCCTCCAATCCAAAATGGTGCCAGCCCCTGTCGGTCTGGAAGGGCTATTTTGAGAGATGGGTCAATGTGCCGAAACCGGAAGAAGTGCTGAACTCCACCATTTTTTTCGATTTTCGGCCCGCGTACGGAAATTTTGAGCTTGGCGTTAAGCTTCGGGACTATTTGGACGGGCTGGTGCGAGGCAAGGACAGGTTTTTATATCACCTGGCCAAAGATTGTTCCCGGACAAAGCCCCCCATAAGTTTTTTTAACAATTTTCTGGTGGAGCGGGACGGCGAGCATAAAAACAGCCTGGATCTAAAGACCAGAGGTCTGGTTCCCTTCTGGGATTTCGCCCGGGTCATGGCGTTGCGGTACGGCATCGACGAAACCAATACGCTGGGGCGTCTCGAGCTGTTGCGAAACAAGGGCCATATACCGGAAGAACTGTTCATCAAGGCCAGGGAATCCTATGAATTCCAGATGCAGCTCAGACTCTTGAATCAACTCCAGCTCATCGAAGAAGGAGAAAAGCCCCATAATTTCATTAAACCAGCGGATTTGAGCGAGCTGGAAAAGCAGACCCTCAAGGGCGCTTTTTCCGTGATCGCCAATCTCCAGGGGTTTTTAAAAGAAATGTTTAAACTCAATATTGTGTAAACATGATTTCATCTGCAGCCGCATCAAGTCTGTTTTACCCCTTACGGTCCGCCAGGTCGCTTTGGGCAAAGCCGGAGCACCGGATTCTGGCGGAAAGCAGACGCCGATACAACCGGTTCAGTCAGGATCTGGACCTGGAAAAATACGAATTTGTGGTCCTGGATACGGAACTGACCGGACTCAACGAGAGAAAAGATGAAATCGTATCCATTGGCGCTGTCAAGATCAAAAACCTGCGCATCGACCTTAAAGACAACTTTTATTCCAACATTTGTCCGGTTCAGCAAGTGCCCAAGTTCAGCACCCTGATTCACCGCATCACGCCCGGACAGGCAAAAAAATCGCCGCCGGTGGCAGACATTCTGCCGGACTTTCTGGAGTATTGCGGCCATTGCCTGATTATCGGACACAATATCGGCCTGGACATGACGTTTATTAACAAGGCCCTCCATGCCCATCTCGGGGGCGTTCTTTACAACCCGTGCCTGGACACCATGCGCCTGGCCAGAATCTACAGGGAGGAACAATGGATCAATCACTATGATCGCTATAATCTTAATGTTTCGTATAACTTAAAGGACCTGAGCGAGGAATACGGTCTTCCCGTATTCCCTGAACATAACGCCTTGAATGACGCCATGCAGGCGGCGTATCTGTTCCTTTTTCTGACGCGCAAGTTAAAAAACGGAGCCATAGGCACACTCAAGGATCTTTATCTGGCCGGAAGGAGCTGGCGCTGGATATTCTGATGCTGTTTCAACAATAACCACAGGAGAGAAAATCATGAAAAAAAACCTTCAGGAATACTGGTCAAAGAATCTGAGACTGATCACCATCCTGCTTATGATCTGGGCCGGGGTATCCTACGGATGCGGGATTATTTTTGTCAGGCCTCTGAATGCCATCTGGATCGGGGGCTTTCCCTTGGGCTTCTGGTTTGCGCAGCAGGGCGCCATTTATGTGTTTGTGGTGCTGATTTTTGTGTACTGCTTTCGAATGAACAAATTGGACCGCGAATATGATGTGGATGAAAAATAACCGCCGAACTTATGGAAATATGAACAGTTAAGGAGTAGTTTATGTCGATTCTATCCTGGACCTATATAATGGTCATATTAACCTTTGGACTTTACCTTTTTATTGCCTGGCGCTCCCGGGTGAAAGAAACCAAAGGATTTTATATCGCCGGGGGCAGTGTTCCCCCGCTGGCAAACGGCATGGCCACGGCCGCGGACTGGATGAGTGCCGCGTCCTTTATTTCCATGGCCGGTCTTATTTCGTTTATGGGCTACAGCGGCGCTGTTTACCTCATGGGGTGGACCGGCGGATATGTTCTGCTGGCCCTTCTTCTGGCGCCCTATTTGCGCAAATTCGGAAAATTTACGGTCCCCGATTTTGTGGGGGATCGATATTATTCCGACACGGCCCGGATTGTTGCGCTTATCTGCGCCATTTTCGTTTCTCTGGTCTATGTGGCCGGACAGATGCGCGGCGTCGGCATCGTCTTCAGCCGGTTTTTAGAGGTGGATGTGAATACCGGGGTCATCATCGGCATGGCCATCGTGTTTTTCTATGCATCTCTTGGCGGCATGAAAGGCATCACCTACACCCAGGTGGCCCAGTACTGCGTTCTGATTGTCGCATTCATCATTTGCGCTTCTGCCATATCCACAAAGATCACGGGAAATCCCATTCCCCAGCTGGGATTCGGCTCCACAATCGTGGAAGGAAAGAGCGCGGGTCAGCATATTCTGCAAGCCCTGGACGGCATCCATAAAGATCTCGGCTTTTCAGAGTATACCTCCGCGTTCGGACCGGACGGCATGGGAATGCTTTCCGTGATCTGCATCGCCATGGCCCTTATGGTGGGAACCGCCGGCCTGCCCCACGTTATTATCCGGTTTTATACGGTTCCCAGCGTCAAGGCCGCCCGGCTCAGCGCGCTTTACGCGCTCTTTTTTATTGCGCTGCTGTACACCACCGCACCGGCGCTTGCCGCGTTTGCCCGGTACAATATGATCGATTCCGTAAATAATACGCACTATACCGAGGCCCCTTCCTGGCTCAAAAACTGGGAACAGACCGGACTTGTGGCCTGGACGGACAAAAACGGAGATGGGTTAATCCAATACCGGGCGGGAACGGCATTTCAGGGCGTTCCCCGGTTTTCCGGCGAAGCCGGAGCATTCGGGCAACGGCTGATCGCCAATACGCCCACGGACAATGCCAATGAACTCTATATTGATCGGGACATCATGGTGCTGGCCAGTCCCGAGATGGCCAAGCTTTCTCCCTGGATCATCGGACTGGTGGCGGCCGGCGCTCTGGCCGCGGCCCTGTCAACCGCGTCGGGTCTTTTGATCGTTATTTCTTCCTCCATCTCTCATGATCTTTACTACCGGATCATCAACCGACAGGCCACGGAAAAAAAACGAATGCTGGTCGGCCGCGTGATGGTGGGCGTCGGCGTTCTCATTGCCGGATATCTGGGGATTAATCCACCCGGCTTTGTCGCCCAGGTGGTGGCGTTTGCCTTCGGCCTGGCCGCGTCATCCTTTTTCCCCATCATCATCCTGGGCATTTTCACCAAGTGGGCCAACCGGGAGGGCGCCATTGCCGGAATGATTTCCGGTATCGGGTTTACCATGTTTTATATCCTGCAGACCCGGTTTTTCGGAGTTGATCCCTGGTTCTTCGGCATCACGGCCGAAGGCATCGGCGCCATCGGCATGCTGATCAACTTCGCGGTTACCATCAGCATTTCCAAAATGACCGCGGCCCCGCCCGAAAATATTCAAGAACTTGTTGAAAACATAAGAAATCCAAGCGGGGTGGGTGCGGCAATCGAGCACTGAAAATTTTTATAACGCTCTGTTCCATGGAAAAAGGGGGGGCTGTCCGGCCCCCCCTTTTTTTCGATTCTCATCCCTGCCACCTGTCTGAAAATTCTTGTTTTTTATGCACCGGTCTGGTAATGGTTAGTTTCTGCCAGCAACGATGAAAAAATAATACCGTATTTTAACGGCAAAACAGCGCAGGGATTCCAGGAGATCGAACATGCCGGTGCACCAGGAAGTCGTCGAAAGCACATCCGCGGTTTCAACCGCCATACCGAAAATCGCCACGCATATTGAAGGACTGGACCGCATCCTCCACGGCGGCATACCGGCGGAGCGGGTTACGCTGATCAGCGGAGGGCCCGGCACCGGTAAAAGCATGATCGGACTGGAATTTATTTACCGGAGCGCCGCGTCCGGCCATCCGTGCATTTTTCTGACATTTGAAGAAACCAGAGAATGCGTGATCCGCAATGCCCGGACCATGGGATGGGATCTGGAGGCCCTGGAAAACAAGGGCATGCTTTTTATAATGGAAAGCCGGATCGATCCCGACCTGCAGATCTCCGGTGAATTCAACCTGGAAGCCCTTCGCGCCGTTTTAGAGGGAAAAATGCGGGCCATGGATGCGCAACGGATCGTCATTGATGCGTTAGATATGCTTATGCGCGTTTTTGAGGAGGAAAAACGCCGGCAGAATGAATTTTTCGCACTGAACAAATGGCTGAAAGAACGAAAAATAACCGCGGTTCTGACCGCAAAGAGTACAAAAAGCAGGATATCGGCCCATCACTCTTATCTCGATTTCATGGCCGACTGCGTGATCGCTCTGGATCAACGGGTATTCAAGCAGGTGAACACTAAAAAACTTCTGGTTACCAAATACCGGGGATCGGATTATCTGGAAAATGAGCATCCCTTTTTTGTTGCTCCCGGCGGCATCCATTTTCATCCCGTGGCGGATATGGACATGCATTATGAATTGGATGAAACCCGGGTATCCAGCGGCCATCCGTCCCTTGACGCGATTTTAGGCGGGGGATACAAAACCGGGACCTGCATTTTAGTTTCCGGATCAACCGGAACGGGCAAAACCACCATGGCCTCGATGTTTGCGCATTCCGTCTGCGACCAGAATCAAAAAGTCCTGTATATCAATTATGAGGAAGCGCAAAAAAGCCTGATTTCGGGAATGCTCAGCGTGGGCATTGATCTTTGGCCCTCGCTGGACGGCGAAATGCTTCAAGTCATGCCTGTCATGCCCGAATCCATGGGCATTGAAAAGCATCTGTTTGTTGTCACCCGCGCCATTCAAAACCATAAACCCCGGCACCTTGTCGTAGACGCCATTTCCGCATGTAAACGCATTGCCGGCCAGGAAGCCGCGTTTGATTTTGTCATGCGGATCGTGGATGCCTGCAAAAGAGCCGGCATTACCGCGTTTCTCATCAACCAGGTGGAAAATTCCGGGAATTTCAGCGATTTCAGCGGACTGGGGGTTTCCTCCATTGTGGATACCATTGTCAGCCTGGAATTCAAGGACACCGGAACGGAATTGCGGCGCCGGATGATGGTCATAAAGTCCCGGGGAGCAAACCACTCCCATCGCTATCATGAATATCAGCTTACCGGCCAGGGGCTGCACATACCCGCGGACTCCGGTAAGCCGGATAACGACATACAATAACCGGATGTTTTGATAACACAATGACAAAAGAACCCTTTATTTTCCAATTGTTCGTCACCGGGGATGAACAGCATTCAAAGCGGGCTGCCGCCAATCTGAAACAAATATGCGAGACCTATTTAGAAAATAATTATCATATTGAAATCATAGATATTTTAACATCTTTCGATTGCGCCATTGAAAACGATATTTTCCTTTCTCCGGCCCTGGTGAAGGTTTCTCCCGCCCCGCGGACGGTGATTTTCGGAAATCTGAACGATACGACAAAAACCGTTGCTTCCCTGCAGCTGGACAAATCATCATGACCAACGCAACGCCCACCTATGGAGAGCTTGAAGCCCGGCTGGCCGCCGCGGAAAACGCGTTAACCGCCCTTCGCAATGAAGAAGTGGACGCGGTGGTATCCGCCCGCAATATTTATCTGGTGCGGTTACGGAAAATCGAACGGGCCCTGCGCCAAGCAAAAGAAGAACTGGAAACCCGCGTTCAAGAGCGCACAAAGGAGCTGGAAGAAAAAAACCGGATCCTGGAACGGGAAATAAAAAAAAGCAACTTGCTTCAGGCGCAATTGAAAAACCAGACGGAAAGACTCCTTGCCGCATACCGGCAGCGGGATTTTTTATCCCGGAATCTGGTGGATTTTCTGGAAAGAGATCGTCGCGACATCGGCAATACCCTGCATGATGAAGTCGGCCAGGTGCTGACGGGGATTTCCATGAAACTGGAAGAGTTAACCGACATGCCAACCGGAGACGCCATCCGGCTGAAAGACCGGTTTGCGGCGATGCAGGGGCTTTTAAGAGGGGCCATGGATCGCGTTCGAGACATTTCCTGCCAGCTTCGGCCGGAAATTCTGGAAAAATTTGGACTGCTGGAGGCCGTAACGGAACTTATTGCCGAAATCCGAGATTATTATGGTCAAACCATTCATTTTTACACCAAAGGGATTTCCCCGGACTTTAAAGACGGGGTAAAAGATCTGGCGATTTACCGGATTATCCAGGAAAGCGTGCACAATGCGATCAAACATGCCGCGGCCGCGGAAATTTTTATCACTCTGACAAAACGAGACCACGCCATCTCCGTAAGCATTGAAGACAACGGCGTCGGTTTTGACTATGCTGATTATTCCGATAAACAACGTTTGCGCGGCCAATCCCATCTGGGCATTTCCATTATGCGGGAACGGGCCTCTACGGTTGGGGGCGTTTTCGGCGTTGACGCATTCCCCGGCCGGGGGGTTTGTATTCAGGCGGAAATTCCGTTGGTTGAAACCGACGATAAAGAATCCGATGAATTTTTTACCGACATACATCATCTGTTAAACGCAAAGAGGTAACATGGCCGAAAAAGCCCGGGTTCTGATCGCAGACGACCATAGCGTGGTGGCCGAAGGCATTTCCAACTTCCTTTCCCGTGCAGACGATTTTGAGGTGGTCGGCACCGTCACGGACGGCCGCCAGGCCATCGCCAAAATCAAATCCCTTGCGCCCGACATTGTTATTCTGGATATTTCCATGCCCGATATCGACGGCATTGAAGCCACGTATGAAATCAAATCCTTTGATCAACAGGTCCGGATTCTCATTTTTACCATGTCGGTTTCCAAAGC
>CAZRES010000098.1:0-11521 GCA_964598885.1 uncultured Desulfobacteraceae bacterium | reverse complement strand
ACAGCGCTGCCTGATGAAATCAGTTTTGATGCGTTTATTCAGAACGAAGAAAGCAGTGTCCCTTTATCGCTCAAAGCTGCCGTTCAAAAAATAAAGGATTTAAAAACCAGGATAAACAGGAATAAATCCGCTTATGAAGATGAAGATGTTTTCCTAGAACGGATTGCAAAAAGCAAAAAAATATTGAATCAGTTTCTTTCCCAGACTTTTATTCTTGTCTGCACACCTTCAAAGGTTGATTTTTTAAGAGATAAAAAGATTTTGCAAATTTCGTATGTGTTTCCTTTGGCTGTGGGAAAAGAAAAGGACAGCACCTACGTAATAAAGTTCCCGGTTTCCGAGCGCTCAGGTCGCTTGTATGTTTCCAGGGATCAAATGCTTAACACATTCATCCATTTCAGATTTATCGATGAACAAACCATTCAAATCTATTCAACTGAGGTGTTTTTTTATGAAGAAATTGTTTTCTCGAACTAACGTTTTGGCGATTTTGCTGATCATGCTATACGTTCCGTCTTTTGCCGATGGCAGCAATGGCAGAAACGAAAAATTTGATTCAAAATATGATCATTCCATAAAAAAAGCCCGCGGCGAGCCTAAATTTACTATCGGAAATTTTTTTACTCCTGAGCAAGACTTATGTACACGTGACCTCTGTAGGAACTATTACGAACGGCGAAAAGAATATTCGGACTGCATTCGAAAAAATAAAAGCCTTAAAAAAGACATGTATGAAACCACCGCCCAATTTGAGGATAGGAAGGCTAAGGCGGAAAAAGACTGCGAATCGCTTCACATTGATGGGCATACTTTCTGGATAGAAAAGGATGTAAAGCGATTGAAATATGTAGCTGAGGATGAATATTTTGTATTCAAATTGCGGCAAAATTACCATCACTATAAACGAGGGTATCTAAAAAATGGTAATTTTTCGATGGATCGTGAACCTCGGAATTATGAAGCAGATTCATTTGTCCCAAAGACACGTGAAGCCAAGTGGCGCTTTCATAGTAAAGATGACAGATGGATGCTTTGCTACACAGCTTATCCCAAAGGGTTCAAGGATCTCCCCGGCGAGAGGTGGATTTTTACTGCATACACAGAATTGTATAATCATCAATATTTCACGGGGAGTTACTCAGCCGTCAATGATGAACCGACGGCAGGGCGTTATTATAAATCTATGGATATCATGATCTATCTTGATTCGCCGATTAATGAAGCCAGAAAATTTTCGGTCTACGAAGACAGTTTGAAGTTTATAATCCACGGGAATATTGAAATAAGTGATATATCAGGGGGAACAAGCCGTAAGGGTGACAGGAAAGAAATTGTGACCTTTCTTGTTTCTCAGATCGATTTAATCAATGATGAGACCAACGAGAAAATTTCGTCGACCTTCCTGCATGCAACGCCAATTAGTTCTAATGACTCTAGTACCCCGAAGTTTTTGAGGGAAGGACCGGGAAAATTTGATTAAACGCCTTGGTGAGCTTACCTGGCCCCTTTGATTTTGTACCAATTGATATGTTAAGTAGTCAAAAAAAATCTTCACTGCCATATCCATTGCAATTCACCGCCAGATGTTTCTCAAAGCCCAGCCAGGATCTCAGGCGAATATCGCCGCCGTGAGTCCTGACATTGCGGGCGTTTCTTGACATAAAATATCCATCGAGCTATATTTTCTCTCAAAAAAATAACTGCCATTCTTTAATGCGGGAGCAGGCCCATGCGCACGACGCCTATCAGCACGGAAGTCACCAACCCGGTCCGATGCACCGGTGGTCTGCGCTGGCCCTTTAAAACCGAAAGAAGAGCAGGTATTAAACACCAAACTTCAGAGCATCGGCATTGAGGTGAAAAACCAGGACTCCGATGATCCGTTCCTGAAACCCGAGCCCTACAGCGAGGCCGGGGCAAGCCGCGAGGTGGCCTTCACCGAACGGGAGATCAACGCCTTACTGGCAAAAAACACCGATCTGGCCCGGAAACTTGCCATTGACCTTTCCGATGACCTGGTCAGCGCAAAACTTCTGATTCCCCTGGATGAAGATTTTCCTGTGCTGGGTGGAAAGACGCTGCGGGTGAACGCCGGCGTGGAGATGACTTACAAGGACCGCCGACCCGTCATTGTGCTGAAAGGCGTCAGTGTTTTTGGCGTACCCATTCCCAATGCATGGCTGGGCAATCTCAAAAATGTCGATCTTGCGGCGGAGTTTGGCAGGGATCAAGGGTTTTGGAAAACTTTTGCCGACGGCGTGAAAACCATCCAGGTGAGCAATGGCCGGCTCCTGATTATACTTAAGGAATAGCCTCCGGAGGCTCCCGGAATCGCTGTCACCTTATTCATAGATTGAGATAATATATTTACTGCGATCTTGGCCTGCTACTATGACTATTTTGTGCTCATGATGTAGGCCCCGTTCCAGTCGAGATCCGGCGGATTCATCTTATAGGCTTGACATCGGGAGATCATTTTTTTGCTCGGCCCGTCATTTTCCATGATTTTAAGGGCCTGATGGAAAAAATCCACGGCCGCGTCCCACTGCCTCCGGCGGTAGGCCGCAAGGCCCTGTTCATAAAAACCGATGGTCTGCATCATCTTTTCATCCACCTCGTCCTTGTACCCGACCAACTCGTAAATTTTTACCGGGACGGTCTTTCCCACCACTTTGATGGCATCGAGTTCTCTCGCGGTGATAAGATCTTTGGCACCTTCGTAGGTGGTTTGGCTGATCAGGGTAAAGGTGTCGTAGATTTTGTTCACCCCTTCCAACCGGGCCGCCGTGTTGACCGTATCCCCCATCATAGTATAATCCATTCGGTTTTTGGAACCCATGTTTCCCACCACCGCCGGACCGCTGCAGAGCCCGATGCGCATTCGAATGATGAGGTTTTTCTCCGATTCCCATTTTTCCCTCAGTACCGCAAGGCGCGCCTGCATATCAATGCTGGCGGCGCAGGCGGCTTTAGAATGATTTTCAAGGGCATTAGGCGCGCCGAACATAGCGATGATGGCATCCCCTTCATATTTATCCACCATGCCTTTGTGGATCAGGATGATATCCGACATTTCGGTGAGAAACTCGTTGAGCAGTTCCACCAAGGATTCCGGTGAGAGCTTTTCGGAAATACTGGTAAACCCCGCGATATCGGAAAAAAAAGCCGTAATTTGGCGTTCCTCGCCCCCCAGGACCAGTTTTTCCGGGGATTTAATCAGCTGGTCCACCACCGCCGGGGACAGATAGGTGGAAAAGGCGTTTTTTATGAACCGTTTCTGCCGTTCTTCCGTAAAATATCGATAAATTGATATCGTCAGGTAAATTAAAACCAACGTAATCACCGGATAGACCATGTTTAATACGATTCCGCCGGCGCAGAAAAGATACACGCAAAAAAATACATAGCCAGCCACCAGGCCCAGCGTTCCGATGGCGCCGGGGATGACTCTGACTTTAGGCAAAAGCCACCCCAGCAAGCCACCTAAAAACAGGATGGCCATCGCATCATATATTTTCACTTTAGCCGGCTGGTATAAAAAATCCCCGGCCATAATGCTGTCGATGAGGTTGGCGTTAATTTCAACCCCGGAAAAATCCGTATCAAAAGGGGTCACCCGCAGATCATAGACTCCGACCGCCGTCACCCCGACCAGCACAAGCTTGTCCTTTATCTCTAAAGTGTCCACGCGCTTATCCAAAATATCCGCGACCGAAATATGGGTAAAAGTTTTCGGGCCTCCGCGGTAATTCACCATGATACGACCGAGTTCATCAGTTGGGACGGCCAGGTCTCCGATCTGGATGCCGGTGACCCCTAACTCCCCCACAAAAACACATAGTGGACAATCCAGGTAGGCTGCCAGCGCCTTAAGGGATAGATGAGCGTACAGATTGTCCCGGAACTTGAAAATGCCAGGGGCCCAGCGGATCACGCCATCCTTGTCCGAAATCATGTTAAAATAACCGCTGGATGAGGAGGATGCGGCGATCATGGAAATATTGGCCTCCGGCGCGAAGACTTCTAAAAAATCAGCGTCCCTATAGGCCTTTTCCGATGTATATTGAACGCATTGATAAACGGCACCGGAAATGTTGGCGGTTTGCACGGCAATCATATCCGCGCTTAAATGAAGCGCTTCCTGGGGTTTGATATGAAAAAAATTTCCCAGCACCACATCGGCTCGGGAATTCGCAATCGCATCGGCCAGGATCCGGTCATTGTCAAGATCCATGGCCAACTGCGATAGATGGTTGTTCAGATCCGGGTTGTGGATATCACACCTTTCAATTGCCTGATGGACGTTATTCAACAAGATGACGCCACTATTATCGGCTTCGCTGAACACAATATCAAAGGCGATGACCCGGGCTCCGGCCTCGGAGAGACAGTTGATGAGATCAGCGATTTTAGTTCGGGGCCATATCCATTTGCCTTCTCTTTTTAAGCTTTTTTCATCAACAACAGCCAACACGACGGGAGATCCGGGAACGGTTTCGCCCCGGGCTTTGAAGCGCAAATCAATGGTTTTAAGTTCGATGATGTCTAAAAAAGAGATGACCGCAAAGCCGCTGCTGACGTATGCAGCGACGCAGAGAATTAAAAGGGTAATGGCAAATGATGGTGACGTGAACTTTTTAAACATCAAAAACATCCCGCCATAAAAATTTTTTTTCTAAATTTAACCTTAACCTTAACCTTAACCTTAACCTGTCTGCAGCTGCATAAATCAATAGTCGATAAAATCCACCAGACGAGCTTATTGATCCAGCTCGAAAAAAATGTTCTGGCGGTCTTCTACCCAGCGGTGCCAATCACATCCATTCCGTCGGATTCCATTAAGATAATAACTTGATATTAATTTACTGTTATATCAGTAAGTTGACAATAGAATATATTTACAGATTTATGTTGTATTTTTTAAAAGATTGTGTATTCATAGAAATGAACCGGTGTTTTGTTTAAATGTTTTTAATTCATAAAAACTTATTTTCTAACAGACTCTTGAAATAAAAAAACAACTTATTAAAATATTATAATAAAATTTCGATCAGAAAATATCCATTATAAAATGGGCTCATCATTTTTAGACCTTACCCTATGAAATCTTCCTGACTCCCTATCGGAGCGGTTGATGAAATTAGAAACCCCTAAACTCTATAATTTTATTGAGCGTCGGAACCATCAACGGGTTCTGGATAAAATCACGACGATCATTTCTATTCTTAATTGTGAAATCGTCGCTCACTCCTTCCGATCAGTTTCTCACAACATCAACCGTTTATTTAACGACATTTCTTTTAGGCGCCAGATTTCCGATACTGGCTATCATAATCAGATACAAACCGTCATGATCATGTTGGCTGTCGCACGACTGGCTAACGGAATATTGCGGACCGGATTTTTTAATCCGGGAAATATTCCAGCTTACTGAACGCATTATTTCATGATTCAGAAGTGCTACAGAATTACATAGAATAAAAATATCGATTTATCAAATAAAGTTTTAAATCGAAAAACATGCATGCGCTAACGTTATCGGCATAAGGAGTCATAATGCATCGGTCACTTAAAATACTATTTTGGGCATGGATGATGTTGAGTCTGTTCCGGCCGGTTTTTGCGGATGAAACCGCTCAAAATTATTACGACCTCGGGGTTTTTGCCTACGAAGACGGCAATTATGCGGAGGCTGAACAATTTTTAACCAAAGCCGTGAAAATGGACCCGGAAAACGTTCCGGCCCATTTTTATCTGGGCAAAACGTATTTCCAGCAAAAGCGGCTGAAACTCACGGAGTCCCATCTTCAGAAGGCCGCTTCCCTGAATCCGGAATTTCCCGGCCTCCGATATGCGTTGGGCCTTCTGTATTACAAGAAAATGGAGTTTGAAACCGCCCTTAACCATTTTAAGAAGGTGCCCGACAATGATGCGGACCAGGTTCTTGGGATCTATTATGGGGGAATCTGCCAGTATAAGACGGAAGATTATGCCGGCGCAGAAATATCTCTGCGCGCGGCCGCTGAAATGAGCCCTACCATCGCGCCCAACGCCAATTATTACGCCGGAGTCTGCAATTATCATTTGGGCCGTCTGGATGCCTCCGCGGACCATTTTCATCGTGTGGCCGACACCGCCGCAGCCGATGATTTACGGGAAAACGCCCGCCTGTGGATCAAGGCCATCGAAAAGAAGCGCGCGGATCTGACGCCTTGGTCCTTCTATGTCAAAACCGCCTATGTTTACGACGACAATGTGGTCCTGGAGCCAGCCGATCAGGACATCGTATCAAATGAGAAAGACAGCGCGGTCATGGCCTATTTCAGCGGTGATTATGACGTGATCCGCGAGTCCCGGCTGACCGCGGGACTTAGCTACAGCCATTACCAAACCTGGTATCAGGATCTCAAGGAATATGACCTCACCGGAAGCATCGGCAATGTTTATCTGGATTACCGGTGCACGGATGCCTGGACGTTGGGGATTAAGTATCTGCCCACCTATTATTGGGTGGATTCGAACAGTTACCTGATGCGGCACCATATCCGTTCCTCCCTCGCCTGGACCGCGGACCTGCGTAGTTTCGTGGAATTTTCCCATAATTATTACCGTGATCATTATTTTACAGACTCGGGCCGGGACGGTCACGCCAACGAAATTTCCGTGGATTATTCCCGGGCCATCGGCGCGCTGAATGCCTATTTTTTTTGCGGAATCGGCTATGAGATCAATTCCGCAACGGACGATGACGAGGATTTCGAAGAACTCAAAACCCTTCTCGGCATTTCCTGGGATGTTTTCGCCCGCACTAATTTTACCATATACGGAAATTATTACGACAAGGATTATGACGCCGCGGATGCCGTTTACGGCCGGAAGCGGGATGACGACAGGTACTCCCTTTCCGCCGCCCTTACCCAGAATATCTGGAAGGAATGGCTCTATGGCGGAATAGAGTACAACTATACGAAAAACGATTCCAATATCGGCGATTTTGATTATGAACGCAATCTCATCCGCCTGTTCATCGCGGCTAAATTCTAAAGCAAAGGAAGGCATGATGAGCATGAAATGCATCTTAAAGGTTTTGGCCATTTTTTTACTGGTGTCGCTGAATCTGCTCCCGTTGTCTCTTGCCGCGGACGGCAATAATGCTATGGATTTCGAGAATTTGACCCTCATGGACGGGTATGCGCCCGGCGTCGGCCCGGCGGTGGGCCGGATTCGTCAGATATCCGGAACAGTGGCGGTGGTGCATCAGGATCAGGAGTATGGATTTAACGCATTCGTCGAGATGGACCTGTTCAAGGGGGATATCATTTATACCGCGAAAGACGGCAAGGTCGCCTTCAAACTAAACGACGGCAGCTTTGTCTCCCTTTCGTCGAATTCCACCCTCACCCTCACCCAGAGCGTTTATGCACCGGAGGCGAAATCCCGGTCATCTCTGATGAATATGGTGAAGGGCAAGGCCCGTTTTGTGGTCAAAAAATTCGTGGACGCCCGGCATCAGGAATTCAAAGTCAAAACCAAAACCGCCGTGGCCGGGGTCCGGGGATCGGATTTCATCATCATGTCCCGGGAGACGGTGACGGAAATCATGGCCCTGGAAAATACGGCCTTGGAAGTGTTCAGTCTGGCCGCGCCGGAGGCAATACCCGTGGCCCTTCATGATTTTGAGCGTACCCGGGTGCATCTGGGGGCTTTGCCGGAAGAAGCCCGGCGCATGGATGCCGAGGAAGTGGACCGGCTGAGGCGGGAGTTTCGTCTAGAGGGAATTCCGGAGGCGGACCTTTCTGAAGCGCCGGCCCATTGGGAAGCCCCGCCGGTGGAGACTGCTGATGTTTTGGTGCCCCGGGAGGCTCTGATTCGTCCGGGGTTTGATGATATTCGATTGCTGTTTGACCAAAACTTGCAAGTGGCAGATATACGTCGCTCTCAATCAGTCTTGATGGGGCAGCACGCGGCGGATAATCTGCATCTTCTCATTTTTCAGCAAAAAAACGAGGATTTCCGGAAAATGCCGCTGCCGGATTTTCCGGAAACGCCGTAAGACAAGAAATGAAGCAGGAGATCATAACCTACAGCCGAAAGAATTATTATGGCCGGATACCGGCTACAGTCATGCAACGTCGATGCGGCGGTTTATAAGCACGATGCAACATCAAAGGGATCATTACAGCGGGTGAGAGAGATGGTGACAAGGAATCGGGAGGGCGCAATGGGTGTGATGCAAGATCAGCGGATGCGTTTTGCATGGATCATGTGGATTTTACTGCTGGTGGAGACGGTTTTGTGCTTGGGTGCGGACACGGCATTCGCTGGGATTGAATATTACGTGGATATTGACACCGGTTCTGATAGCACCGGCGACGGTTCCGAGGGCAATCCATGGGAAACCCTTCACTATGCCTTCGGCCAGCTTCAGCCGGGCGATACCCTTTATATGCTGCCGGGGACATACAGTATAGCCAATGGCGAGGACGATTTAAGTTTAACCTTTTATGAAGGCGACTTTCGGATTATCGGAAATGGGGTAGCCGGCGATGTAATTATCGATGGAACCGGTGCTTCTAACTGGGTTACTGGCTTAATAATTTATGGTGAAGCTTTTCCTCCGATTTCCGGAATTCTAATTGAAAATATTGATTTTTGTAATTTTACATCACCTGGCTCGGGCATTGCCTTTTTTGGAGACTTTATTGGTGATGTATCGATTGTTAATTGCCGTTTTTTTGAGAATGGCAATTTCGGGATAGCTCTCAATGGAAGCGGAAACAGGGTTGAGAACTGCGATATTTTCCGAAACCGCGAAGCCGGGATAGTTCTCTATGGCAGCGGGCACCGGGTTGAAAACTGTAAAATCTATGACAACGGTTATATTGACGGAGGGACACCCTATCCGGGCGTCGGGATAGATATTCAAAGTGTAACTGATAGCCGCATTTCCGAAAACGACATTTACTGGTCAGGCGATTCCAACTATCCTCAGGGTTTAGGCATCTTTCTAGTGGGAGAAACGAAGAACAATATTGTTGGATCCAACCAGATTCATAATCACACTGAAGCTGGAAGCGTCTATGGCGCAGCAACCGGTATCAGAGACGCGTCATATTATACGAATCATATTTACGATAATGATTTCGAAGGTAATGTCTCTGGTATCAATGTTACAAATGGCGGTACACCGGAAATTTATCGGAATTTTATCAAGGATAATACCACGGGAATTTTTTTTGAGTACGATGGAATCGAATCTTCCCCGCAGATTGTTAACAACCTGATTATTGGAAACACATCTGCACCCACCACCCTTATCGGGATCAATATCAACGGTTCGTCCATTGAATCAGCACCACCGGTTCTGATCTATCATAACACCATTCACGGCGCGGCCCAAAAAGCTATCCGATGCAACACTTCTTCCATGGCTGCCGCCCCGGAGATTTCCTACAACATCATTTCAAATACCTGGGATACGTCAGCTGGGTCAGCATATGGCATCTACCAGGAGTCATCCACCAATTTTCCGGTCATTGAGTACAACCTGTTTTATGCCAATGCGACCGGACACTATCACATTGAAGGAATAGAAGGTACAGGTCCAGTTGATTTAAGCACTAGCATATTTGATACGGACCCGGCATTTGTAAATACAGCTCCATCCGTTGATGATTTCCGCCTCCAAATTACATCTCCCGCCATTGATGCCGTTGCAACGGCCAGCCATAACGGCGCGGTGGAAGAAGACCATGACCGGGTGTCAAGACCTAAGGATAATCCGCTGGCCGGCGGTGGTTATGACATGGGTTGTTTTGAGACGTATGTGTTTTATGATCCCACCAAAACCTGGACCGGCGCTGTCAACCCCAACTGGTCTGAATCCGGAAACTGGAATCCGACGGGCGTTCCCGGCCCTGCCGATCGTGTGCTTATTCCCGTTGCATCCGTTGTTGTGGTGGATACCAATACCACGATACGCAGCATTGAAAACCAGGGGGATGCCACCATTCCAGCCGGTATATCCCTGACCGTGGCCAATGACGGGGGGTATTCTTTTGCCGTGAACGGGATTGACGGCACTCTTCAGGGTGCGGGAACTCTGGATATTACGGGGGTGGATTCCGCATTCAATTACGGGACTATTGCGCCGGGGTTTGCCTCGAGCGTTTTTACCACGGGCGTTTTTACCATCAGCGGTTCCGGCAAAATTTATTCCGCGGATGCATCCGCCTGCGTGGAAATTGAAATCGGCGGCGCCGGACCGTCCGAATATGACAAGCTGCTTTTTCCCGGAGTGAATCTGGAAGGCGGCGGAGAAATTATTGTCAGTCTCATTAATGATTTTGTGCCGGAAATCGGCGACAGTTTTGAAATCATGACTTTTGCCTCCATTGTGTCTCTGGCGGACACCCTCAATCTGCCGCTCCTTCCGGATGACCGACTCTGGCGGCAGACCCTCGATCCCCCTTTGCCGGATTCCAATCGCTTCGTGCTGGAAGTCATCGCCGCCAATGCGGGCGGATCCGGGACCGAATCAGATCCTTATCTGATTGAAACGCCCGAACAGCTCAACCATATACGAAAACTGCCGGACAAACATTTCAAACAGATTGCCGATATCGACCTGACTGTTTATTCATCGGATGCGGGCTGGCAGCCTGTCGGCGAGGAAAACAACTGTTTCACCGGTTCCTTCGACGGCAATGGGTTTAAAATCCGTAATCTGATTATTAATCGGCCAGAGGGGAAAAATGTTGGTTTGTTCGGATGCATTGGACAGAGGGGCCAGGTTTTGAATGTTTCACTGGAAATGGTATCTGTCACCGGCTTTTCTAATGTCGGCGCTTTGGTCGGGGTAAAAGAAGGCCGGGTCATTAATTGCTCAGCGATAAACGGCGATGTTCGGGGGGTTTCCGAATGGGATACCAACACTGGCGGCTTGGTGGGGTCAAGTTACGGAATGCTGGAACGATGTCGCGCCGAGATGAATGTTGCCGGCACGAATCCAGCCGGGTCCGAGTATATCGGCGGCCTGACGGGGTATCAGAGCTACGGGTGGATTTGCGAGTGTTATTCCCGGGGAACGGTAAGTGGCGGAAGTTACATCGGCGGCCTGACCGGCGGGACTGTGGGCGACGCGATCAACAGCTTTTCCATCGGGTCCGTCTCCGGAACAAATCAGGTCGGCGGTCTGATAGGTGCGACATCGGGATATGCACCTCCTAGGCTCACCAATTGTTATGCCGCGGGTTCTGTTACCGGGATCACCGATGTGGGCGGGTTAATCGGAGATGATCTTTCTGGCTTTACTGAAATTAACTACAGTTATTTTGATAATACTCTGCCCGATAATGGTTTTGGCACCCCCAAATCCACAAGCGATATGCAGACCGGACATCCTTTTCACGACACAATTACCATTTACACCGACTGGTATCCCTTTGTCTGGGATTTTGAGCCCACCACCGCTTATCCCATCCTGCGCTGGACCGGATGGGATATCTCGACAGGGTGGGAT
>CAZRES010000097.1:0-11544 GCA_964598885.1 uncultured Desulfobacteraceae bacterium | reverse complement strand
TGCTGATGCCTGGAGAAAGCGTCAGAATCGGGGTTGATTTTGATGCGTATCCCGGAATGTTTCTCTATCATTGCCACAATTTGGAACATGAAGATATGGGAATGATGCGCAATTATTTTATCAAGGCGTCTTGATATCCATATCGATATGTGTCGGGGCGTATGTTGGGGGAGAATAGCCCGGAAAGAGCAAAACCCGCGGGGGTGACCCGCGGGCTCTGGCTGATCTATTTAAACCACCGGGTTTCGGCGGATTTAAATGCCATTGGCTCCCCGGGCAAGACTCGAACTTGCAACCTAGTGGTTAACAGCCACCCGCTCTGCCGATTGAGCTACCGAGGAACAAGACTTACCTCAATAAATTCAATTTTTGCGGATGTCAAGTATAAACTTGACCATCGCTCCTATCCCAGATCCGTTTTTAAAGACAGTTCCCGCAGCTGGGCCCGCCCGGCCGGCGAGGGCGCGCCGGTCAGAAGGCAGGTCCCTTTCTGGGTCTTGGGAAAGGGAATTACCTCCCGGATGGAACTCCCGCCGCACAAAATGGTCATCAGACGGTCAAATCCAAAGGCCAGGCCCCCATGGGGCGGGGCCCCTGATTCCAGGGCGTTTAAGAGAAATCCGAATTTTTCCTCGTATTCCTCCGGTTTCATCCCCAGGGATTGGAGCACCCGGACCTGAAGATCCTTCTGATGGATACGGATGCTGCCCCCGCCGATTTCCGAGCCGTTTAACACCAGGTCATAGGCCCGGGAAGTCACGGCCAGAGGGTTTGCTTCCAGCTTATCATAGTCGGTCTCCAGCGGCGCGGTAAACGGATGATGCAGGGCCTGGTAGCGTTTTTCGGTTTCATCATATTCCAACAGGGGAAAATGGGTCACCCAGACGAAGCGGAACTGGTTTTCTCTGATGAGACCGAGTTTTTCCCCAAGCAGATTCCGAAGGTTCCCCAGCGCGTCATTGACGATTTTGGGCTGGTCGGCCACGAAAAAGACCAGATCGCCGGGCGCCATGTCGATCCGTTCGGCCAGTTTCTGTTTTTCCTCGCTGGAAAAAAACTTGGCAATGGGAGACTGCCATTCATTTTCCCGGACCTTGATCCACGCCAGACCCTTTGCCTTGTAAACCGCCACGAACGGCGCAAGATCATCGATTTCTTTTCGGGTGAAGGAATCACATCCCTTGGCGTTTAAGGCCTTGACAATCCCGCCGTTTTTCACCACATCGGCAAATACCTTGAATCCGCAGGTTCCGGCGATATCGGTGATATCGGCCAGTGGAAGGCCGAAGCGCAAATCCGGCTTGTCGAGTCCGTATCGCCCCACGGCATCCGCATAGGTCATGCGCTCAAAGGGGAGAGGGATATCGGTATCGAGCACTTCCCGGAATACCGCCGCAATCAGTTCTTCGGCCACCACCATGACATCGTCTTCGCCCACAAAGGACATCTCCAGGTCCACCTGGGTGAATTCCGGCTGGCGGTCGGCCCGCAGGTCCTCGTCCCGGAAGCAGCGGACGATCTGATAATACCGGTCAAACCCGGCGATCATCAGAAGCTGCTTGAACAACTGGGGCGACTGGGGCAACGCGTAAAACATGCCGGGACTGAGCCGGCTGGGCACCAGGTAATCCCGGGCTCCTTCCGGCGTGCTCTTGGTCAGCACCGGGGTTTCGATATCCAGAAAACCCTTGGCGTTCAAATAGCCGCGGATGGCTGCGGCGGCCCGGTGCCGCAGGAGGATATTTTTCTGGATATCCGGCCGACGGAGATCGATATGACGGTATTGGAGGCGGATGTTTTCAGCCGCGTCCACCCGATCTTCGATCAGAAAGGGCGGGGTCTGGGCCCGGTTTAAGATCTTGAGTTCCGAAACCAACACCTCGATGCCGCCGGTGTGCAACGCCGGGTTGACCATCCCGTCGGGCCGGGGGGTTACCTTGCCCCGGACGGCCAGAACGAATTCGCTGCGGATATCGTGGGCTTTTTCATGAATTTCCCGATTATATTCGGGATTGAACACAACCTGGGTGATCCCGTTCCGGTCCCGCAGATCCACGAAAATCACTCCTCCATGGTCCCGGCGCCGCTGCACCCAGCCCATGAGCACCACATCCCTGCCGGCGTCTTGCGTCCCCAGTTCATTGCAATGATGGGTCCGGCGCATGTCTCCCAATGGTTCGGTCACGTATGAAACTCCTTTGTTATGAAATTTAATCGATCGTTATGATCGTTTTTAGGCTTATAAAAAAACCGGATCGCAAAAACGTTTCTATTCCCGTTTTCCGTTTTCTGACGCGATCAGGGTTTGGACATGGTCGACCAGCCGGTCCACGGCCACGGATTCCTGGATTTTGGTTTTCATATCCCGGATGATCACGGCTCCGGCATCGACTTCCTGGTCTCCGGCGATGAGTACATAGGGCGCTCGTAAGCGATCGGCCCGTTTCATCAAGGCCTTGAGGCTTCGGCCGGAAAAATCGATTTCGATACGAACGCCGGCCATGGCCAGATCGCAGGACCACGCATATGCCTGGTTCGCGGCCCGATCCCCCAGAGAAACGATAAACAACTCCGGGGCCAGGGGTTGGGCCGGGCGGGTGAGATGGAGCAATTCCACCAGCCGGTCCATTCCCACGGCAAACCCGATGGCCGGCTGGGCCGGTCCGCCCAGTGCTTCCACCAGTCCGTCGTAACGACCGCCGCCGGCAACCGCGTTCTGGGCGCCCAGCTCGGTGGTCTGAAATTCAAAGGCCGTGCGGCAGTAATAATCAAGTCCCCTCACCAGCCGGTGATTGATGACATAGGCGATGTCCCGGCCGTCTAGGGCTGTGGTCACGGCCTGAAAATGCCGGGCGCAGTTATCGCACAGGTAATCGGTCATCACCGGGGCCCCGGCGATCAACGCCTGGCAGGATGGTACCTTGCAGTCCAGAACCCGCAGGGGATTGGTTTCCCGGCGGCGCAGGCAGTCGCCGCAAAGTGCGTCGGCTTCTTTGAGGTGATGCGACAGGGCCGCCTTGAAATCCGGCCGGCATGCCGGGCACCCCAGGGAATTGAGATGAATGGAAAGCGCGTTTATGCCGAGCCGATTAAAAAAAAGATGGAGCATGACGATTAACTGGGCGTCCATCAAGGGCGAGGCAATGCCGAACGCTTCGGCGTTGATCTGGTAAAACTGCCGGTACCTCCCCTTTTGGGGACGCTCCCGGCGGAACATGGGCCCGATGGTATACAGCTTCTGTACCGGATCGGAAGCATAGAGCCGGTGCTGAATATAGGCCCGCACCACCGAAGCCGTGGCTTCGGGCCGCAGGGTCAGCGGCTCGTCTTGGGAGCCGGGAAAAGTATACATCTCTTTTTCAACGATATCGGTATGTTGTCCGATACTGCGCTGGAAAAGAGCCGTCTTTTCCAAAATCGGAGGCCGGATCTCCCGGAATCCAAAGGCGGTAAAAAGTCCGGCCGCGGTTTTTTCAATATGTTTCCAGGTTTCCACCTCATCCGGCAGGATATCCCGGAAACCTCTGACCAATTGTATCATTTTTGCCTGATGGTTCCGTCTTCGGGCGGGTCCTACCCGGCCCGCGATTTTTACTGTTTGCAATTACAGGCAAAATTTTTTATATTAATTCGTCGCCGGGAAAATTTTTGCCTGATAAATCGGTATAATCCGTTATTCATATGTAAAACGATCCGCTTAGTCAATACGGATATATCGACTCAGTCGAAAAATACAACGCAATATTTTACGTTTTCCGCCTCGAAATTATTGTTAAGGAGCAGTCCATGTCTTCAAAGGTGACCGTAAAAATCCTTATGGAAATGAAACAGCAGGGGAAAAAAATTACGGCGTTGACCGCCTATGATTATCCTTTTGCCAAGATCGCGGATGAAGCGGGCACGCATGTCCTTCTGGTGGGGGATTCTCTGGGCATGGTGGTTCAGGGAAGGGAAAACACTCTGGCCGTGACCATGGATGAAATGGTCTATCACACCCGCATGACGGTCCGGGCCGCCACGCGCGCCCTGGTGATCGCGGACATGCCCTTTCTTTCCTATCAGACATCTCTTCCAGACGCTATTGCTAACGCCGGCCGGTTCTTAAAAGAAGCGGGGGCTGCAGCCGTGAAGCTGGAAGGCGGCGCGGCGGTGAGTCCCGTAATCCGGGCCCTGACCGGGATCGGCATTCCGGTCCAGGCCCATATCGGGCTTTTGCCCCAGTCCGTTCATCAGATGGGGGGCTACCGGGTGCAACGGGACGGGGAGCGTCTTATGGCCGACGCCCGTGCGGTGGAGGAGGCCGGCGCGTTTTCCGTGGTGCTGGAAGGAATTCCCGCAGATATCGCCGGAGACATTACCCGGGCGTTGTCGATCCCGACCATCGGCATCGGGGCCGGACCGCAGTGCGATGGTCAGATCCTGGTGATGCACGATCTTCTGGGCGTTCGAGAGGGTCGTGTCCCCAAATTCGTCAAGCAATACGCGGCAGTTCGCGAGATCGCCATGGATGGAATAAAAGCGTATATCGACGAGGTGGAAGCGGGTGCATTCCCGTCCGGGGATTATTCCTATTGACGGTCTTCGGTTTTTACCAGATGCCGGTTTCCGGTTTCCGCAAGGGTACCGTTACAGGTGCGCGAGTGTTTCATGCTGAGATTTTTTAGAAAATCGCCGGACATCTCAACCTTCAATCTGAAAACATATGCGGTTGAACTCCCGCTGCATCGATTGCGGCTGGGCGTCGACAATGTGCGGTATGATGTGTATATCAGTCCCGATTTCCGGGTTTCAGCCCAGCGCATTATTCTGGAACTGATCATCCGGTACGCGTGCGCCTCACCCATGTTCGCTGTTAGCCCGAATTTCAACTGGTCCAGGGAAATCGCCGAATTCAAGCGGCTCTGCAGGGAAATTTCCACGGAGGGGATCAACATGGCCAAGTCCCTCTATGAAATTCAGATCGATTACCTGGCCCAGACCGCACTGGTTAAACTGCTGACCGAGGAAATCGAAAATCAATACAAGCACGCCATCCAGCATTTCAAGACCGTGATCCGCAAGCAGGAGATCGCCCAGCAGATCGAGGCCACCCTGCAGCTGCGGGAAGAGATGACATCCATCATTCATCGAAAAAATATCGTCATGCTGGCCGTCGGCGGCGAGATTTTTCAATATTTCATTGAGGTTCAGCAAGACCTCAGGGCATTGAGAATTTCCAATTTCGGTGGAAGCGCAATTCTGCCCGAAGAAGTTTTCGCCAATCCGCTGCTGCGGCCCACCTCCCATACCGACGGCGTTTTTCTGATGGAAAATTATGTTCTTTTAGGACATCGCCTGGAAGATCCGGTCAACTATAAAAGTTTTCATCATCTTTTGGTCAAGTTTTTCAATGATCTCCGGGCCTCGTCGTCCAGTATCAGACGGAAGGGAAGGAATGCCGCCACAGAGACGATTTCGAGAACGGAGGCACCTTCACAGATTGAAGGCTGGATTAAACATGTCGACAATATTGATCAATTGTTTAATGGTTTTCAAACCCGCGAACTGATGGGAAAACTGAAAAAAGGAAACGCAGGGGATTCGAGGATTAACCTGCTTAAAAAGCGCGCGCGACTCCAGGAGCAGCTTCTGGGGCGGCTTCATAAAAAAATCAAACAGGAGAAAATGATTGACGGTATTGTGGCCGCCTACAAGGTACAGCCTGTTTTCCAGCATTACTGCCCGCCCCTTTCACCCCAGGAATGCCTCCAGTATCTGGTGGTGGCAAAAGCCAGAAAAAGCATCATCCGGAAGCTCAGTCGCTTCAAGAAATATTATGGCAAGTCCTTTTCTCTTGCGCTGTTAAACCGCACCATCAAAAATGTGCGCAAGACACCGGGGTCAATGCAAAAACGGATGCTGATCCGCTTTCTACGAAATTTTGCCCGCTATCACCGGGATTTGAGCAATTTCAAAATGATCCGGGACGCTTCCGACAGTATTAATTTGACCACGGATGAAAAAATCATCAAGCTTTCCCGTGATAATCACACCCTTTATGAATTTCTGCTGTCTTATGAAGAAGTCATCGAAACCAAGCCGATCATCAATCACGTCGTGATCAAGGCCGATATCCGGGGATCTTCGGAAATCGTAGCGAAGATGAAAGATGAACATCTCAATCCGGCATCGAGTTTCAGCCTTAATTTTTTTGATCCCATCAGCAAGATCCTGGCCATGTACGGGGCGGTAAAGATTTTTATCGAAGGCGATGCCGCTATTCTGGCCATTTTTGAACATGATGACATGCCCAGCCGGTGGTATGGCACCGCCCGGGCCTGCGGACTGGCCATCAACATTATAAATATCGTTAAAAAATATAATGTCCATAATTTAAACAATAATCTGCCGAGCCTGGAGCTGGGTATCGGTATCGGATTTGCCGATGCGCCGCCCACGTTTTTTTACGACGGTGGTCATCAAATCATGATATCGCCGGCCATCAATGTCGCCGATCAATTGTCCGGATGCAATCGGACCCTGAGGGAACGGCTGTCTAAAACAAATCCGCCGTTTAACGTCTATCTGTTCAAACCGACTGCCGATGGCGCCACAGCCCTTCTTTCCGATTATTCATTGCTCCGATATAATATCAAAGGGATTGAACTGGCGCCCGAGGGGTTTGCCAAGCTGTCCAAGGAAATTCATTTAAAGCGTTTTGAGTGTCGGATGCCCGATGTCACGCCGGAGCCGTTGACCCTATATACCGGCACTTATCCCACTCTGGCCGGCAATTACCAGCGCCTGGTGATCCGGGAAGCGCTGATTCCCGAAATATCTTCCGCGGATTTCAGCATGGTGCGGTTAACGGATCAGATCTATTATGAGGTCTGCACCAATCCGCGGGTTTATGAAAATATCAAGGAAGAGTTGACCTCGTAATCGTTATGGAGCGCATTCACGCTGATATTGTTGATAAATATATCAAGGGGTTGATGGACATCAGCCGGGCTATTAATTCCGATCTTTACCTGGAGGAGATCCTCAAGCTGATTGTAATGGTTACCGCCAAAGTCACGGGCGTGGAAATCTGCTCCCTCTGGCTGGTGGACGAAGATGAAGAACCCGTCCGCATCCGCCTCAAAGCCACCCAGGCCATTGAGCCGGAATACGTCAAGGATCGGGTTCTTAATGTAAATGAAGGCGTGGTGGGATATGTGGTTACCACAAAACAGCCGTTGATCGTCTATGACGTGCTGGCCGAACCCCGGTTCAAGGAAAAGGAGATGGCCCGGCGGCTGGGACTCAAATCCATGGTGGGCGTACCCCTTCGGACCCGGGATGAAAAGATCCTTGGCGTGCTGAACTGTTTTACTTCCGAATATCATGATTTTTCCGAAACCGAGGTCAACCTGATCACCACCGTGGCCAACCAGGCAGCGCTGGCCATTCTCAATGCCGAGCTGGTGGTTAAAACCAAGGTCATCCAGGAAGAACTGGAAACCCGCAAGCTGATCGAACGCGGCAAGGAAATTCTCATGCGCCGGCTGAAAATCAAGCCGGATGATGCCTATCGCTGGATGCAGAAGCGGAGTATGGATTCCCGAAAATCGATGCGTCAGATCGCCGAAGCGGTTCTGCTCTCCGAAGATCTTTATTAAAAACGCAAGAGCCTGCCGTTTAACCCTTTTTACTGGCCATCATTTCGACAAACGCTTCGATCCGGGTGGCAAATTGTCCTTCGGCGAATTTGCGCGGATCAATGCAGTCGGCTTCCAGGTTAAGCACCGGCACGCCGATCTGTTTTAACCCTTCCTCGAGAAGCCCCCGGGCTCCGGTTCCCTGGCGGCATCCCCAGTTGCAGGGATTGACGGCGCCGTCCACCTTGTATTCCAGGGCCAGTTTTCGCAGGTGTTTGACGCGGTTTTCAATAGAGCCGTTAAAGGGGATGGAAATGGAGCGCCGGGCAAGGCCTTCATATATGGCATTGATACTGCCATTGCTGATGGGCTCCCAGGTGATGTCGTTTAATTCATCAATAACGATGGCGGCCCCGCAGGTATCGGAAAGCAGCTTTTCAAGAGGATTTTTAAATTGAATCCGGTTCTGGATCCACAGGAGACGAAATTTTTCCGTGGATTTTTCGCCGCCGTTTGCGGCATGGGCCTGAACCCGCCGGGCAAACTCTTCCCGATAGGCCTCGGCGATTTTTACGGCGGCTTCGGTTCCGAGAAAAAGCGCCATGACAATGCCGAAATTGCCCAGGTCCCTGCTGGTCACCGGAGACGGGACGGTTCGGGCAAGAGCATAAACATCCATCATGATATCCCGGGCCTTGTTGGTATGGTCGATGGCCAACTTCAGGCGGTCGGGGTTTAAGGGAGTGCCGGTGGTGTGCGTGATGAAGGCCGCCATGTCCCGGATCTGGTTCGCCAGATACCGGACGTTGCCGCCGGATTCGTCCTGGGGGATGTGAAGCACGAAGAGTTTTTTCCCGAAGCGCTGAGCCATGTTTTCCAGCACTGCCAGGCCTCCGGAGCACGGATTGGTGGTGCCGATGAGAAATTCCGGATTCGGCATGAACCCCTTGACCACGGCCCCGGTAACGGCCCGGTGATAGCTGCACGCATCCGATGAATAACCGATATGATCGGTTTCTTCCAGAAAATCCGCCACAATGCCGGCGGAAGCCAGCATGGCGCCGATAAACTCCACGAAGCAGGAGGTGACGCCCATGGTGTTGAGCAGATCAAAGGGCGTGGTGATGCCGCACCAGGCGACCTTTTCATCTTCCGAGTAGAGCCGTTTTCCCAGACGGGCGACTTCCAGCGCATAGCGTTTGCGGGGGCTGGCTTTGCCGTCGTTGATGGCCGCTTCCAGACCGGCTTCCAGATTGGCAAAATATTCCTTCATCATGGTGATCACCTCAACATTTCGATAAACGCTTCTATTCTTGTTTTCTGCTGGCCCATGGAGCGTATGGTGCAGTCTCCTTCCAGAAAGAGAAACGGAATGTTTTCTTTTTTCAGGGCGTCCCGGATGTTCGGCAGACGGGCGATGTACGGGTCGCAGAACTTGACCGTATAGCCGATAACGCCTTTGGCCTGATGGCGTCTGGCGCTGTCGACGATATCATGGGCGAGCCGTCCCGGCTGGGACGGGTCAAAGGTGCGGGCGCAGGGCTGCTGGCGGAGAAGACCGTCGGCAAGGCATAAAAACGCATCATCATGGTCGTCCGGATCGATTTTTTGGAACAGGCGGGAGCCCGTGCACAGGTCCTCTCCCATAATCCGGGCGCCGCATTCCTCAAATAAGGCAAACGCCTCGGTCTCCGGCATCATGTTGCCGAACAGAAAAACCGGGACGCCGTGGCCGGCGTGATCGCCGCCGGATTCGGCCGGAAGGGTTTCCAGTCGCGTGATCGCGGTTTCCGGCGGTTCGCCGGATGCCGCGTTGCAGGCGGCCTGGAGTACGGCTGGGCCGTTTTTTATTCCGCCGTTTCGGACCGTTTCCCGGAGTTGGGCGAACTTTGCCGCCAGACGGTTGTAGAGATGAAGACTGTCTTTGATCCGATCCAGGCGGACCGCCGCGCCGGCCCAGTTTTCTAAAACGCCGGCCAGCCGTTGCAGCTCATCCCGGAAAAAGGCGATCGCGTCCGGCGATGCCGTCACCGGAAGGTCCACCAGGACGGCCCGGACATCCGGGATGGCCGCCTGCCAGGCGTCATATAAACGGCGCATGGCATCGCAGGAGTTCATGAAGATCATGCCGTGAAGGTCGGGAATGCGGCGGCTCATGGCCCGGTCCAGGATAAGCTTGATGTGCGGACAGAGATTGTCATGCAGGAGACGGCCGGCCTGATCCGGGCAATCCTGGTTCGGAAGGATGCGATATGGCGTAAATCCGGCCGCGTGAATCAGGGCCAGGGGCGTGTAAGCACAGGCGAATCCGATAAATCGCGGGTTGTCCATGATTAGAGATTTCCTTTATTGGTGTTGATTAAAATCCGCTGAAGGACCGTTTTGGCGGCCTTCATATCCGCGGCTTCAATACCGGCGAACGCCTCCCGCAGCATGTTGTCCACCGCCTGAAATACCGGTTCCCGGACAGCGATCCCTTTGGGCGTCAGATGCACTTTCTGGGCCCGGCGGTCATGGGGATCATCGGCCCGACAGACCAGGCCGTCGCGCTCCATGCGGTCAATGAGTCCGGTCATGGTGGAGGGCTCAAGCCCGGCGCACCGGCCCAGTTCGGTCAGTTTCATGCCGTCTTCGCTGCCGAGTTTGCCCAGGGTTTCATCCATCCCCTCCACCATCCAGAGACACATCAGCGCGCCAAGATAGGCGGGTTTGACTTCGGCGATCCCGCTGGCGGCAAATTCGCGCTTGAGGGCCGCGGTGGCGGACAACGACGCCCGGGTGATCAGGTAATACGGACAATCCGCTGGATTGGAATAGATCATGGATCACCTTTTTACGGGTATTATGTTTGACTACATACTTTATGTTAGCATATATTACTGATACGTATATTTTGTCAACAAATAAATTCTTTTTCTACATCACCCCCCCTGGCAAGGGAAGCCCGGTTTCTGATTTATGGAAAAAAAGCTTGACTTTCAAAAGTACGAAAGCTATTAGCTATACTTAATCTGCACAATGGCGTGCGGACTTTATTGAAAGACAAGGACGTCTCTCTCTTCCCAAAGGAGCAGAGGCGTTTTTTTTTGCGCCGGACGGAAAAATTATAACAGTTTGTTTTTATAGACTTTTTAACAAAAAATTTATTAATGGAGGATCAATATGCGGTTTGAAAAAAGCAATGATGTGTTAGGTACCACCAATCGCGGCAATCCAACCGAATCGAGTCTCTGCACCCTTTGCCGGGCCGATTGCATGGGCAAATGCGAAACCTGGCTGTCGAGCCTGGTGGGTCGCAAGCTGCTTTATCCCAGAAGTTTCGGCATCGTGACGGCTGGTGCCAACAATACGACCCACGTAGGGGCCAACTACAATGCGCTGCGGATTCAAGGGTATGCCTACGGCGCCCACGGTCTGGCCAAGGGCCTGAGCAATGATCCGGATGACTGCATTTTCCCCAACGTCAGCCTGGAAACCGAGTTCGGCAATGAAGTAAAGACCAAAGCCCGGATTCCGCTGATGACCGGCGCCCTGGGATCGACCTTTGTGGCGGCTAAGTACTGGGATTCATTTGCCATCGGTGGCGCGCTGGTGGGGATTCCGGTGGTGATCGGGGAGAACGTGGTGGGCGTTGACCGGGAATCCAAGATCGGTGCCGGCAAAAACCGCAAGGGCAAGATCAAGTCGGCTCCCGAACTGGAACGCCGCATCGACGGCTACCTGCGCTACTATGACGGCTACGGCGCCGTTATCGTCCAGCTCAATGTGGAAGACACCCGCAACGGCGTGGCTGAATTCGTGGTGGATAAATATGGCGATAAGTGCATCATCGAACTGAAATGGGGCCAGGGCGCTAAAGACATCGGCGGCGAGATCCAGGTGACCAGCCTGGACTATGCGCTGTTCCTCAAGGATCGCGGCTATG
>CAZRES010000096.1:0-11587 GCA_964598885.1 uncultured Desulfobacteraceae bacterium | reverse complement strand
GAAAACACCGACATGGCCTTTGGGCCGCAGGAACCGGTAAGCACGGCGCCGACTCCTTTTTCACTGACCATGGTTGCCGCCTGAATGCCGGCCCCCTGGGGCGCGCTGTTGTTTCCGGAATTATCCAGGACTTCCACGGATAAACTGTCGCTATCAATAATCAGCAGGTAGGCCGCTCTTCCAAATCGCTCATCAATTTCCGCGTCCAGATCCCTGCCTTTTGCGGATATGGCTATTTTCATTTCAATTTCACTCCTTTCACCTGGTTTAACCAGCCCTTTGTTTTTGAGCCGGAACCATTTGTCTTGCATCAGCCATGCCATGACAACAGCAGTTATGAGAAACTGTATGAAGCGGCTGTTGTCCAGCGTCTCCGATGATTCATCATCCGCAGCGTGTCAGGGCATCATGGAAAACGGTGTATATTTGCACCGTTTATCGTTTTATTATTGCAACTATATAACGGGTAGAAGGTGAACCTTATTGCCCCCGGTCCGGTTCCGGCGGCTCCAGGGGGATATTCCAGGCTTTCATGTATTTCCAGACTGATGTGCGGCTTTTTCCAATGCGCCGGGCCACTTCCGCCTTATTCCAGTCGCATTCCCGGAGCAATTCCACCAGCCCGGCCCGGTTCAGTTTTTTCCGGAACGACGGAAAAGACCGTTTTGTATTTTCAAAAACCACGGGACGATATTCCAGCTGCCGGATTTCCACCGGCAGATCGAAAATACTGATATGATCGTTGGCGCAGATGACAAAGGCATGTTCTATGGCATTTTCCAGCTCCCGGACATTGCCCGGCCATGGATAATCCATAAAAAGCCGTAACGCGTCAAGGGTGACGCCTTGGATGGACTTGCCGGTTTTTTTGTTGAACAGATTGATAAAATGCCTCGCCAGCAGGGGGATATCTTCCTTGCGCGTGCGCAATGGCGGGATGTGAATGGGAAAAACCTTAAGCCGGTAATACAGATCTTCCCGGAAAAGCCCCTGGGAAACCTGGCTGTAAAGATCTTTATGCGTGGCGGTAATGATCCGGATATCCACGTGACGCTTTACAGACTCTCCCACCCGTTCGATCTGCTTTTCCTGAATGGCCCGGAGCAGCTTGACCTGGATCATCGGGCTGATATCACCGATTTCATCCAGAAAAATTGTACCGCCGTCGGCTTCTTCAAACCGGCCTTTCCGGTCCCGGTGCGCTCCGGTATAGGCGCCCCGGACATGACCGAAAAGTTCGCTTTCCAGCAATGTCTCGGGCAGCGCGCTGCAGTTTACGGTCACCAGTGGCTTGCCGGCCCGGTCATGATTATAATGAACCGCGCCGGCCACCAGTTCCTTTCCCGTACCGCTTTCACCGGAAATCAACACCGTGGCGTCACTGTTGGCCGCGGCCTTGATGGCTCGGAAAACATCCTGCATTCCCCGACTTTTACCGATGAGATTGGCAAACTGATGAATTTCCAGGAGCCTCTGCCGTGCTTCTTCGGCTTTTCGACGGGCAAGATTCAATTCGGTGAGATCCGTAATGGTTTCCACAATGCCGATGACCACGTCATTGTCATCTTTGACCAGCCGTGCGTTTTTTATGACCGAAACCTGGTGGCCGTCTTTGTGCACCAGTCGGCATTCGGTCGGATCCGTGGCCCCTTTGATGAAAATTCCGCATTCTTTTGCATTTTTGGGGCATACGCTGTCAAAACAGCTTGAAAATTCCAGCAGCTTACAGGGCTTGCCGACGGCTTCACCGGCCGTGTATCCGGCAATTTTTTCCATGGAGGGATTCCAGGACTCGATAATGCCTTCCGCATTTAAGGTAAATACGCCTTCGGCCATGGAGTCAAGAAGGAGAGCGGCCAACCGGTTGTTCCAGATATGATCCATATGGTGCATCATGTCCTCCCTTCCCGACCAGGTCGGTGGAAAAACCGCCGCCGGTTTATGCGGGATTATTTAGTTTCAGACATTAACGCTATATAACGTTACTTATCGTTACGTAACGATTTTGTAACCTACCATGATCCGGTCATAGGGTCAACGGAATTGGCAATTATAATACATGGGCCATAAATACATGGGCGCCGTCTATGTAAAAAATCGGGCTCTTTTGGTCAAAAAAAACGGACCATTAAGAACAAACAGACAACATATGAATCCCGATAACCCGCCGTGGGTTAAAAAACCCGGGATAATAAAGGAGCATGTGGCACAAAACTTGGAACCATAGTTATCAAAAACCAGATAAAATAATGGAACAGGCCTCATGATCAGTCCGACGGTGCCGGAATTCATTCAATTAGTCGGCCAGGGAATTACCCTTGTGGATTTTGATCTGCCCTGGTGCGCATCCGGCCGGATTCAGGAACGAATTGTGAATTCTCTGGCCCGGCGTTTTTGTCCCAGTGCCTCCGTAGTGGCGGTGGATGTGGAAAAAATCGAGACCATCGCTGTTGAACTGAATATTCATCATGTGCCCACATTGGTTCTGTTCAAAAAAGGAATCGAAATCCAGCGATTTATCGGTCTCCAGTCCGAAGAGACCCTGATGCATGCAATCGAAAAGGCGCTGGAATCATGAACCGATGAAAAAAATCAAGACACGCATTCTGAAATGTCGATAAACCGGCAGGAGGTTGCTGATGGAACAGATTTCTTTTGCAGATATCGCCGTTGTTTCCTGCGGAACATTGCGCATGGAACTGGCCCGGCTCCAGGAGGACGGATTTTTAGATACCGAGCATCTCTTTTTCACGACACCGGGGCTTCATGAAAATATACATGAACTGGAGCGCCAGCTCATCGACAACATCCGCAAAGCCAGACAGGTTGCCGATAACATCATCGTCGTCTATGGAGGCAAGTTCTGCTACGTGAACGCGGACGATCCCCTGCGGACCATGCAGACCATCATCGAAGAACAGGGGCCGAGGGTTGCGCGTATTGACGCCACCCATTGCATGGACATGATCGCCGACGCGGCGGAACGGGAAAAAATCGCCGAAGAACTTGCCGGGGGCGAAAAAGTCTGGTGGATGACGCCGGGCTGGGTGCGTTTCCGCAAACTCGTATTCAAAGGATGGGACAAAGGATTGGCCAATGAAAATTTTCCCCGGCACACGGGAGGCGCTATTGTGCTGGATGCCATCGGCTTTATGGATCCGTACATGGCCGAACATCCCGAAGAATTTTTAGATTATTGCGACTGGATGGGAATTCCCATGCAGGCGTATCCGGCCACCCTGGATCGTTTCAAAACCTTGCTGCACAACCAGGCGGCCAAACTAAAAAATTCGGGGGCATAACCCGAAACCACAACCTGACCATCCATCCGGAACGAATTCCGGGAAAGGAGGTGAATCCGCCGCTGATCCGTATCACTCGCAGCTGGATGCCGTACCGCACAGTCATCGTTTGCAATAAAAAAGGAGGCGTAAAATGGGTAAATTAAATAAATATATGGTGGTTCACAACAATCCCGGCCTTGACTGCAATGTTGTTCAGGCCAACTGGCGGAAACTGGCCCGGGTGGAACATGCCAATTGGGTCAGGACCTATTACAACCCGGATAAAGGACTCCGGTATTGCGTATGGCTTGCTGAAGACGAAGAACAACTGAAAAAAATCTTCATGGAAATGGACATATCCTGGGAAATTATCATTCCAGTGGAAGAAACCGTACCGGACCTCTGGGGTGAACAATGGCAGCAGCATCTTGATGCGGAAAAAACAGCAGCGACTCTCGGTATGTAGAAAATCTCCGGTCAAAACTTTAAAACAGGCCATAACACACCGAACAGGGATAACACTCGCGCATGCAAAAGGAGGCCGTCTTTTCAATCAAATGAAAGGGGGGATATGAAATGAAAACCAACCAGGACAACTGGGCGTGCACTCGCTGCGGCTATACCGCTGACGGGAAATTCACCGGTGATATCTGTCCCCATTGCGGTTTGCCTTATTGGAAATGTATTGAATGCGGTTTTACCATCACTGCCGCCAATCCGCCGGTTACCTGCCCGGAGTGCGGCGGCAAATGCGATTTTGTCAATATCACCTGTTATGTACCAAACTGCGGAGGCGCCGGCAAAATCGATCGTCGGCTCTTATAGAGAAAAACCGCGGGCAACACGGGAAACCTTTAGAAAAATCAGGGAGAAAACGATTTTGTAAATCCTTGATGGGAATCAGTCGGCATAAGCGATGACCGAGGCGCCCGGCCGGCATCCGATATTTTGCGAAATTACCGAACATTTCGCCTTGAGCAAAAAAACGATGGGTCTGCCGGCAACATGGGAAAGCGTCTCGTAATTGCCCTGCCCTTTGGCGATGATCAGATCGGCCGATTCGAATGCCTTTAAAAATGGCTCCGAACAATCTTCCACCAGGGTGCCGGGGGCATCGGATCCATTGTCAATGACATCCGCCACTGCGGTCATGCCGGTTTCCTGGGCATCGGCAAGGGTTGCGTCATTTATGACAGGCGCGCCCCTGACACTAAACACCACCCGGCCGGCGAAAAATCGCTCAATAAGCAGGCGATCGAAAACAATTTCACCGGCATTGTCGCCAAGATACAAAATAGTCCCGGCAGATGCCGCCTGTTTCAAAAACCGATCCATATCCCCGAGCAGGGGCTCGGACAGCGTACGCGCGATGGTCTCTTCGATGATCGCCTGGCTTACCGCGCTGTTGGCCCCGAAATCGATAATATTGCCGGCTATCGCCAGGCGCACGGCGGTTTCTATGGGATGGTCCGATGCTTCCACCAGATGGGCCAGCCGAGGCATGAGCGCCATGGCATCGTGGTTGCTTTTCGCTTTAACCGCTTTGTAGGGATCACTGTTTTTCGAAAGCTGCCGGACCCGGCGATGGATGACCTGGCCCATGCGCGGCGGCGGCTGAGAAAAATCGAGCCCCGCCGCCTCCAGAAGCACCTGCCGCAAGACCTTTTCATGAACCGCTTCATCGGCCGTGGCCAGCCGGACCGCATCCAGGGCCTGGCGCATGAAGCAGGGAATACAATCATGATAAGTTTTCATTAAAAACCATCTTTATCAAGCATTATGCTCCTGTAAAAAGCCGGATTTTCAGGAAACTGTCAAACATGGCATGACAATCAAATTCAGGGAATCAGTAAATCCCGGACCGCTGAGTGATGAAGGGCCTTGACCTGCAAGATCTCGGCCGCGTCCGGCTTTCTGACCTGAATGTTGACAAGACCGTCGGCCGCAGCTTTGCTGTAGCCGGCGACGATTTTGGCGGCCCGGACCACCTGTTCCGGCAAACTACCTCCTGGGATGACGGCAGCAGGGCCGGGTACGCCCTCGGTCCTGAGCAGAAAATCCTTGTCGGGACGGTAACCGGAAAGGATCTGTTCATTGTCAGACCGGTTGCGGCCGATGATGAGACGGGTTTCAGGGTCAAGACGCATGTGGCGGCCGTATTTGAGCAGCTCGAATTCCTCCCGATCATAGGTGTTCTGGTGGGCGAACAAATCCTTCAGGCGAAGGGAGAATCCCTTGTCCGTCAGCAGGCAGCCGCCGGCCGGAGCAGGATAATCACGCACCCCGAATGTTTCCGCCATCTCCATCTGGGGTTTGCGGGAACGGCCGGATAGACTGCCAAGCCGGCTCCGGTCCACCAGGCCGCGTTTTTCCATGTCGGTTTCCGGAAGCAGGCGGGCGCTCAACGGCCGCAGAATCAGTCCATCGTATCCGGAGCGTTTTTCCACATAACGCAGGGATTGTTTGGTCTGGGACATGGGGCGCTGGCCCACCACCTCGCCGGAAAACAGAAAATCCGCGCCCAAAGACGCCCTGTTTTCACCGGCGATGCGAAACATCAAAGCGTGACAGTCCATGCAGGGATTCATGTACTTGCCGTATCCGCCGGGGGGATTTTTCAGCATGGGCAGATAGCGTTCCGTGATATCCATCACCAGCAGCGGAATGCCGGCGGCCTCGGCGGCCCGGCGGGCTTTTTCAGCAGAAAAAAACGGGGTTTCAAAGGAAATCCAGGAAACATCGACCCCCTGGTCCCGAAGCACCAGAGCCGACAGGATGCTGTCGAGCCCGCCCGAGCAGAGCCCCAATCCTTTCACTTTATTTGTCTGATCACTCATGTTATAAAACCGGGCACTTCAAATAAATGCATAATAATTCATAACCATAACACGAAACAATGAAATCATGAAACAGCTTGCCACCGATAACGATGATGCCGTTACCGCATCCGCGGAAAATCATGACAAAAACCGGGCACGTCTTTCCAAAGGCGGGGCGGACGGACGAGAATACCGTCGGGTGCTGCAAATCCGCAAGATACTAAGAGCCGCTTATCCGGATGTCAAGACCCAGTTGCGCCACGATAATGCATTTCAGCTCCTGGTGGCCACCATTCTGTCGGCCCAGTGCACGGACCGCCAGGTCAATGCCGTTACGCCCGCGCTCTTCAAGCGGCTGAAAACCCCCCAGGATTTCGCCGATGTGCCCATTGCCGAACTGGAAGGACTCATCCATTCCACGGGTTTTTTTCACAACAAGGCCAAAAACCTGAAAAAATGCGCCCGGGCGCTGATCGATCAATTCAACAGTGTGGTACCGGATACCCTTGAAGATCTGGTGAAACTGCCGGGCGTGGGCCGCAAAACCGCCAACGTGTTGCTGGGCGCGGTTTTCGGCAAGCCGGGAATGGTGGTGGACACCCATGTGACCCGGATATCCGGACGGCTGGGGCTCACCATGCACAAGGATCCGGTCAAAATCGAGTTTGATTTGATGCAAGGGATTCCCAGAAAGGACTGGAACGATTTTTCCCTGTGGCTCATCTATCTGGGCCGGAGTCTGTGCACGGCCCGAAAGCCCGACTGCCCGGCCTGTTTTCTCCAACAGCTATGCCCCTATCCGGAAAAAACCGGAAAACCGGCCGACAGACCAGCGCGCAACGCACCGGACAAATCTGCTCCATCAGCCCGGGCGGTGAAGGAGAGATTAATCAAGAAGACTCGGAAGCAATAATATCGGGCTTTCATTAAGTTGACGGCAAGTAGCCACAAAAAAATCTTGTAATTTATCAATGGCTTTGCCAATATAATCAGACTAAAGAGGCGCGATGCAGCCGTCGGACAGATAACCTTTCAGACAGGAGCAACCCATGGGACGGGCATTCTTTTTTCCGTTAAACATCCGGCAAAAAGTGGTGTTTCTGTTTTTACTGCTGACGATCATCATGCTGACCATCGCCATCATTTCCTTCAATTCGCTCCTGCGAATCGAAAGCAAGCAGCATTTCGTGGTAATTGCCGACGACTTGAGCAATACGATTTTAGAAATCCGACGTTATGAAAAAAACTACCTTTTATACGGATCACCCCAGGATCTGGCGGAAAACAACCGGTATATCGAGAAGAGCGTCGATATCATCAATCGCATGAATCCGGATGTGAAGGACTTCAAAATCCAGCCATTGCTGGATATCTTGAAAATCAGGCTCGATGAATACAAAAAACTCATGGACCGGGTTTCGCAGACTCTGGGCTTCCCTGACAAGGGTTTTAATTATGTTCAGGCTGAAGAATTGCTGCGCGAGCAGGGCAAAGACCTGCTGTTCCTTTCGGACCAGCTGGTCTCCGTTGAAAGGCAACAGATATTAGACATCATCAAAAATCTGAAATCCCAATTGCTGATTGCCTTGGGTTTATTTATCGCGATCAATGCCTTTCTGGCCGCCATGGTTCCTTTCAAAATCGTAAAGCCCTTGCGGACCATTGAAAAAACCACCCTGAGAATCGCCGAAGGCGATTTTACCCCCATCCCCCTGTCGGGCTCCCGGGATGAAACCCAGCGGGTGGTGCAGGCCTTCAACCGCATGGTGATGGAACTTGAAAAACGCCAGGATCAGTTGTTGCAGGCTAAAAAATTAACCTCGCTGGGTACTCTGACATCCGGCATTGCCCATCAATTGAACAATCCGTTAAACAACATGTCCACCTCCTGCCAGATTTTAATGGAAGATATGGGGCCGCTGTTGAATGAACTGACCGGACCCAACCAGGAATTCGCCACCAGAATGCTCTCCAATATCGAGCAGGAAGTCCGTCGGGCCAAAGATATCGTCAAGGGGTTGCTGGAATTTTCAAGGGAAAAGGAGTTTACCCTGAACCTGCTTTCCATCTCCCAGGTTGTGGAACGTTCCATTCGACTGATTTCAAGCCAGATTCCCCCGGGCGTGCGCATCATTCACAACGTTCCGCCGGATTTGTTTTTACACATGGACGGCCAGCGCATGCAACAGGTATTTTTGAATCTGATCGAAAATGCCATGCAGGCCATGCAAGACGGCGTGGGGGAAATCCGGATCATGGCGGAGCTCGCATCAAACGAAAAAAAGGCCATCATCACCGTAGAGGATACCGGGAAGGGAATTTCCCCGAAGGATTTATCCCATATTTTCGACCCGTTTTTTACTACAAAGGAAGTCGGCGCCGGCACCGGCCTCGGGCTTTCAATTGTGTACGGCATCATTCAAAAGCACTGCGGCACGATCAGCGCGGAAAGCCGGGAAGGAGAAGGTACGCGCTTCACCATCTGTCTGCCTCTGGAGATGACCTGTTAAGGAGAAACACTCCCATGGCCACAATCCTGATCGCCGAAGACGAAGGCATCGCCCGCGACAACCTGAAGCATATATTGCGCAAGGAAAGCTATACGGTGGTGGCGGTCGAAAACGGGCTGGAAGCCATCCGGGAATTGGAAAACCGGGAATTCGACCTGGTCATTACCGATCTGCGAATGCGGCCCGTGGACGGACTGGCGGTCCTGCAACAATCCAAAAAACTGCATCCGGACATGGAGGTCATTGTCGTTACCGGGTATGCCACCGTGACCTCGGCGGTGGAAGCCATGCGACAGGGAGCTTATTACTATATCTCCAAGCCCTATCAGATCGAGGAAGTGCGCTTTCTGGTCGCCCAGGCTCTGGAAAAAAAGGCCCTCCGTCGGGAAGTGGCCGACCTGCGGCGTCAGGCCGAAGCCGAAAAAGCCGATACCTCTCTGCTGATCGGCAACAGTGCGGCCATGCAGGCGTTGAAAAATACAATTATCCAGGTAGCGCCGGCGGATTGCAATGTCTTAATCTCAGGCGAAACCGGCACCGGCAAGGAACTGGTCGCCCGGACGATCCACACTCTGAGCCCGCGCGCCAAAGCCCGTTTTCTGGCCATTAATTGCGGCGCGTTCAGTGAAGAACTGCTGGCCCACGAACTGTTCGGGCATGAACGCGAAGCGTTTACCGGCGCGCGCGGCATTAAGAAGGGGCTTTTAGAGTCCGTGCAGGGAGGCACCATTCTGCTGGATGAGATTGGCGACATGCCCCTGTCCATGCAGGTCAAGCTGCTTCGGGTATTGCAGGAAAGAACCCTGTTGAGAATTGGCGGCACTCAGGAAATCCCCGTCGATCTGCGGGTGCTCGCGGCCTCCAATAAGGAGTTGAAAGAAGAGGTGGAAAACGGTCATTTCCGGCAAGACCTCTATTACCGGCTGAACGTCATCACAATTCCGGTCCCCCGCCTGGCGGACCGAAAAGACGATATTCTGATCCTGAGTCTCCATTTTCTGAAAAAAATTGCCGCGGCTCAGGGAAAACAGATTAAAGCCCTGTCCGATGAAGTGATGGATATTCTGTTTTCCTATGAATTTCCCGGAAACGTTCGGGAACTGGAAAATATCCTGGAGCGGGCGGTGACCCTGGCCAACGGAGACACCATCCATCTCCGGCATTTGCCGTCCGATTTGCAGGCCTTTGCGGGCCGGGTGCAACGTCGTGCGCCCGAATTCCCCACCCTTGAAGAAAATGAAAAGGCTTATATCTCCTGGGTGCTGCAGCAAGTCAACGACAATAAAACCAGGGCTGCCGAGATCCTTGGCATCGACCGGGTTTCTTTGTGGCGAAAGCTGAAGCGCTATAATTTATAAATCAATTGACATTCAGAGTGGTAAAGACCGCAGGGAGGCCCCCTGCGATTGTTCATTAGCGTCAAGGTTGGGTTGCGGCGCACTGACAAAAGCATCATACGACTGCTTCAATATCAAAAGCGGTCGGTTCAATGCGACAATGCGATCTATCAGACTGGGCCACGGCATTTCCCGCCGGGCTCCGATCCCGCGGCTGAGCAGAACCATTTCAATATTCTCCTGAAAGATGCGTTGAAGAAGGGCGTGTACGTTTCCTTCCGGGATTTTCAGTCTCTTTTCAGTTGAAGAACCCGCATCCCGTCCTTTGCCGAGACGCCGGAAGGACAGCCGGTGCATCTCCAGAAACCCGCCATAAGCTCCGGCTAATTCCCTGGCGCGCCGCCAAACTCCTGAATCCGCTTCCGCAGCATCGGTTATAAAAATCATCTTTTCCCAGGCGACCTTCGCCGTTTCGGGGATGATCAGCACTTCCGCGGATGGCAGAAGCCGTATGGTCCGGGAGCGCACATTGCCCCGCAGAAATCGAACAGGGGCGGATCGACAGTTGGCCCCCAACACCAATCCATCGAAATTGCCGGCTTCAAAATAATCGGCAATTTCCGCCGCCGGATCGCCGGCCGCGGAATGTATGCCGATGCGCAGGCCAAGGGCTTTGGCTGCGTCATAGGCCTGTTTAAGTATCTCGCCGGCATCGCCGGTCATAAGGGATGGAATATCCTTCACTCCCACCAGATTCAGGTCGCCCTCGTACGACGGGATGACAGTCATAGCTGTTATCCCGCCCTTGCTCCATTGGGCCAACCGCACACTTTCCATCAACGCATGGCTGCCTGCCGCCGAACTATTCAGGGCCACCAACAGGTGTTTAAGCCTCTGCATGCACCTCACTCTCGGCTTGAACGTCTTCCTCGGCTTCGGCCTGCCGCCGCCCCTTCCACATGCTTCCCAGAATAATGACAGCGCCAACGCTCAACGCCAGACACATGAGTCCAAAGCTGATTTTATTTAAAATTGCGGTAAATTCAGAGCTGACGGAAATCAATCCCAATTCCCTGAGGTATTCCGGGATGGCCAGGCCGCGACTGGCCGCCACGATGAGCATGATAGTGCCCATTACCAGTTTAATCATATAATCCTTCACATAGGTGGTGCCAATGGCCCCCAGCTGCACTCCAAGCAAAGAGCCGGCCAGGATGATCAGGGTCAACCGGATGTCCACCATACCGTGGACGGCCCAGTTGATGGACCCGCCGAATCCCATGACAAATGCGATCACCAGTTCACTGGCCGAAGCGATCAAACTGGAAACGCCCAAGACATAAATCATTCCCGGGACTCCGATAAATCCGCCCACGGCAATGGTGGCGGCCAGCATGCCGGTGGCAAAGCCCACCGGAATCGTAAACCACAGGGATATGCGCACGTTGGCGGTCTTGAAATAAATCATGGGCGGCAGGTTGATGGCTTGCAATTTCCTGGCCAGCGCCGATACCGTTTCGCTGGCTCCGGATCGAAGAGAGCCGAGCGCATCACGAAACACATATCCTCCTACGATCACCAATATCATGACAAATGAAACGCTGACATACAAATTCGACCCGGCCTGCCCATACATC
>CAZRES010000095.1:0-11770 GCA_964598885.1 uncultured Desulfobacteraceae bacterium | reverse complement strand
CCGGCCGTGTGCTGAAGCGCCACGCTCAGCCGGGGCCGATGGCGGTTCAGATGGCCGGATACGGCGGTTAAGGCGTGTTCGGGCGTATTGTTGGTTTCACTCAAATGAGCCAGGATCACATTGGACAGCTCATCATGGAGGACCTCCATCAGAAGGTCCCGGGCCGATTCATTGGACAGGTGCCCCATGCGGCTTTTGACGCGCTGTTTCAGGGGCCAGGGGTAGGGACCGTGTTCCAGCAGGTGAGGGTCGTGGTTGGTTTCCAAGATCAGTCCGCAACAGTTTTTCAAGTGCTGCCTCACCATGGCCGTGGCAATGCCCAGATCCGTGGCAATGCCGAGCCGCCTGCCGTTGCCGCCGATGACGAACCCGGCGGGGTCCGCGGCATCGTGGGAAACGGAAAAAGGACGGATCACCAGGTCTTTGACCGAAAAGGCCGTGCCGCACGAAAAGGCCGTGACCAAAGGAATACTGCCGAGCCGATCCGCGGCGGTTTTTTGCGTCTGACCGGAAATATGGACCGGGATGCGGTGCCTGCGGGCCAGCACGCCCACCCCCTTGATATGGTCCGCATGTTCATGGGAAACGATAATGGCGTCAATCGTTTTGGCGTTGATTCCCCGGGAAGCCATCCGCCGCTCGATTTCAACGCCGGAAAAACCGGCGTCAAGGAGAATGGCGGTGGAGCGGTGGGAGATATAAATGCAGTTGCCTTTGGAGCCGCTGGCCAGCATGCAGACCCGGATGCCCTCGTCAGTCGCATCGTCGCCCGCATCATCAAAAGAACTGGCGACCGTTTTTTGATGCCGCGGGTGATCCACCGATTTTGGCATTTAGCTGCTAATCCTTTAAATCCTTGTTGGTTTCGTAAGCAATCGGATTGTGAACGAAGATCGCGGATTTCGGGGGAAAAAGCGATTTTCATGGATGCGTTAAGAATGGCAAGCTGTTTGAGGAGCCTGCGACGAGTTCTTGCCATTCAGCAGCCATGAAAATCGCGCCCCGAAAGACGCTCGAAGTGAACAATTCGATTGCTTACGAAACCAACATCCTTATTTCCCATTATATCCCGGTATGTCCAAAGCCCCCGTTGTTCCGTGTCGAAATTTCAAGGGTTTCCACAACCTCAAACTCAGCCCGGCAGACCGGGCTGATGATCATCTGGGCGATGCGATCCTTCCGGTTGACGGTAAAAGTCTGTCTGCCGTGATTGATCAGAGGAATTTTGACCTCGCCCCGGTAATCCGCGTCAATGGTGCCCGGCGAGTTGATCAGTCCGATGCCGTGTTTGACGGCAAGGCCGCTGCGCGGGCGGATCTGGGCCTCATATCCTTCGGGCAGGGCCATGGCAAAGCCCGTGGGGATCAGGGCGATATCGCCGGGTTCCAGAGTGAAGGGCGCGTTAACCGCCGCGCAGACATCCATACCGGCGCTGTGGGGCGTCATGTAGCGGGGCAGCGGAATATCCGCGTCCGCTTCCGGCCGCAATCGGGAAAAACGGATAATCACGGGCATTATTCGGAAGGGGGCGCTTTTTCTTTTTCCAGCTCCTCCGGCCCGAGGGCGGCCTTGCGGCTCAGCTTGATTTTGCCTTCCCGGGAGATCTCAATCACTTTGACCTTGATGACATCGCCTTCCTTGACGATATCCCGGACTTTTTTCACCCGATAGGGGGCCAGTTCGGAAATATGCACCAGTCCCTCGGTTTTGGGCCGGATCTGGACAAAAGCGCCGAAATCGGTGATTTTCACCACCGTGCCGTCATAGATTGCCCCGATTTCCGGGTCGGAACCGATCTCCGTGACGATCTGAACCGCTTTGTCGCCTTCTTCCTTGGTAAACGACGAGATCTTGACCAGACCGGTGTCATCGATTTCAATCTGGGTATTGGTTTCGCTCTGGATGGAGCGGATGATCTTCCCGCCCGGTCCGATGATATCGCCGATTCTCTCCGGGTTGACATGGATCCGGTGGACATGGGGCGCATAGGGCGACATTTCATCCCGGGGCGAGGCCAGGGTTTCCAGCATTTTATCCAGAATATGCAGGCGGCCGGTTTTTGCCTGATCCAGAGCGGTTTTCAGCACCTCCCGGGAGAGTTCCTTGATCTTGATGTCCATCTGAAGGGCCGTGATCCCGTCTTTGGTGCCGGCCACTTTAAAGTCCATGTCGCCGGCATGGTCTTCGTCGCCGAGAATGTCCGAGAGCACCACCACCCGGTCGCCTTCGGAAACCAGGCCCATGGCGATGCCCGACACCGGCGACTTGATGGGCACGCCGCCGTCCATGAGCGCCAGGGTGGCCGCGCATACGGTCCCCATGGACGAGGACCCGTTGGATTCGAGCACCTCGGAAACGATACGAATAGTGTAATCAAATTCTTCCTTGGGAGGAAGCATGTTTTCCATGGCGCGCCGGGCCAGGTTGCCGTGGCCGATATCCCGGCGGCTGGGGCCCATGACCCGCTTGACTTCGCCGACGCTGTAGGGCGGGAAATTATAGTGGAGCATGAACTGGACGCTTTCCTCGCCGCTTAGGGTTTCCACCCGTTGTTCATCCCGGCCGGATCCCATGGTCATGGCCGCCAACACCTGGGTTTCTCCACGAGTGAACAGCCCGCTGCCGTGAACCCGGGGGAGCAGGGCCGCCTCGCACTGGATAGGGCGGACATCGGCGAAACCGCGGCCGTCGATGCGACGGCCCTGGTCGAGGATGATGTTGCGCAGGACTTTGCGTTCCAGATCATAAAAAATTTCTTTGATTTCCGACTGTCGTTCCGCATAGGCGTCTCCGAGGTCTTCGATGACGGCCGCCTTGAGTTCGGACAGGGCTTTCTGGCGATCCTGTTTTTCCTTTACGGTCAGGACCTTGGCCATGCGCTGCCCGACAAAACTTTCCACCCGGCTTGACAGCTCCGGATCGGTTTCCCGCGGGATATGCTCGCGCTTGGGCTTGCCGATGCTCTCCCGGAGTTTTTCCTGAAGATCGAGGATGGGCTGGATCTGGGTGTGGGCGAAAAAGATGGCATCCAGAACGTCGGATTCAACGGCATTATCGCAGCCGCCCTCCACCATGACGATGCCGGTTCGCGAGCCGGCCACAATGATATTCATGTCCGAGGTTTTCTGCTCCTCGATGGTCGGATTCGCAATCAATTCCCCGTTGATCCGGCCGACGCGCACGCAGGCCACCGGCCCGTCAAAGGGAATATCGGAGATCAGCAGAGCGGCCGACGCGCCGTTGATGGCCAGCACATCCGGATCATTGGCCTTGTCCATGGACAATACCGTGGCAATCACCTGGGTCTCGTACCGCCAGTCCTTGGGAAACAGCGGGCGCAGGGGACGGTCCGTAAGCCTTGCCGTCAGGGTCTCCTTTTCCGATGGCCGCCCGATTTCCCGCCGGAAGTAATTACCGGGAATTCGGCCCGCGGAATAGATTTTTTCCATGTATTCCACGGAAAGAGGCATAAAGTTGACTTCCGGCTTGGGATTTTTATCCGCCACCACCGTTACCAGCACCATGGTTTCGCCGTACTGGACCATAACCGCACCGGATGCCTGTTTGGCCAGTTTTCCGGAACCAAGGCTCAAGGTGTCTTTTCCGATTTGCGCTTGAAGTAAAATTTCCATTATTTCTCCTGATATCAGGCCGTTGGTTGATAGATGCCTTGCTGACTTGACCGACAAAACGAGACGGCCCGGGTGATGCGCATCGCGACGGCTGCGATTTTATACACTTTAGACAACCGGCAACTATCTTCTGAGTCCAAGATCGCCGATAATACTGCGATAACGATGGACATCCTTGTTTTTCACATAATTTAGCAGTCGCCGCCGCTTGCCGACCATGATCAACAGCCCCCGGCGGGAATGATGATCTTTTTTATGGATTTTCAAATGTTCGTTTAAATGCGTAATGCGCTGGGTCAGCAGCGCGATTTGAACCTCCGGGGATCCCGTGTCGCTGTCATGGGCCCGGAATCGCTCGATGGTTTCCTGTTTGTTTACTGGTGAAAGATCCACGCGTTCCTCCTTAGCTGTTAAACTTTGAACTTCCCGTTTTTGATTTTATTTTTTTCATACCGTTAACTTTCTATCGGAAATTTTTCCGTACGTCCAAGAAATAGAGAAATAGAGTTATAATTTTTTATTTCCAAGATGCCCCATGCCGTGTGCCACGCCGTTTTGTCCCATTGCACACGGTTGCTATTTTATTATGGATTTATAAAAACACAACAATAATTATAGCGGACGCCGTCTTGGCCTGCGGCGGCCACGGCAAGGAGCCGGCCCTGGTTGTCACAGATGCCGATCACCGGCGGCGCCGGTTCCGGACCGGGAGCAATCCCGAAATCGTCGGCAAAAAGTGATCCTCCGTTTTTAATGCGGTCCGCCAGCGCCGCGCCTGCCGTTGCCAGGGGTATCCCTCGTAAGGCCTCGGCCATGGGGATGAGGCGTTTTCCCATGTCGGCCAGAGATGGATGCGCCGTCAGCTCATCCAGCGGCGACGCCTCGTCAATGGTAAATCCGCCGCACGTGGTCCGGCGCAGAGAATCCAGATGTCCGCCGCATCCCAGGATCCTGCCGATATCCGCGCACAGGGTCCGGATATAGGTCCCGGATGAACACGCCACTTCAAAACAAACATGGGGGAAAACAATATTCTGAATACGGATATGGGCAATATACACACTCCGGGCGGGTTTGGTGACCGGAATCCCCTCGCGCGCATAGGCATAAAGCGGTTTTCCCTTGTGCTTCAGCGCGGAAAACACCGGAGGGACCTGGGTGATCGCGCCGACAAACCGGCCGCAGACCTCGCGGATGCCGTCTTGCGAAACCTTGTCTATGGGTTGTTGCGATACAATTTTACCGGTGGCGTCCTGGGTATCGGTTTCAATGCCGAGCCGCATGCGGGCATCATAGGTTTTGGTTCCTTCCAGAAAAAACCGCGACAAGCGCGTAGCCTGGTTGACCGGGCAGATCAGAACCCCGCTGGCCGCCGGATCCAGGGTGCCGGCATGGCCGATTTTCCGGATGCCCGAAACGCGCTTCAGCCGGCTGACCGCCTGGGCTGAGCTGAGACCGGTGGGTTTGTCGACCACCAGAATTCCGCTGATACCATAATCCCGCTGGAGCGATGTGGGATGCGGTGTTGTTATGCGTTTACCTCCTTAACCGTCTTTTCGGATTAGGGATGGCGTTTTAACCGTCCGGTTTTTATATTCATCAAATCCGCCGTGACATGTCAAAAAGCATGGTTTTGAGTTCCGGCAGACTTGTCTTGATGTCAAAGCCGGCTGCGTTGTGATGTCCGCCGCCGCCGAATGCCGTGGCAATGGCCGCGGCATTGACCATGCCGTCGGACCGGAGACTGACGTGAAATTCACTGCCGGGGCGACGGCCGCTTCGATGTTTGTGCTCATAGAGCAGCACCGTCAGTTTGACGTTTTCAATCTGTCGTGCGTAATTGATCAGGCCGTTGACGTCGTCCACTTTCGTGCCGGTGGCCGCCAGCATGTTCTGGGTAAGGGTCATGATGGACATTTTCCCGTCTTCGGACAATTCAATGGAGTCAAACAGCATATTCATGAGTTTGATGCGATTGATGGAAATGGTCTCATAAACATGATGTGCCACTTTGTGGGGGTCGGCGCCGCATTTTACCATTTCATGAGAGATTTCAAAGGCCTCCGCCGTGGTATTGGAAAATCGGAACGAACCGGTGTCGGCCATGATTCCCGTGTAAAGGGCGTAGGCAATGCCCGTGTTGATGGAAATATCCATTTCCCTGATGATGCGATAGACGATTTCCGCCGTAGACGATGCCGCCGGATCGATGATCTGAAGTTTGCCGAACCGGGTGTTGGTGGTATGGTGATCGATGTTGATCAGCATGGGGATGCGGCTGACGGCTTCGGCCGCATCGCCGATGCGGTGAAGATCGGAGCAGTCCAGAATCACGGCCGCGTCGAATCGCGCGATATCGCCGGGATCTTTTTGAATCTGATGAACCGAAGGCAGAAATTGATACACTGCCGGAATCGGACCTTCAATATACAAAACAGCCTTTTTTTTGATCTGTTCCAGAGCCAGACCCAGGCCAAGCACCGATCCCACGGCATCCCCGTCCGGATGAATATGCGCCGAAATGAGAATATTATGGTTTTTTTGTAGTTGGGTGATGACCTGTTGCATCGTTATTTTTGATTTTTTTCAATATGGATTCGATATGAAATCCATAATCAATGGATTCATCGTAGTAAAATTTAAGATCCGGCATATAGCGCAGATTAATTTCCTGCGCAAGACTATATTTGATAAACGGGGCGGCTTTTTTAAATCCCTCGATCGCCTCCTCCCGGGTGGAGACGCGATCGGAAACGACAAAATAGACTTTGGCCAGTTTCAGATCCGGCGACATTTTCACGCCCGTGATCACGACGGACGTCAGCCGGGGATCCTGGATCGATTTTTTCAGCACGCCCGACAGTGCTTCCTGGACGAGTCCGGCAACCCGGTCGCCCCTGGTATAGGATTTCATAGCACCATAATCTCCGTATCGGTGGCGATGATTTCAGCAAGATGCATATTTTCAATATAGGCAATGATATGATCCAATGCCGCGCTGATGACGGTTTGCGCGTTTCCCACCACAGCCACGCCGATCACCGCCTTCTGGTGCGCGTCATTGAGGTCGACTTCGGCCACGGCCGCATTGAAATGACTGCGGGTCCGTCCGATAACGGATTTGATGATTTTCCGTTTTTCCTTGAGAGAACGGCAGTCCGCCAGTCGAAATGTGATGGTGCCGCAACCGATGACCATTTGTTTTTACCTGTGGATATCAGGCCAGTACCGGCTTGATTTCTTCCATGTAAAAGCACTCGATGATATCGCCGAGTTTAATGTCGTTGAAATTTTCGATATGAATGCCGCATTCATAATTTTGCAATACTTCCTTGGCGTCATCCTTGAACCGTCGCAGGGAATCGATTTTCCCGGTATAGATCACCATACCGTCCCGGACCAACCGGGCCTGCTGACCCCGCTGGATTTTGCCGCTGAGCACCATGGAACCCGCGATGGTGCCGATGCCGGGAACCGTAAACACCTGCCGGACTTCGGCCTGGCCGAGGGGTCGTTCCTCGAATTTGGGGGCCATCAGACCGACCATGGCGTCCTGGACATCCTTGATGGCATTGTAAATCACGTCGTAATAGCGGATATCCACGTGTTCCTCATCGGCCATGACCGATACCTTGGGAGCCGGCCGTACATGAAATCCGATGATAATGGCGTTGGTAACCGCGGCCAGGGAAACATCCGACTCCAGGATCGATCCCACCGCGGAATGAACGATATTGACCTTGACTTCATCGGTGGCCAGTTTTTTAAGGGCTTCGGAAAGCGCTTCGATGGAGCCCTGAACATCGGCCTTGACAATGATGTTGAGATCCTTGACCTCGCCTTCGGCCATTTGTTCATAAAGTTTTTCCAGGCTCAGCCGGCTGGTGGCGGCCAGGGACTTGGCGCGCTGCTTCTGGAGCCGGTGCTCGCTGACCTGTTTGGCGTCTTTTTCCGCCGCCAGGGCGGCCAGCTCGTCGCCGGCCATGGGTACGCCGGAAAGACCGACGATTTCCACCGGCATGGAGGGTCCGGCCTCTTTCACCGCAACGCCTCTGTCGTTATACATGCTGCGGATTTTACCGTAGTACATGCCGCAGACCACCGGGTCGCCGACATGCAGGGTGCCTTCCTCGATCAGCACGGTGGCCACGGCGCCCCGGCCGATATCAAGCTTGGATTCGATGATATAGCCGGTGGCGAGCCTGTCCGGACTGGCAGCCAGCTCCAGCACCTCGGCCTGAAGCAGGATCATTTCCAGCAGCGTGTCGATGCCGATTTCCTGTTTTGCCGATACATTGACGAAAATGGTATCCCCGCCCCATTCTTCCGGGGTCAGACCTTTTTCCGCCAGCTGACGCCGGATGCGATCCGGTTCGGCGCCGTCTTTATCAATCTTGTTGACCGCGGCGATGATGGGCACGCCGGCGGCCCGGGCATGGTTGATGGCCTCGATGGTCTGGGGCATCACCCCGTCGTCGGCGGCCACCACCAGCACTACGATATCGGTGACGTGCGCGCCCCTCGACCGCATGGCGGTGAAGGCCTCGTGGCCCGGCGTGTCCAAAAACACGATATCGCCGTTGTCGAGTTGCACATGATAGGCGCCGATATGCTGCGTGATGCCGCCGGATTCGGATTCGGAGACCCGGGTCTTCCGGATGACATCCAGAAGAGACGTCTTGCCGTGATCCACGTGCCCCATGATGGTTACCACCGGCGGCCGGGGGACCAGCCGGGAAGGTGCCTCGTCTTTGGCCTTGAGATAGGTTTCCTCCTCAAAGGACGCCTTTTCCGCCTCAAAGCCGAATTCCTGAGCGACCAGGCTTGCCGTATCATAATCGATGGTCTGGTTGACCGTCACCATTACTCCCATCCCCATAAGTTTTCCGATGATTTCGCTGGCCTTGATCCCCATACGCTTGGCCATGTCGGCCAGCACGATGGCGTCATCTATTTTAATGCGCCGTTTGATGGCCTTGGGCACGGTGATCTGCGTTTTGTGTTCCGACAGGGTTTGGGGCTGCTTTGATTTTTTACGGCCTTTTCGTCCCCGTCCGGCGCTGTGATCATAAAGCGCGTCGCCCTCGATGACTTCCTTGCGGCGCAGGGCGGTTTTGATCTTGTCGGCCTTGCGGCCCTTGCCGGCCTCCAGCGGTTTCTTTTTCTTTAGTTTTTTATCTCCGGTTTCTTCTTCCCCGGCCTCGGTGGCGAGCAGGCCCTTGAGATCTTCAAACTGAAGACGCTTTTTGTCGGTTTTGGGTTTTTCGGGTTCCGGGCCGGCTGCCGGGGGAGCCGGGGCTGGAGTTTCTTCCGGCTCGGGCGGAATTTCGGGTAATTCCGGCAGGCTGATGACTTTGGCCGGCGTGCCTTTTTTGCCTTTTTTTCGGCCCTTGGGTTTTGGCGGGGCAGCGGTTTCATCTGTCGGTTCCGCCGGTTTTTCCGTCGATTCGGCCGGGGGTTCTTGTTCCGGGGCCGGTTTGGTCTCCACCGGGCGGTCGGCTTCTTTGCCGGCCTCGGCCGCCGGGGGTTCTGCCGGAGGAGTCTCCGGTGCAGCCGCTTCCGGTGCCTCGGGGGCCGGCGCTGCCGGAGCGGCTTCTGTGGCCTCGGGTTCCGCCCCGGTCTCTGCTTCCGCCGCCGTTGGTTCGGGTTCGGCCGACGGTTTGGTTTCCGTCAATGCGGGCTCGCCGGCAGCTTCTGCTGACGCGGCCTCTGTCGCGGCTTCCGGTTCCAGGGGTTCTTGAATAATTTTTTTACGACGCCGGATCACGTTGGGTTTAATCCGCTTGTCCTCGACGACTTCTTCGGGATTTTTCCCGCCGAATATGGCGTGCTTGATCCGCGCAACGGCGCTTTCATCGACCGTCGAGACGTGTGATTTGGCATCGATGTCCATCTCATGGAGTTTCTCCAGGAGAGTTTTATTATCCATGTTTAATTCTCTGGCAAGCTCGTATACTCGCAATTTTGCCATCCATCCCCCTAAAGCGGCAGCGCCGCTCACCTATAAACCGGAAACCGGAACCCGGTTTCTGGATTTACAAAAAGTTGTTATCGTTTTACTCCGGCTTGATATCATCGGCGTCATTATTTTCGGCGTATTCGTCAACCGGCTCATCCGTTTCCAGATCCGGCGCTGCTTCCGCATCCGGTTCAACTGCCGCATCCGGCTCCTCCGCCATCTCGCTGGCCGCTTTTTCGGCGCTGGCGATGAATCCTTCGGCGGCGGCTTCCGGTATATGAGCGGTTTCGGCCAGCTCTTCGACAGTGGTCCGGGCCAGATCCTCGGCCGAAAAATAACCGCTCTTGATCAGCGTATCCGCCAGCGGTTCGGTCATATCCGGCAGATTCATCAGGGAATCATACCCTTTTTTGATGCTTTCATTATATCGGCTCTCGGAAAAGACATCAAGACGCCACCCCGTTAATCGGGATGCCAGACGCACGTTCTGACCGTTTCGGCCGATGGCGATGGCCAGGGAATCATCCGGGACCACCACCTCCATGCTGTGGTTGTTGTCGTCAATGATGACCCGGGAAATGTCGGCCGGGGCCAGGGCGTTGCAGACAAATTTCGCCAGATCCACGTTCCAGGGGATGATATCGATTTTTTCGTTTCGCAGTTCCTGGACCACGCTCTGGACCCGGTTCCCTTTGATGCCCACACAGGCCCCCACCGGATCGATGTCCGGATCCGTGGACATGACGGCGATTTTTCCGCGGCTGCCGGCTTCCCGTGCGGACGCGACGATTTTCACGATGCCTTCGTTGATTTCCGGGACCTCGGTTTTAAACAGAGCCACCAGGAAACCCGGGTGGGTCCGCGACAGTTCGATCTGCGGCCCGCGACTTTCTTCGTGGACTTTGAGCACATACGCCCGGATCCGGTCTCCGCGCCGGTAAATTTCCCCCGGAATCTGTTCTTTTTTGGCTAAAAGGGCTTCGGCCGATCCCAGGTTGACGATGATTTCATTTCGCGTGACCCGCTGAATGATCCCGTTGACGATTTCACCCTTGCGGTCGGCAAAACTGTGATAAACCGAACTCCGCTCCGCGACTTTTAATTTCTGGATAATCACCTGCTTGGCGGATTGGGCGGCGATCCGGCCGAAGGTGGTGGTGTCCATCTTGGTGCCGAGACTGTCGCCGATTTCGCATTCGGGGTCCAGCTTGCGGCCTTCTTCCAGCGAGATCTGAAATGCCGGTTCTTCCACATTTTCCACGACTTCTTTGAATTGAAATACCTCCAGCTCCCCGGATTCCTCATTGTATTGAATTTCAATATCGATCTTGTTGCCGAATTTTTTTCGGGCGGCCGACCGGAGCGCTTCTTCCAGGGCTTTTATCAATACGTTAAATTCAATACCCTTGTCCCGGCTCACCTGTTCAATCACACGCTTAATATCCGTAATTAACATTTGCCGTCTCCGTTGTCATTGACAAGCCGTGCCTTGCTGATTTCATGAAAAGGGATCAGCACGGTTTCCGTTTCCACTTGAAGCCGGATCCCGTCGTCCATGACGCCCGAAAGAGCGCCCTTGAAATTTTTACGGCCGTTTATGGGTGTTGTGGTCCGGATTCTGGCGGTTCTACCGGTAAATTTTTCGAAATCAGCCGGCCGGGAAACCGGGCGCTCCACGCCCGGAGAGGAAACTTCCAGCATATAGGTAAGTTCCGTTTCCAGCTTGCAATCAAGCAGATCTCCCAGTTGGCGGCTGATGGCGGCACAGTCCTCTATGGTTACACCGCCGGGCCTGTCGATATATAACCTCAGAATGCGGCCGCCCGGTTCGCGCCGGCACTCGGCATGGATCAATTCCATGCCTTCGGCAGCGCATAGCGGTTCCGCCAGAGACCATGCCGTGGACACGATCTCCTTTTGGGTTGCGGCATCGAACTTGCCCGCATCCGTTGGTTTCTCCGCGTCGGTATAAACACCGCGCTTTTTACGACCTTGTTTTTTTGCCAAGTTTTTTCCTCAAAACAAAAAATAAAAACGGGCTGTTATGCCCGTTTTCAAGCAATTCCGACAATTCATCCTCTACCGGGTCACATCCCGTCAACCCAACGGGTTTTCGAAAAATGACTGGAGCGGGCAACGAGATTCGAACTCGCGACACCAAGCTTGGGAAGCTTGTACT
>CAZRES010000094.1:0-12182 GCA_964598885.1 uncultured Desulfobacteraceae bacterium | reverse complement strand
GTCAGCAGAATCGGTCGAAATCGCCGCCGTACGGCGTCAAATACCGCTTCTTCGGTTTGTTTTTCCAGTTGATCCCGTCGGTTGTTATAATAATCAATAAGAACCACGGAATTGTTGATCACCACCCCGGTCAGCGCCACCATGCCGAAAATGGAAATAAAGGAAAGAGAAAACCCGAGCAGCATGTGCCCCAGAACGGCGCCCACCATGCCGAAAGGAATGACGGCCATCACAATAACCGGTTGGATATAGCTTCGCAACTGGGAGCCCAGCAGGACAAAAATCAGCAGCAGGGCAATCACCATGTTGCGAAACAAGGACGCCAGGTCTTGTCGGCGGTCCAGGCTTTCCCCCGCCACCCGGGCTTCCAGTCCCGGATAGGTGTTTCGCAGATCCGGAACGACATCCTTCATGATGGCCGTCAGAGCGGCTTCCGGCGTGGTGATGCGTTTGTCCACATCCGCGGTGACGTTGGTGATCCGCTGTCCATCGACTCGGATGATTTCGGAAAAGGTGCGCTGCTGCTTTATGCGGGCCACGGTGTCCAAGGGCGCTTTTTCTCCGTTGGGCAGCATTACCCGGAAATCGTAAATATTTTCAATACGTTCCCGGCCGGCTTTCGGGTAGCGAACCATTACCCGCAGTTCCGCCCGTTGACGCTGAATCCGGCGCACCTCGTAGCCGTAAAACGCGTTTCGAAGCTGCATCCCCAGATCCGCGGGCTGTAAACCGGCGGCCAACCCCGCCGGGGTCAATTCAAAAACATATTCCAGCTTACCGGGTTTCAGGCTGTCGGCCACTTCGGCAACGCCGTCCATGGCGTTCATGTTGTTTTTCAGTTCACCGGCGGCATCATCTAAAACCGTCACGTTTTCATGAGCCAATTCGATTTGGATGTCCGGTCCGGCGGCCACCAGGCTGCTGGTAAATGCCAGCTCATCGGCGCCGGGAATATCTCCCACGGCTTTTTGCAGGCGGTTTTCCACCTCCCTGGCGGACACATCGCGCTGGTCCGAATCAATCAGTTGAATCCAGATTTCAGCACGATTACCCGTAGCCGGGTCACCGGCTTGTCCCCCAACAGGAAGATCACGGCCAAAAAGCGCGCCGATCATCATGGATGTGCTCTTAAAAAGGTTTTTCCCCGTTTCTTTTTGCAGATCGTTTTTTACCGTTTCGGCCCCGTTCATTATCTGGAGGCCATATTGCCGGGTGATTTCAAACGGCGTTCCTACGGGCATAATCAAGGTAGCGGTGACCCGTTCCCCCTCGATCTGGGGGAAAAAAATAAAACGGATGACCCCTGTTTTCAGCAGAGCTCCGAAAATAATCAGCAGGGCGATAAAGGCAGCCAGAACGGCATAGCGCCATCTGACCGCAATTCTTAGAACCGGAATCAGGATGTCTTCGACAAATATTTCCAGCAGACGGCTGCATCCCTGATTCATCCGGGAAAACATTCCGCGGCTCCATAGCGTGGAGTAGGAAAGATGGGCCGGAAGAATGGTGAAGACCTCCACCAGGGATATCAGCAGAATGCTGATGACAAAAATCGGGATGGGGCGCATGATCTGTCCCAGGATGCCGGTGGAAAACGCCAGCGGGGCGAACGCCGCCATGGTGGTCAGGACACCGATGGTGACCGGGCCCCGAAGGGCGTGTACGCCGGCAAGCGCTCCTTTTTGATCGGGTTTGCCTCTCTGCTGCTCCACGAAGATGCTTTCCCCGATAACAATGGCGTCGTCTACCACAATACCCAGCACCACGATCAGGGCGAACAAGGTGATCATGTTAAAACTCATGCCCATCAAAGCGACGATGAGCAACCCTCCGAGAAATGAAACGGGTATTCCCAGACTGGTCCAGAACGCCAGTTTCAGATCCAGAAACATCAGCAGAAACAGAAACACCAGAGCATACCCCATCATGGCGTTTCGTCCCATAAGGTTCAGCCGTTGTTTTAGAATTTTGGTGTCATCCTCCAGAATATCCAGACGCATGCCGGCCGGCAGCTGCAACGATTCCAAATAATGTTCCACCGCCCGGCTCACCATCAGCGCGTCCTGGGCTTCACTTCGAGAAATCTCAATAAAAACAGACGGCTTTCCTTCGTGACGGGAAACCAGGTTCACATCCCGGAAGCCGTCGACAATGGTGGCGATATGGTTTAACCGCAGCAGACTGCCGTCCGGCCGTTGTCGAATCACGATATTTTCATAGGCAGGGCCCGAATATTTTTTTTCCTGGACGCGAAGCAGGATATCTCCGGATTTGGATTCCACGGTTCCGCCCGGCAGATTCAGCGAAGCATCGCGGATCATCCGCCCGGCTTCGGCAAGGGTCAGATTGTATTTCCGCAGATTGGTTTCGGAAATCTCGATGGAAATTTCATAATCCCGGTCTCCGTAAATCGAAACCAGTGAAATATGCCGGATGCGGAGCAGTTCGTTTTCAATGCGTTCGGCCCAGCGCTTGAGGGTCAATTCGGGGACATCACCGTACAAAACCAGCGTAATGACCGGCGGTTGGGGCTTGGCCTGAACGATCACCGGATTTTCCGCGTTCTGTGGAGGGAAATCAACCAGTTGATCCACGGCATTTTCCACATCGTTCAGGACATCCCCGGCGTTGGCAAAAGGCTCCACTTCGAGGTTCACGATTCCCGCGTTTTCCCGGGCATAGGACGTGACGTTTTCCACGCCTTCGATGCCGACCAGGGCTTCTTCCAGACGGCGGGTAATGCCGTCTTCGACCTCGTTGGGAGTGGCCCCGGGATAGGGAACGCTGATAGTGATCATACGCGGATCAATGGCCGGAAACAGCTCGGTCCGCATGGTGAAGCCGGCCAGCAGGCCGCCGCCGATAAACAGAATCATCAGAAGATTGGCGGCTACATGATTGTGGATAAACCAGCCGATCAATCCGTTATCGGATGGGCCCGATTCCTTAGAAGGTTGTATCATGATCCCCTGTTTTGGTTTCTTTGGCATCTCTTAATCGTACCGCCGTGCCTTCGGTGGCTTCCGGCAGCCTGCCCCGAACCACCCGGATGGTCTCGCCGTCGCCGGCCGCCATGACATGTTCGCCGGTGATCTGGATAATTTCAGGCGTTACGCTCTGAAGGGTCTTTTCGGGGGTCACCGCCCAGAGTCGATTTTCCTCCTGCAGCGCGTCCAGCGGTAAAATCCAGACATTGTCTTTTCGGGGACCAATAAACCGGGCATAAACGAACGTATTCGGCAGAAGCGATGGGCCGGTTGCCTCCAGTTCCAGCACAACCCGGGAAAATCGGGTCATGGGATCAAGCCGGCCGGCGATTCGTTTGACAGTGGCGCGGTACACCGCGGCAGTCTCAAAATCCGTGCTGATCTTTATAACCGGATCGGAAGCCGACAACAGCCAGTCAAGCTCCTGCTCACGCAGTGGAACATGGATTTCCAGCGCATCCAGACGATAGGCCCGGCCATAGGGCTGCCCGGCTACCACGTATTGGCCCACTTCCATGTCAAAAGCCGTGATTCTGCCGGAAAAGGGAAGCGTATAATCGGTCCGCGTCAAATTCAGGCGCGCGGTTTTCAACCGGGCCCGGGCCGCGGTCAAGGCGGCTTTTGCCTCTTTGAGCTGGGGTTTTTTGGCCACCAGGGGCGGAACGGACTGATCCGGATGCATCTGCCGCCACTCCGCCACCGCGGTTGCGGCATCCGCCTTTTGCATCGTCAGCCGGGTTCGGGCCCCGGCCACTTCCGCTTTGCTCGTTTCCAGGGCCAGCTCATAATCAATTTTTTCAATCGTAAACAGAATCGTATCGGCCCCAAAGGCGCCGCCGGGAAACGCGTTGTCGCTTATGGCGGCGACTCGTCCGCTGACCTGAGGAACGATGGCGGTCTCCCCCCGGACCTGGACGGTGCCGGTGGCGTTGAACCGCAAGCGATGACTTTTGGGTTCCACCGGAATGGTTTCCACCGCCAGTTCCATTCCGGTTTCATGAACCTGACCCTCCATGCCCATTTCCAGGGAAGAAAGATATACATATATGCCGACCGCCGTTCCGAGAAATATTACCACCAGAACGGCCTGAATGAAGCCGGACAGCAAAGCGCCTCTGGATTTTTCGTTGTTTTTCTTTGTTGTCATGAGTCGCCTTCTTTTGTGGGAAGGGAAACCGGCGCCGGTGCCGGCCGGTTTTCAAACCAGTCGCCCCCCAACGCCAGATAAAGGGAGATGCGGTTGTTCCAGGCCGCCTGACCGGTCACCAGGTATGTAGTTTCCGTGTTATGCAACTGTTGGCGGACTTCCAGCAGATCCAGCAGTGAAACCAGTCCGTTGCGGTATTTACGGTCGAGATGCCGCTCCGCCAGACGGATATTTTCCAACTGGATGTCCAGCTCATGGAGGCGGTCGGACAGCACGCGTTCATTGCTCAGCGCGGTTTCCACTTCATTTATCGCGGTTAAAACCTGGCGGGCATAAACCGCCGCCAGTTCCCGGGCTTTCGCCTCTTCCAGATGGATACCGGCCCGCAGGCGTCCGCCCTGAAACAGAGGCGTTAAAATATCGGCCAGAAGGGCGCCGAAAAGGTTGCTGTGGGAAAAAAAATCTTGCCGTTCATCGGCTTGGTACCCGATATTTCCGGTCAGCGTCAGATCCGGATACAATTGCGCCACCGCCACGCCGATCCGGTCCACGGCCGCGGCCATCCGAAGCTCGTTGGCCTTAAGATCCGGCCGCCGGTCGATCAGTTGGGCCGGTATGCCGGCCGGGACGTTTTCCGACGGCGGCATTACGGGAATTTGGTCCGCTGTCCGGCCGGCGACGCCTGGCGGACGACCCAACAGAATCTGCAGGGCCTGCTTCTCACGGGTTAATTCTCCGCGCAGCCGAAGCAGAGTTTCGAGAGAAGCCCCCAGGCCGGCCCGTGACAGGTTGACATCAACGGCCGTTGCATTGCCGGCGCCCTGACCATATCGTCGCGTAACCGTTCGGAGCGTCCGGGTCCGGTTTTTCACCGCCTGCTCGGCAACGTCAATGCGACGCTGCAGGGTGACCACGGCTACCCGTCGCCGGGCCAGTTCGGCCACCAGCGAATGCACCAGGGCTTCGGCTTCAATCCGTGATATGGTATAATTTTTTTCAGCAGCAGCCGTTTGCCGCCGGATTTTTCTGAAAATATCCACCTGCCAGCTGGTTTGCAGCCCGGCTTCCAGCCGCGTGGTATAGATTCTCTGCTTTGTGCCGGGCGGTGTCGGCAAGGCAGATGACAGACCGCTGGCATCAAGAGGTTGAAACTGCCGGGAAGCCCCGGCGGAAAGGGAAACACCCGGAAGTTGCGCCCCTTTTTTCATTTCCAGCTGCGCGCGCGCCTGATCGATGCGGGCCGCGGCTTCTTTAATTTGAAGATTGCCGTCCATAAGATCCGCCACATAGGCGTTCATCACCGGATCATTCATACGCCGCCACCAGCGGTTGAAATCCCCGCTTGCAATCGCTTTTACGTTCTTTTTCCCGTGATGATAAGCGTCCTGCTGATCGGCAGCCGTTGACGGGCGACGGTAAGACGGACCAACCGTGCAGGCTGTTGCCAACCCGGCGGCGACGCAAAGCATAACGATGAATGCAATGTATGGCGACGGTTTACCTGTGGCCATTTCAAATCTTTCCTTTTTACGACAGTTTAAAATATTCCGGATTTAACCGGCATGGAACAAACAGCGACCGATAATATGGATGTCGTTGTTTTTTTAACGGGATCCCAGCCAACGTCAACAATGAGTATCATAGGATCAACAGCCCGGACCTGCCAATATCTGCTACCCCGTATTTCCAGGCGGGGAAAAGAGTATTTATGGCTTACCGGTATGCAGCGGCGGCAGAAAGGCTCCCGGGGAACGGGAATACAGGGAAAAAAAGAGGATTCACGGGCTGCATCGGGCGTTACCGATTTACGGTGGGATGCCATGGCAAAAGGTAAAGGTAGTGTCGCAAAGTTTTGAAATACTCTGTTCACCCGATGGATTTTCCTTTATTGCCCACGTAATTTTCAACAGGAAACATTGTATCGGAAAATCCGCGCTTTCCCGCAGACCTTTCATAATTGCGGGGTTTAGAAGCTCTTTTGAGCCATGGTGATTATCAGTGGATTACATGCTGATCAAACAATCGGGAATTTCTCTGGCGTTGGGCCTGCTGATCGGCTTCCAGCGGGAATGGGGCCCAAATCGCGTGGCCGGTATCCGCACGTTCGGACTTATCACGGTTCTGGGCACGCTCTGCGCGTGGCTCAGTAATGCGTATAGCGTCTGGATTCTGGCCGCCGGTTTGATCGCGGTATCGGCCGTGCTTATTGCCGGATGTTTTTTCCGGTTAAGCGCGGATGAAAGACCGCCGGGCCTGACCACGGTTACCGCCGCCATCCTGATGTATACCGTAGGCGCCGTAACGCTCACCCACATGCCGACGGCCGTGATCATTACCGGTGCAACGGCGGTTCTGCTGCACTGGAAGGAACCCATGCACGCGATCATCCGCCGGTTTAATGAGCGGGATCTCAAAGCCATTATTCAACTGGTACTGATTGCTCTGGTTATCCTTCCTCTCCTGCCTGATCGCACCTATGGTCCGTACGACGTGTTCAACCCTTTTCATATCTGGTTGATCGTTGTTTTGATCGTCGGGATCAGTTTAATCGGTTACCTCATTTCAAGGTTTTTGGGATCTGCCGCGGGAACGCTGGTTACCGGAATCCTGGGAGGCGTTATTTCCAGCACGGCCACCACCGTGACGTATTCCCGGCGCGCAAAATACAAACAGCAGAAGGTTTCTTCTGGGACACTGATCATTTTGATTGCCTCCACCATCGTCTTTTTCCGAGTGGCCCTGGAAATAGGGGTTGTGGCGCCCTCCATTTTACTGAAGATCGCGCCTCAATTGATTGCCATGACCGCATTGACGGCAGCGGCGGCCGGTTTGTACTTTGTTGTTTTTTATAAAACCGATGATACGCTGATCAGCGATTACGGTGAGCCGTCCAATTTGAAAGCCGCGGTGATTTTCGGCTTATTGTACGCTGTTGTGCTGTTTGTTGTCGCGGCCGTGAAATCAAGATTCGGAGATGCCGGACTTTATTGGGTTTCGGCTTTGTCCGGATTGGCGGAAATGGATGCCATCACCCTGTCAACCAGCCGACTGGTTCAGCAGGAACGCATCGCCATTGATACGGGCTGGCGGATGATTCTCATCGGATCCATGTCCAACATGGTATTCAAAGGCGCCATCGCTATGCTATTCGGTCATCGACGGATGGCAAAACACCTGGCGTTTTTTTACGGACTGATAATACTCGGCGGCACTGGTGTCGTTCTTTTCTGGCCATAAAAACCGATTATCATTTATTGGCCGGGTGAACCCAACTCCAGATATCCTTCCGGCGCCAGGGAGGTGGCCAGCATCACGTCATTGATGTCCTGATGCGCTGTCCAGGAGTCGACCCGCCGGTGCTCGGGTGTTTGCCAGAAGGATTCGATTTCCCGGATCAGATCACTGCAGCCGGTCAGGGACTCGATCAACGCCGCCAGGCGATCATTGCGGCCCAGACCGCTGTTCCGCCGTTGCACCAGATCTTTGATTTTAAAAACGGCCTTTAATCCCATGGACAACCCCAGTTCCCGGAAGGCCAGGCGGTATTCGGCCGGATGATCGAGGTTGTGGCGGGCCGCCCAGGCTTTTAAACCGCGCAGGCAAGCTTCCAATAGATTTTCCAGAAGATCGATTTTATCCGGATGTTCCAAAACAGAAAATTGCGCCAATCGACAGGCATCGGTCATCAGACCGCCAAGTCCCAGAGGATCGTCCGTGGCCCAGTCCCTGCCGTGACAGATATCGATCAGTTCGGCGATTTCCGCGTCAAGATCGGGATCAATGCTGCCGATGGATGTCGCCCGGAGCTGCTGATAGGTGATCAGCCCGTCCAGCGGATCATGATGACCCATATGGGAAACCAGGGGTCGGGACAGATCAATGCTCATTTTCCAGTACATCTGTTTGGGACCGCCGCCCGGCGGGGTATAGGTGAAACGGTCGTGAACCGCCAGGGCCATTTCCCGTGCCCATTGATTCCCGACGGGTTCTCCGGTGACCCGGCTGAACTGATCAAGGGCGTGCATCCACTTGGTTAAATAATGATAATACTGGCCGTCCCGGTCCCATTCGGACCGCTGGTCAACGGGTTCCTGCGGCCTCCGCTCCGGCAGTTTTTTGCCGATACGCAGGCCTCCGATCGTGGGATGGCGCTCGCCTTCTGTTTCGGACAATCCGCTGATCCAGCCCGAACGCGGATCGTCCGGCCGGTGCCGGCCCAGCACATGGTGCACCTGATCCACCAGTCGCCGCGCCAGGGCCAGGTATTTTTCATCGTGATGACGGTGGTAAAGTGCCAGAAAATTACAAACGCCAAAAGCATCGGTCCACAGGTAACGCCGGGGCGGAACCGTCGTATCCGTCAGACCGGTATTTCGGGCAAACCCCTCCATGAGTTTCCCGGCGGTAAGTGAGGCCGGCTTATCGGTCATGAATATCCTCCCTGCAGAAAAAAATCGGTTCGTTGTCCTGTTTATCCGGAATGCCGGTAGGATCATACGGCCGGCGGCCGGAAATGCCAATACCGCCTATGCTGTATTTCGGTCCGGTACGATGGCGGGCTCGTCATACAGCATATGGCATTGGACCCATTCCGGAGAGCAACACGGGGATACGAAAGATCCTCGCACGTCTGCGCTCACACGGCGACGGATAAAAGGTAGGACCCGGAAGCGTCAAAATACGGTATTTGCCGCATGGACCCGGGGCGGCGGTTCGAGTAACTTTCATCCATCCATCGGATTATACATCCATCACCAGGCCAGAAGGAGGCAAACATGAAAATCGTTACGCTTACCATGAATCCGGCGGTGGATAAAAGCAGTCGGGTTGATCATGTGGTCGCTGAACGAAAACTGCGCTGCCAGCCCCCTTCCTATGAACCGGGGGGCGGGGGGATCAATGTCAGTCGGGCGATTCGGAACCTGGGCGGTGACTCCCTGGCCGTTTATCCCTCCGGAGGGGCTCCCGGGCAGTTGTTCAGGGATCTTCTGGACCACGAGAAGATCAACCACCATTCCATAACAATAAAAGGCTGGACCCGCCAGAATCTGATGATTTATGAGACGAACTCCGGGCAGCAGTTCCGGTTCGGCATGCCGGGTCCGGAATTGAGCCGGGACGAAGGACAAGCCTGTCTGGACCGGATTCTGGAACAGGAAACCGCCCCGGAATTTGTCGTTGCCAGCGGCAGTCTTCCCCCCGGCGTATCCGATGATTTTTATGGCACGGTGGCGCGGCGGTGTCGGGAAAAAAACATCTCGCTGATTCTGGATACCTCGAAACAGCCGTTGCGCTCGGCGATTGAATCCGGTGTATTTCTGATCAAACCGAATTTGAACGAACTCCATACGCTGGCGGGACGCCGTCTGGAAAACGAGACGGAACAGGAGGCCCTGGCCCGCCGTCTGATCGAACAGAAAAAGAGCCGATACGTGGTGGTTTCCCTGGGCGCCGCCGGGGTCCTGGCGGTTTCGGAACAAGGCGCGCGGCGATTGAGAGCGCCCACCGTCCCTATCGAAAGTAAAGTCGGCGCCGGAGACAGTACCGTGGCCGGAATGGTTTTGAAACTGGCGGAGGGATGGCCGTTTATGGATGCCGTCCGTTACGGAGTGGCCGCGGGCGCTGCAGCGGTGATGACGCCGGGGTCTGAATTGTGCCGCCGATCGGATACGGAATCGCTGTACCGGCAGGTGACAGAGGCTTGACCCGGCGGAAATGGCGCCAGCCCCGCCCGTGGCGACGGTTTGGCGTGCCGCGGCGGTTGTTGGTTAAGGGCGAATACCATGAGGGTCTAAAAGGAATACCACCTGCACCCCATGGTGGTTTTCCGGGTTGTTCGTTAGGAAATGTCTGGAAGGTGAATACCGGATAAATTTACATTCCGATGAGATTAACTGCCATGGATTTTAAAAAAAATCCTCCTGGAAAATTCAAAAGCGTCGGCAAAATGAGCCCAGCAGAGGCGGAAGAAGAAGTTGACGCTCTCCGGGAGGCCATCGATTATCACGATTATCTCTATTATGTGAAGAATCAGCCGGAAATTTCCGATGCCCGGTATGATAAATTGTTTCATCGGCTGGAAGAGCTGGAAGAAAAATTTCCGGAACTGCAATCTGAAAATTCTCCCACCCGCCGTGTGGGCGCTCCCCCGGTAAGCAAGCTGGAAAAGGTGAAACATGCGTCTCCCATGCTCAGCCTGAATGCCGCCCTTGAACAAAAAGAAGTTAAAAATTTTTATGATTTTATCGGCAAACAGCACCCGGATGAAACCGTGGATTTTGTTCTGGAGCCCAAATTTGACGGTTTTTCCGTAGAGCTGGTCTATGAATCGGGTGTGTTAACCTATGGCGCTACCCGGGGAGATGGTGAAACCGGGGAGGATATCACCCGGAACCTGAAAACCATCCATGCCGTGCCGCTTCGGCTCCGGCGGGAAAAGCAGGTGCCGGATCTGCTGTCTGTGCGCGGTGAAGTGTTCATGCCCAAAAAAGGATTTCAGGAACTCAATAAACAGCGGGTGGAAAACGGCGACGAACCATTTGCCAACCCCCGCAATGCGGCAGCGGGCCTTATGCGTCAGCTGGACCCCAAAAACGTCGCGGATAAACCATTGGACATTCTTTTTTATGAAGTCCTGCAGGCAGATGATCATCACCTGTCCTCCCACTGGGAAAGCCTCAAGCGGTTTTCGCAATGGGGATTGAAAACCTGCCCGGACAATAAAAAGACATCTTCGTTTAAAGACATTGCCGCCTATCATGAAAAGATTTCCTCAAAAAGAGAGGATCTGGAATACGATCTTGACGGGATTGTGATCAAAGTCAACGATTACGAAAAAAGAAAGACGCTGGGAACGCGCCACCGAAGTCCCCGCTGGGCATTTGCCTGGAAATTTGCTCCCAAAAAGGAGATCACCACTTTAAAAGACATCGTTGTTCAGGTGGGCAGGACGGGCATATTGACGCCGGTGGCCCTGCTCGAGCCGGTGGATGTCGGCGGCGTCACCGTGAGCCGGGCCACCCTTCATAATGCGGATGAAGTCAAAAAAAAGGACGTGCGCCCCGGAGACCGGGTGCGTATTGAACGGGCCGGGGATGTAATTCCCGAAGTGGTGGAACGGGTCAAGACGCCGGGACGGAAGCGCGCGGCTGCCTTTCATATGCCGGAAACCTGCCCGGCATGCGGCGCCACGGTATACCGGGAAGGGGCCTATTATCTGTGTCCCGCCGGTCTGGCCTGTATTCCCCAACTGGTGGACCGGATCGCCCATTATGGGTCCCGGGATGCGCTGAATATCGAAGGGCTGGGTACAAAAACCGCAAAAGCTCTGGTCCAAAAGGAACTGGTAAAAGACATCGCCGATCTTTATACATTGTCAAAGACGGATATCGCGTCACTGGAGGGGTTTTCCGACAAATCCTCCCAACAGCTTCATGATGCGGTTCAAAATAAGAAAAAACCCCGTCTGGACCGGTTTTTATATGGGCTGGGCATCAGACAGGTGGGGCGGCACATGGCCCAGGTCCTGGCCGCAAAATTCCGGTCCCTGGAAAAACTCAAAGCCGCCACAAAAGAGGATCTGGAAAAAATTCCGGAAATCGGACCGGAAACCGCCCGGTCCATCCGCCGGTTTTTCCAGCGGAAAGAAAACCGCCGGGTGCTCGAAAAAATGACGGACGCCGGCGTCGTCGTCCAGGACATGCCGGCCTCTGAAAAACCGCTGCCCCTGAAAGGCAAAACATTCGTCTTTACGGGCAGTCTGGAAAACTACACCCGGAGCGAAGCTGAAAATCGAGTTGAAGATCTGGGAGCCAGAGCGGCTTCCAGCGTCAGTTCCCATACCGATTACGTGGTGGCGGGTGCGGACCCGGGCCGGAAGCGGGAACAGGCGGAATCCGAATCGGTAAAGATTTTAAATGAGAACGAATTTGAAGAACTGCTCAAGGATCTGAAATCCTAACTTCCCGGAAATGAGTTAAGGGAGGCGATATTATGCCCGAACTGCCCGATGTGGAAGTTTTTAAACAGTATTTTGACGCCACTTCCCT
>CAZRES010000093.1:0-12321 GCA_964598885.1 uncultured Desulfobacteraceae bacterium | reverse complement strand
TCCTCAAATGGTAACCATTTTGGAATTTATCGTTAATCGTTTATATCATGATTTCCGCCTCCAAGGCAATCCTGATATCAGGACGTTGCCACCCGGCCTTGCTTTTTTGGTATTGCAGCTGTAAAAATGAAAAATATCGATTCAACGGCACGAAAAGTTCGATAGGCGTCATCTGGGGCAAGCCTTTTTCAGAGATAAAGGGTTCTTCAGGTAGCCGTATCCAATTGCGCGAACCGGATGCAAGGCGTCCAGATCGGGCTTATTGATAGCGTCGAACGGGAATGGCTGCCGCTTCTGCCTTTTATCAATATTGACAAAGAATTATCGGAACAATGACCAAACCGGATTTTTCATTCATGGGAACCAAACGCTGCCTGACATTTCCCAATACGTGCGTGGCGCCCCCGGGACGGTTTATTTACGGCATCCACCGGGGCCGGTTCAATGTGCTGAATCTGCGTGAAAATGATTATCCATATATTCTGGGCAGGACCGAAGACGGCCGCGCCCATGACAACCGCGTTAATTTCCCCTCCGGCGATATCCAGGAAACCGGGGGGGGCGTGGTTTATGAAATCCCCAACCCATTTCCCTTTCGCGGCGTCACCTATATTCTGGCTTCCTGGGCAGATGAAAAAGCCGATGATCCATCGGCCATCGCTTTGCCGCCGGTCCCGGAGATTTCGTTTTCCTCGTTTCTTGATAACTGGCCGGGCATGGGGCATGGGGACACCCAAACCCGGTTCCGGCTCTTAACCGATCTGCCGGCGCCCCTGCGCATCAGTCTGGCCGGGGCCACAACGGAACCTGAAGATTTGATCCTATTGGCGCGCCTGGCATGTGAAATGGAATGGGATGAAACCGGAAATCGACCCGTGGGCCTGAAATACCGCGACCGGGGCGCCAGGCCGCCCGGGCCGGTGATCCATGATCATCTGCTCTTTGAAATGGTGGCCAATAATTCCCACCTGCCCGATGACTATAAAGACGTGATGGTGCTGCGGCCCGGTGTTCAGGGCGCCAGTGAAATCACGGGCGAATGGCGAAGCGTCGACGGCAAATCCCATGTGTTTGAATATTTGCGGAAAAACAGCTACATCCCCTGGGGACATTTTGCGGCCAATATGGCAAACGACGCCGTACGTTACCGGATCCGGGATCTCACGGCAGATGACATGACCGGCATGCGGCACCTTTATTATCAGCGGACGTTTGTTCGTCTGGCCGAAGCCGCCGGCATCCCCTTAATCACCCGGCGAAAAACAATGTCCATCCAGGAACTTGAAGATCTTCGCCTTAAAATCCAAAATGCCCTGGCAGCATCCGCTTCGTCCGGTTTGTCGGCCTTTCCGTTTACCCGGACCTTGTGGGGCTGGAATTTCGGTTTTGACTACGCGCCCAGCGGGTACCGGCTGCATGCGTCTCATCAGCAGATCCATCAGCAATACGGCCTGATTCCGGCTTATGCGACATCGCCGGATACGAGTCATGAAACCGGCCTGATGCCCTCTTATGCCGGCGGAGATCAAATCGCCGCATTTGTGCACCGTTTCCGGCGGCAAGCCGGCCGGCCCTTTTTCGAAACCTACATCCAGGCCATTGGCGCCAATCGTCGGATCGACGGAAGGGATGGGGAAAACAGTCTGATGATTTATGCGGACGATCATGTCCTGTTGTTTGTTCCCAAGGCCCAAACCTCCCAGTGGGAAGTTCAGCTGATGACCCGAAAGCCGGTGGGCAATATCCTCGAAGCCGATGCCGCTGTCCGCGCATCCCTGGACGCGGCTCTGCTGATTGCCGTTCGAATTCTCGAGAACATGGGCGCGCGCATGATTACCACCATCGAATATTCCAAAGCGTTTGACAGTCCGGATACCGACCAGCGCCTGATCTATGCCGTTCTCCCCCGTCTTCCCGAATCCCCGGGAGCCTTTTCCGAAGCCCAGCTCCGCTGGATTAACGGTCATTACCCCGAGGACTTCGCGGCTGCCTGTCGGCGGAAACTGGCCCAGGCCATGGATGTGTTTAACCGTTCCTGAACCGTTGCCGGAAACCGCGGTCACCGGGTAATTTTACCATTCCATTTATCAGCAGAAAATAGAACACAAATTACATTTCTGTTATATGAATATTACAATTTTGTAAAAGATGTATTTTTATCCCCTCTTTTGTTTTGATTATAACTATTTGAAAATAAATATAATTAAAGAAAATTCAAATATGGCACATCCATTGCAACATATAATGTCAACACGGCGGAAAAGGAATACCCCATGAATAGACTGCACCATGTTGAACAACCAGTTGAGCTGTCGTTTGCCAGACGATTGTCGGCGGAACGGGCGGCCTTGTTTGCCGATATCCATGCGATGCAGGCCGAGGACATGTTAACGCGGCATGCCGCATTGGTCGATGCCTATATAATGGACAGCTTCCAAGCCAGTCAGGTCGGTCCGAAGATGGATTTTATCTCCAATCCCTATGCCATCATTGCCCTGGGCGGATACGGACGCGCCGAGCAATGCGTTCACTCGGATGTGGATCTGCTGTTTCTTTTCCAGAAAAAAGTCCCGTCCTCGGCCGAGGAGCTGATCCGGGAAATCGTTTACCCCCTCTGGGATTTAAAAATCGAGGTGGGATATGCCACCCGCTCCATCGACGACAGCTTAAATCTTGCTGAAGAGGATTATGAAATCCTGACATCGCTTCTTGATGCCCGGTTTATCTGCGGAAGTTCCGCTGTATTTGCTCGATTGCGGGAGCTTTTTCGCCGGAGGATTGTTTCCAAACACGGCAACCGCATTGTTGCCTGGCTGGTGGACCGGAATCGAAAACGACACCAGGATTTCGGAGATTCAACCTTTCTGCTGCAGCCGAATCTGAAGGAAGGAAACGGCGGTTTGCGGGATTACCATACCCTGCGGTGGATTGCCATGATTCGCTACGACGTGCAGCAGACGCGGGACCTGGAGTTTCAGGGATGCATGTCCCATCAGGAATATCATGATCTTATGACAGCGTTGTCTTTCATCTGGGATGTCCGGAACCGTCTGCATGTGATGACCCGGCGGAAATGCGATCAGCTTTATTTTGAATATCAGCATCCCATGGCCGAAGCCATGGGGTTTTCCGCGACGGAAGACCAGACAGCCGTGGAGCGCTTTCTGGGTGCGCTTCACGGCAAAATGACCTTTATCAAACATCAGTTGCAGCTGTTTTTGTATGAAATCGGCTATAACCGGAAAGGCAAATGGCTTCGAAAGGTTAAAAAAATAAACAATATGCCGGGGCTTCACCTGGATCGGCGGCAGCTCCATTTCGATTCTCCCGAAGACATTCTGCTCCGCCCGGAATTGCTGCTGGAGATCTTTGAAGCCAGCGCCGAATTAAAGCTTCCCTTAAGCCGTGAAGCCCTGCGGCTGGTGAAAGAATTTGAGTACCTGATCAATGACGCATTTATCCGGTCGCCATCCGTTCGTCGCGCGTTTGAAAAGATTTTGTTAACCCCGGCGCCGACCTTCAATGTCATTGAACAGATGCTTAATACCGGCTTCCTGATGCGGCTGATACCCGAATATGCCGGTATCGCCGATCGGGTGCAGTATGACGCCTATCATCTGTTCCCCGTGGACCGTCACATGCTCAGGACCGTTTTTGTTCTTAAAACATTCGGAACACCGGATTCGGTCTGCCGGGATGAATTGTGCGGCCAGCTTTATCCGAGCCTGAAGCGCAAAAAAGTCCTGCTTTGGGCGGCCCTGCTCCATGATATCGGCAAAGGCCGCGCCAGAGGCAAGCATTCCGATGTCGGCGCTGAAATGGCGGCAGAAGTGATGCGCCGGATGGGATATGCGAGTCATGATATCGAACCGGTTGTTTTTTTAATCAAACATCACCTTCTGCTGGTCAAGACCGCCACCCGTCGGGATATTAATGACGAGGAAACCGCCGTGGCCTGCGCGCGCATCATCAAGGATGTCAACCGGCTTAAAATGCTTTATCTGCTGACGGTTGCCGATTCCTGCGCCACGGGGCCCAAGGCTTGGAACAATTGGACCGAAATCCTGATCCGGGATTTTTTTCTTAAAATCCTCAATGTCCTGGAAAGCGACGAATTGAGCGCGGCTTCCGCGGTCAGCCGCACCAATCGGAAAATACGGCTCATTGAGGCCGAGGCAGGAACCGTCGGAGAAAATACGGGCATAAAAACCCTGCTGGAGAAGATGACGCCGCGGTATTTGCTGTATACAGAAGTTGCTGATATTCTGGCGCACATCAAACTTTATCGTTCCCTGGAGGACCATTTGTTCGTCTGGAACGTGAAGCCGGATGAGACCCAGAATATACGAACGGTTACGGTCTGCGCCAAGGATCGCCCGGGGCTTTTTGCCATGATCGCCGGTGTTTTTACGTTAAACAACATCAATATTCTGGATGTTCAGGCTTATACCTGGCGAAACAATATTGCGCTGGATATTTTCACCGTGGAGCCGCCGCCGGATCAAATATTTGAAGCTGAGCGCTGGCAGCGTGCCCAACGGCATTTACAGGCCGCCCTTGCCGGTCAAATCGATTTGTCAAAAGAATTGTCATACAAAGAGGCCTTATCCGGCTCGGAAAAAGACGCGCATGTTTCCATCCGGCCGGACCGGGTGGTCATCGACAACAACAGTTCCAGCTTTTACACTATTATTGAAGTTTTTACATATGATTTCAGGGGCCTGCTTTATCTCGTCGCAGATGCCATTTCCCGGTTCGGACTGAACATCAGCGTTGCCAAAATCGCCACCAAGGTGGATCAGGTAGTCGATGTGTTTTACGTCAGGGACGCCCATGACGGAAAAATGGATGACCCCCGGCGGACGGCCGCCGTTCGGGAGGCTATCTTGTCCGTGCTGGCGTCCAATGCGCCCGGCCGGAAATGATCGGGTGCGGATGCAACATATTTTTAAAATTGAATAAAACCACAAGGAGAAAAAACATGAAATTATCATGGATAAAAAGTTCCATCATATCATTGTTGCTGGTGTTGCTGCCTTTGTCGACGGCCTTTGCCGGCGAACTGGATTCCGGTGACACCGCATGGATTATCGTGGCCACGGCTCTGGTTATGATGATGACGCCGGCGGGCCTGGCTCTTTTTTATTCGGGAATGTCGCGATACAAAAATTTATTAAACACCCTGGCCATGACATTTGTGTCGTATTGCCTCGCCAGCGTGATTTGGGTGGCGTGGGGGTATACCCTGGCGTTCGGCACCGATTACGGCGGCCTGATCGGAGGGCTGGATCATTTTTTCCTGGCCGGCATGGATGTCAATCATCTGTCGGGCACCATTCCCACCTACGTTTTTGTTTTGTTTCAGTTGACATTTGCGGGCATTACCGTAGCTCTTGTTCTGGGTTCCATTGTGGATCGGATGAAGTTTTCGTCGTGGATTGTCTTTTCCGTACTCTGGCTCACCTTTATTTATTGCCCCATCGCTCACTGGGTCTGGGGCGGCGGCTGGATGCACGCCATGGGCGCTCTGGATTTTGCCGGAGGAAATGTTGTTCATATTAACGCCGGTATTGCCGGCCTGGTACTTTCCCTGATGCTCGGCAAACGCCTCGGCTACGGCAAGGAAGCCATGTTCCCCTCCAGTATTACATTGACCGCCCTGGGCGCCGCTCTGCTCTGGTTCGGCTGGTTTGGATTCAATGCGGGCAGTCAGCTTGCCGCCGACGGGGTGGCCGGTTCGGCCTTTCTGGTGACCAACACGTCGGCAGCCACGGCGGCCCTGGCCTGGATGTTTGCCGAATGGTACAAAACCGGAAAACCCACGGTCCTCGGGATTGCCTCGGGGGTAGTGGCGGGCCTTGTGGCCATCACGCCGGCAGCGGGCTTTGTAAATCTGCCGGCATCTTTTATCATCGGACTGGTGGCCGGCATTCTAGGCTTTTACAGCGTTTCGACATTAAAAAAGAAAATCGGATATGACGATTCTCTGGACGCTTTTGGCGTGCATGGCATCTGCGGGATCTGGGGCGCGCTGGCCACCGGTCTGTTCGCTGCTCCTTTTATTTCCGGGCAGACGGGTCTGTTCTACGGAAATCCGAAACAATTATGGATTCAATTCGTATCCATCGTGGCCACCATTGCCTTCACGGCCGTGGGGACATGGATCGTAGTTAAAATCACCGGTCTGATAACCGGCGGAATTCGTGTCGGCGCGGAAAATGAAATCGAAGGCCTTGACAGCGCCTTTCACGGAGAAAGGGCATTTGAGATATGAACAGGATTTTCAATACGAGCAATTCGAATAAACCAGATAAAGGAGGGGCGTCATGAAAAAGATCGAAGCCATTATCAAACCATTTAAACTCGATGATGTGAAGCAGGCATTGAATGAAATCGGCCTTCAGGGTATGACCATCACCGAGGTCAAGGGATACGGCCGGCAGAAAGGGCATAAGGAAATTTACCGGGGTGCCGAATACCTCGTGGATTTTATCCCGAAAATCAAAATCGAACTCGTGGTATCATCCGAGATTGCCGAAAAAGTCACGGAAACCATCCGAAAGGCGGCCAATACAGGAAAGATCGGGGATGGGAAAATTTTTGTGCTGCCGCTGGAGCAGGTCATCCGGGTACGCACCGGTGAGACCGGGGAGGAGGCGATCTAAGAGAATCGGTTTCGGAAACCCAAAGCCGAAAACCTCTGGATCTGAAAATAAAATCCGGGAGCAGGAAATATTGTTTTTAGTAGAATGAGAGAATAAATAATTTATTATACCGTAAAAGGAGGAATAAATCATGATGGGTCCGAAAGAAGTACTGGAAATGGCAAGAGAGAAAGGAGCGAGGGTGGTGGATATCCGGTTTATGGATTTCCCCGGCGTTTGGCAGCATTTTTCCGTACCCTTTACGGAAGTGGATGAATCCAGCTTTGAAGATGGTTTTGGCTTTGACGGATCCAGCATCCGGGGTTGGCAGGCCATCAACGAAAGCGACATGCTGGTGGTCCCGGACGCGACCACCGCAAAAATGGATCCGTTTTTTGAGGTGCCGACCCTGGTGCTGATCGGCAATATCGTGGATCCCATCACCCGGGCGCCATATACTCGGGATCCGCGGTATATCGCCAAAAAAACAGAAGCCTATCTTACCCAGACCGGCATCGGCGATGTGGCGTACATTGGTCCGGAAGCCGAATTTTTCATTTTCGACGATGTCCGGTTTGAATCCGGCAAAAACCAGGCATTTTATATGGTCGATTCCAGGGAAGGCATCTGGAACAGCGGCCGGGACGAGTTCCCCAACCAGGCTTACAAGCCCCGACACAAGGAAGCTTATTTCCCGGTGCCGCCCATGGATAAATTTCAGGACATCCGGACGGAGATGATGCTCACCCTTCAGGATCTGGGAATCGACATGGAATGCCAGCATCATGAAGTGGCCACCGCGGGTCAGGGCGAAATCGACATGCGGTTCAAGCCGCTGCTAGAGATGGGGGACCAGCTGGTCTGGTTTAAATATGTTCTTAAGAATGTGGCATATCGTCATGGCCATACCGTGACCTTCATGCCCAAGCCCCTGTTTGAAGACAACGGTTCCGGCATGCACACCCATGTAAGCATCTGGAAGGATGGTGCGCCGCTGTTTGCCGGCGATAAATACGCGGGGGTTTCCCAGGAAGCGCTGTATGCGGTGGGGGGTATTTTGAAGCACTGCAAGGCATTGTGCGCGTTTACCAATCCGACCACCAACTCTTACAAACGGCTGGTTCCCGGATTTGAAGCGCCCGTTAATCTGGCATATTCCAGCCGGAACCGGAGCGCGGCCATCCGGATTCCCATGTATTCGAGTTCGCCCAAGGCCAAGCGGGTTGAATTTCGGACTCCGGATCCGTCGTGCAACGGCTACCTGGCCTTTTCGGCCGTGGTCATGGCGGTAATCGACGGCATTGAAAATAAAATCGACCCGGGCGATCCGCTGGACAAGAATATTTACGATCTGCCGCCCGAGGAACTGGCCGGCATCGAAACCGCACCCGGATCGTTGGAGGAAGCCCTGGCCGCGCTTCGCGAGGATCATGCGTTTTTGCTTAAGGGCGACGTGTTCACTCAGGATGTCATCGACCGGTGGATCGAGTATAAGACGGAACAGGAAGTCAATCCGGTCCGGCTCCGGCCGCATCCGCATGAATTCTTTCTCTATTATGATATGTAATAGTTGACCGTCGGGAAAAAATTTTTCCGGGAACCATAACCGATAATTTTTGACGAAAAACCGCATCTCTTGCCCCCTGGCCAGATAATCGCCAGGGGCCTGGATGCGGTTTTTTTGTTTTGTTTTCATATCCATTTCCGTATGATAAAAATTTACATGTGTAAAAACACTTCAACCGATCCATGATGAATGGGATTCAGGGGGTAGACATGCCAGACAAAACGGATTTTCAGCCGGCCTGGACGGAAAAGCCGCCCGTAAAAAAGTCTTACCGGTCCATTTTCAAATGGGGCAGCCCGACGGAATTCAAACACCCGAGCCATGCCTGGTACCAGATGCTCAAGGATACCTTTGACATGACGGATGCGGATTTTGAAAAACCTCTGAATGAAGGCAATGAGCCGGTGACCATCCGTCATAAGATGGGTATGACCGAAGCCCAGATCGCCCGCATCAGTGATATTGTCGGCAAGCGTAATGTGGCGGTTGATGATTACAGCCGGGTGAGATACAGTCATGGCAAGACCGTTGACGAGGCCATGGATCTGCGGCAGCAGGTCGTTCGGGATGTTCCGGATATTGTCGTGCATCCCCGCCATAAAAAAGACGTGGCCGGCATTGTGGCCTACGCGAACAAAGATAAAATCCCCGTCTATGTTTACGGCGGCGGTTCGTCGGTAACCTTTGGCCTCAAAACGCCCAAAGGCGGCATCATGCTCGTCATGAGCACCCACATGAACAACCTGCTGGTGGTCAATGACACCAACCAGACCGCTGTGGTGCAGCCCGGCATTCTCGGCCCGGCCTATGAATCGGCCTTGAATAACGCGCCCGACCAGTTTAACGCGTCCCATCGCTATACCTGCGGCCATTTTCCCCAATCCTTTGAATATTCCTCAGTAGGCGGATGGGTGGTGACCCTGGGTTCCGGCCAGGCATCATCCTATTACGGCGATGCCTGCGATCTCGTCTTGAGTCAGGAATACGTCACTCCGGCGGGCAATTTCAAAACGCTCGATTTCCCGGCCACGGCCACCGGACCGAAAATCAACGACATCATGAAAGGCAGCGAGGGGGCCTTCGGCGTTCTGGTGGAGCTGACCATGAAAATTTTCCGGTACATGCCGGAAAACCGGCAGCGGTTTGCCTTCATGTTTCCTTCCTGGGAGGCGGCGGTGACCGCCAGTCGCGAAATCTCCCAGAGCGAGTTCGGCATGCCGGCGGTTTACCGGATATCGGATCCCGAGGAAACCGAAGTGGGGCTCAAGCTTTACGGGATTCACGGCACCCCCGTGGATACCGTGGTTTCGCTCCGGGGATACAAACCCATGGAACGCTGTCTCTGTCTCGGCACCACGGAAGGAGAAAAGGGGTTTGCCCGTCACGTGCGGGATCAGGCAGCCAGAATCTGCAAGTCAAACGGCGCCATGACGATGACCGGATTTGCCGCGAAACTGTGGGAAAAAACCCGGTACAAGGAACCCTACATGCGTGAAGACCTGATGGATTACGGAATCATCATCGATACCGTGGAGTCGGGCGTGACATGGGACAATCTCCACCAGCTTCACCAGGGAGTGCGGGCCTACATCAAAAAACGGCCCCAGACCATCTGCATGACCCATGCCTCCCATTTTTATCCCCAGGGAACCAACCTTTATTTTATTTTCATCTTAAAGATGGTTGATGTAACGGAATATCAAAAATTTCACCGGGGGATTATCGAGGCAATCCTTGAAAACGGCGGTTCCATCAGCCACCATCACGGCGTGGGAAAATTGTTTGCCCCGTTTATGGAAAAACACCTGGGCCGCGAGCAGATGGATGTGCTGCGGGCATTGAAGAATCATTTTGACCCGAATAATATCATGAACCCCGGAGGCCATCTCGGGCTGTGATCCGGACCGGCAATGCCTTGTTTTTCATGGGTTCGAGAAAATTTTTCCCATTGTTTTTTCCGTCCAGGAAGTCAGGCGATAATCTTCAAAAAAAGCGCAGTGGCCGCCGTATGTTGTCTGGATGATGTTCAGGCAGTTGCTTTTCGCCAGATGCTGCAGGTCAACGGCCGGGATCACCGGATCATCGGAGCTGGCAATAATGGTGGAAGGGACTTTCAAATCCGATAAAACGTTTCCCGTAATGGCATACGCGTTCAAATAAGCATCAAGACTCGGAAATTCCGAAAAATTGGTGATAAAATATTCGGTCATGGCACTGATGCTCTTATATCGGTCCATCTGGTCGAGTCCTTCCATATCCGGAAAAAGTTTTCGCTTAATGGCAAGGGATTTGCGCCATTTTTTCATAAAATAGTGATGGTAGATGAACAAGCCGTTTTCCATGGCCGCCATGGCATGGGGCGGATACAAGACGGGACAGACGGCTGCCGCGTGGTCCAGACAAATGCCGGCCGCGGGCGCCCGCAGGGCCACCCGCAGGGCGAAATTTCCGCCCAGTGAAAACCCGCCGATGAGCAGGCGGCGGTGGGGAAAGATTTCCTGGATTTTTTTAACCGCGTCCACCACTTCCTTAATTCGGCAGGAATGAAACAGCCCCCGGTTTAAATGATGGGTTTGTCCATGATCCCTGAGATTCAGGCGGAACACGTCAAATCCTTTTCTCCATAAAAAGCCGGCGGTCGACACCAGATACATGGAATCCGCACTTCCTTCCCAGCCGTGGATCAGAACACACAGATCGTTTCCCGGCTGCGGCTGTGGTGAGTAAAACCCCTGGAGCCGAACGCCGCGGCCGCAGTCGAGGATATGGGGCCGGGCCGCATCCAGCATGGCTTTTGCGCGGCGGATCACAAAAGGCTTGCGCAGTTTCAGGCTGTTAAGAATGGTCTGGACGTGACGGTTTTGGAATATTGCGGGCGGGTGATAACCCTTCATTGATTTTTTGTCCTTCCATGATTACGGACCAATGACGATCGCATTTTTCAATCCGGTTTTTCCCGTTCATTCCTTCATATCCTTATCCGTCTTTTTACGTCAAGAGATCAGGCCGATTTAAAATCAGTTTCACGACAACGGCCGGGCGTCCTGAAAAAAGTGCTGGAAATTATATGGATGTTGGGTGTAAAGAAGTAAAAATACTCATAACAACGGAGGGCAAAATGCTTTACGAGACGTATCAGAATATCCGATACCGGACCCAGCATAGGGTGATGAAATACGCGGGCATGTTTCTGCCGTTTCCTGTGCCCGATCTATTGCAGGGGCCGGGCTCCGTCAAAAAACTGGCAAAACGCATCCAAGCTGACGGTCGCCGGCATGTGCTGGTGGTCACCGACGATATCCTCATGAAACTGAATCTGGCCGAGGGGTTTCTCGCGTCTCTGGATGACAGCGGCGTCGGCTATACGGTGTTTTCAGATGTTCAGCCCAATCCCACCATTGAAAACGTCGAGGACGGGGTGCGGGCATACCGGGAAAACAAATGCGACGGCATTGTGGCGTTCGGCGGCGGATCACCCATGGACTGCGCCAAGATTATCGGCGCCCGGGTGGCCAACTGGCTGATCCCGGTCCGCTGGATGAAAGGCAATTTCAAAGTCCTGCTTCCCATTCCCCGTTTCTATGCCGTCCCTACCACTGCGGGAACCGGGTCCGAAACAACGGTGGCGGCTGTGATCACCGACGCCGACACCCATGAGAAATTTGCCATCAATGACCTCAAACTGGTGCCCAAGATCGCCGTTCTGGACCCCGAACTGATGGTGGGGCTTCCCCCCCATATTACGGCAACCACCGGCATGGACGCCCTGACCCATGCGGTGGAGGCCTATATCGGCCTAAACGGCAACCCCTTTACCGACGAAAACGCGGAAAAAGCCACCCGTCTTATTTTCGATAACCTTGAAATTGCCTATCGAAACGGCGCGGATCTTCAGGCCCGCAACAACATGGCCCTGGCTTCCTTTTACGCGGGAACGGCTTTTACGCGGGCCTATATCGGTTATGTACACGCCATTGCCCATAACATGGGTGGCTTGTACGGCGTTCCCCATGGCCTGGCCAACGCCGTCATTCTGCCCTATGTCCTGGAATTCTGCCGCATCGAAGCCGGACAGAAACTGGCAAAGCTGGCGGTGGCCGGCGGTATCGG
>CAZRES010000092.1:0-12696 GCA_964598885.1 uncultured Desulfobacteraceae bacterium | reverse complement strand
TCAGGGTGAAGCGGTTGTGGGTCTGGGGATAGCCCGGAATCCAGGTGGGCCAGAAAGTCTGGGCCAGGGGAACGGATACATGGAAGAGTTCAATGGCTTTGATTTTCATGATGACCTCCGTGAATAAAGAGTGACGGGTTTACAAATTTTACCATTCCCCCGGCAGCATCTCCTCCATCCCGTCGTCCATATCAAACAGCAGGTCGCGATAGCCGTCGAAATAGAGAAACTGCTTGAGCAGAAGGGTGAACTCCCGGGGAAACCGGATGCCGTGGGTTTCGGCAAGCCGCACCATATCGAAAAGAAACTGGTCGGGGTCTGTTTCCATTGGCGGCGCATGGACATACAAGGGGGCAACGGGGATATCCGCGGCTTCTCCGGCATCATAAAGGGCTTTCAGATCACGGGCCAGCCGGGCTGTATCCACCTTTTCCCGGGTCATGCCGATGGCTGTCATGGCTTCGGCCAGACTGACGAAATCAAGGGTCATCATGGCCGGCACCAGTTTTTTGACGCCGTTTCGGGTTTTTTCGGATATCCGACCGACAATGCCGAAATCAATGAACCCCACCCGGCCGTCCGCCATGATCAGCAGGTTGCCGGCATGCAGGTCCGCGTGGAACAACTCGCATCCCATGACCGACGACATCCAGGTTTCAAAGGCCGGCCCCAGGACATCGCCGGGCTGGCGGGTGGTTGCCAGAAGCTGCTTCCGGTCGGTTAAGGGAATGCCGAACAGCCGTTCCATGGTGAGCACCCGGCGGGTGGAGGCCTTGGCATAAACCCGGGGCACCACCACGGCGGTATTGCCCGTATCTTCCAGATAATTGGCAAACACCGCAATGTTTTTGGCTTCCTGGATGAAATCGCATTCTTCCAGCACGGTTTTGCGAATTTCTGCGAGCATGCCCGACAGAGAGGCGTGCTTGAAACGGGGCAGGACGGTTTCCAACATTACGGCGGAGTAATAGAGAAAATTCAAGTCAGTGACCAGGATGTCCTCTACTCCCGGTCGTTGAATCTTGATGACAATCTTTTCACCGGTGGTCAGAGTGGCGGCGTACACCTGGGCAATGGATGCCGATGCCAGAGGAACCGGGTCGATATCGGCAAAAATCTCGCCCATGCAATCCGCTCCCAGCTCCTGTTTTAAAATTTTGAGCATGCGATGAAACGGCACCGGTTCCGTGCGGTCCAGGCACTGCTGAAAGGCGGAGACATAGGCTTCGGGAAAAAGAGACGGCGAACTGGCGACAAACTGGCCCAGCTTGATATACGTGGCGCCCAGACGTTCAAAAAGTTTGCGCAGTACATCCGGGGTCGCTGATCGATCTCTCAGCATCCGCTCCAGACCGGTTCTGCCCACGGCAAATGCGGTCTGACGCGCCCGCCGGGCTCCGTTGATGCCAAGGGAGACGGCCTTTGGCAGATTGGCGGATATCTGTCCGATCATCGTCAATCCTGAGGGCTTCTGGAATCGATGTTATGGTTTACGGAAACAAATGATACGGTTACCTGCAACCCGATTACTCCCGAACATTTACTCCGCGGCTTTTCAGATAGGCCTTGAGATCGGGAATGGCGATGATATTGAAATGGAAAACAGAGGCGGCCAGCAAAATAGTGGCCCCGGCTTCCGCGGCCTCGTAGAAATGTTCAAGGGTTCCGGCCCCGCCGGATGCCACCACCTCGGCCGATACCACTTCCCTGATCTTGCGGATCAAGGGAAGATCATACCCGGTTTTTACGCCGTCGGTGGTCTTGCTGGTGGGCAGGATAACGGAAACGCCGAATCCGTCAACTTTTTTAGCCCATTCCAGCGCGTCGGTTCCGGTGGCCGTGCGGCCGCCGTCGATATAAACCTCATAACCGGAAGGCAGGTTCTTATTGACAGCGGCGTCAATGGCCACAGTCACCCGGTCGGCTCCGAATTCTTTGACCATTTCGGCAATGACATCGGGCTTTCGGAACGCCGCGCTGCTGGTGGAAATCTTGTCGGCTCCCGCGGCGAGAACGGCCGCGGCGGAGGCCACATCACTGATGCCCCCGCCCACGGTAAACGGTACGGTGGCCGCCTCCGCGGCTTTTTTAACCACATCCAGCATAGTGGCGCGCCCTTCGACGGTGGCGGTGATATCAAGCAGGGCCAGTTCGTCGGCTCCCGCCTCGCAGTAGGCCCGGCAGCATTCCACCGGATCGCCGGCATCCCGGATATCCACGAACTGCACGCCCTTGACCACCCGTCCGTTCTGCATATCCAGGCACGGCATGATTTTAACGGTCATTGGTTTTACTCCTTTCAAAAATCAAACCGCCTCGATGGTGGAAGGCGGTTTTGTGGTGATATTATAGGTCACGCTGACCACGCCCTCTAGTTCCGCGGTGATCCGGGCTGCCATTTTTTCCAGAACCTCCCAGGAAAGCCGGGTAGGGGAGGCGGTAACCGCATCCCGGCTGTCCCAGCATCGGATTTCGATCTGGCGGCCGTATTCGCGTTTGCCGTTTCGGATGCCGGTGACCCGGTCTTCGTGAAGAATGGCCATGTATTGGAACGCAACCACATCTTCCAGTTCCTGTTCCACCACCGCCGTGGCCCGGCGCACCAGGGCGATCCGTTCCGGCGTGGCCTCGCCCACTACCCGGGTCACCAGGGCCGGCCCGGGAAAAGGGGGACGGTTGTAAACGGACTTCGGCAGGCCCAGGGCCTTGCCCACGGCCCGTACGCCGGTTTTTCGGAGTTGAATGAGCGGTTCGATGACCTTGTACCCATAGGCCTGCTCGGTGTCGATGCCGAGCTGGGATAAGATATTGTGCTGGCGCTTTATGCCGGCCACGGTTTCCTCGACATCCGTATAGATGGTTCCCTGGAGCAGAAAGCGGGCGCCGCTTTCTTTTACCAGGCGGCCGAACACGGTTTTGTAAAAGGTATCGGTGATGGCCTGACGCTTTTCCTCGGGATCGGTCCTGCCCTTGAGGGCCGCAAAAAATTCATCCCGGGCATCCACGAGCTCCACGTTGACCCCCAGATCCCGCATGGTGGCCAGCACCCCCTCGGGCTCGCCTTCGCGCATGAGACCGTGGTCGATAAAAAAGGTGAGCAACCTGTCGCCCAGAGCCTGGTGAGCCAGCATGGTGGTTACCGAAGAATCCACACCGCCGGAAAGAGCGTTCACCGCTGTTCCCTGCCCCACTTCCGCGTGGATGGAGCGGCACTGATCCTCAATAAATTTAGCGACATCAAGTTCTTCCATCCGGATTTCTTCAACAGCCATAATAATATCTCCTTACATGATCGGTTCGGCGTCTATTTCTATATGCATCCCGGGATTGAGTCAAGCGGGAATAGTAAGATCAGGGGAACGAACTATTTTTGTTCCTTGCATTTTACGCGGAATTTTTATAACGATAAAAAATCCTATCGATTAAACCTGTTGAACTGGCAACAGGTTGGATCCCCGAAACCATTGAGTCGTTTGATTACGAGGGCTGCCATGAGGTTTGCTGTTTTGCTGGCTTTGATATGCTGTGCGGCCGGAATCACCGCCGTCGGATGTAAAAGTACTGTGGACGGACTGGAAAGCGATATTCGAACCGTGCTTTCAAAGGTGGAAATGGAACGTTTCAAGGATAAGGAAGCCGAACAACAGGCCCGAAAAAACGTTTCCGAACCCGCGCCGGTCCTTGATGACGATGCGGTCCCTGAAAGTACCCAAATTCCCGTCGAGCCGCAATCTTCGGAAGAGTCGCCGCCTGCGCCGGGTGATGAAAAATACCGCCTTACCGTAAAGCCGGATCCGCCGGACAGCCGCGTCAGCCTGGTCAATTTCGAAGGAAGCTATTCTCCCGGCATGGAATTGACCCCGGGGTATTATGAAGTTCTGGTCCAGCGTTCCGGATATGAAACGTTCCGGGAATGGATCCAAATGGACGACGATAAAGATGTGCATGTGGTGCTGACGAAAACAACGGTGACCATTGCCGAGAAAAAGCCGGCATCGCCCGCACCGAAACCCGAATCGGTTGAAATGGTTCCCGAAATAACACCGGCTCCGGTTCAAACCGAAACCAAACCCCTCCCCCGGCTGCCAAACTCTCTTCCCGGCCATCAGGAACCGGCCACATCCCTTGCCTTCAGTCCGGACGGGAATCTGCTGGCTTCCGCAAGCTATGATAACACCGTGATCCTATGGAACATCCCCGATGGATCGCCGGCGAAAACATTGCCTCACAACGATCGTCTCAGGGCAGTCGCGTTTTCGCCGGATGGAAAAATGCTGGCTGCCGGCGGCAACGATAGAAATGTGTATCTCTGGGACGTGGAGACCGGAAGGCCGGTCGATACCTTTCGGGGACTTTCCGGCCGGATCAACTGCATTGAATTTTCTCCGGATGGCCGTTTGACGGCAGCGGGCAGTCTCAATGAGGTGATGCTCTGGCGCACTGACAGCGGCCGGATCGAAGCGCACATGGTGGGCGATGGTGAATTTTACCCGCGATTCGGAAGCGTAAACGCCATTGCCTTTCACCCCGACGGCGGTGACGCGGACGGCTTTATGCTGGCCTTCACCTGCCAGGGGGGCATCGCTCTTTATAACGCGGATACCAAGGAAACAAAAATCCTTGCCGATACCGCCATGCCGAATTCCGTGACCTACCGTTTCGACGGCCGATATATTGCCTGGGGAGCCCGCCACCAGCATAGCGGGCAGCTTTTTTTCCCCCGTTTTGTTCTTGTGGAAACCAAAGAGCCGGATGAAGCGATTTCCGTAGCCGATCCAAACGCCTCGGCGGATCGCGTGTTTTTTACCGGTTATATTCCCGGCGGCAATCAACTGGTGCTGCTTTCCTATAACCAAGCGGTGCTCTATGATATCAAGACCGGTACCGTTATCCGGACATTTTCCGATTTGTCCGGGACCGCGATTACGGACGCGGCCGTGAGTCCCGACGGCAAGATTCTGGCCGCCACCGCCGGGAATCTGATCCGGCTTTTTGTCCTTGCGGACCCACCCTTACGGTAACCAGGAATTGACCTGGTTTTTAATTTCATCCAGACGATCCTCACCGGCCTCCTGGATTTCACGGATTTTTTTATTTGCGGAATTGATATTGGCCTGAAGTGACCGTACCTGATCCATCATTTTTTCCTTTAAATCAACTTCCGCCTTTTCATTTTCCGCCTGGGCTTCCTTTTTTTCCGCCTCGGCTTTAGCCGCTTCCAGTTCCTTGTTCCATGCGTCGATCTGTGATTGCAGTTTTTTGACTAAATTGTCTTTTACGGACATGGTACGTTCCTTTCTCTGGGGTCCGGTTAACGATCGTTGAAAAAAATATGATCAAAAATGGCATCCTGTATTTTTTCCCAGCAGGCGCTGTCGGCCACCGGTTCCGGCGCGCCGTCGGGGGTCTGGTGTTCTGAAATGCAGGCCAGAATTTCCGGGGAGTCTCGTTGCAACTCTTTCCAAACTTCCTCGGGTTTCTTGGTTTCACTCATAAGACGAATGGCATCAATAACAAACACTTTCCCCGTCGGCGTAAAACGGATCGGGGCGCCTTCCATGAAAAGTTGAACATTTTTTTTCATGATAATCATCCTTAATTGGCAAATTATAAAATTCCTGCGGATTGATGCGTCAAAATTCGCTACCACTATGACACAGGGCGAATCCTCTTAAAATGGATGGATTCCTGTATTTCCGTTCCCGTCACCATGTATCTTTTGAGAAAAACGCCTGTCTGCATCAATCCTTTTATCCCCGCGAATTGCATAGCCGGCAGAGTGTATACCCGGAAGTAAAAGCCAACCAGCAGTGCGGTAAACCACGGCTCGTTTTACGGGGAAATGTATCGGCAAGATTTGAATTTGGATTGAAATTTCATCATTTTTCTGAAATCCTGGTGCGCATACAAATATGATAATTCGGCATGGAGCCCGGCACATGCTTTGCGACACCAAGAAGGAGACCCGCGCATGACACTGACCAAAAAAGACATGATATCCAGACTCAACGAGGAAATGGGTCTTGCGACCAAGGCGGCTACCGAATCAACTGAACTCATTATTGAAATCATTAAATCCACGCTGGAAGCCGGAGAAGAGGTCATGATTTCAGGATTCGGCAAATTCTGTCTGGTTCACAAAAATCAGCGGCAGGGAAGAAATCCCGCTACCGGAGACGATATGATGCTGCCGCCGAGAACTGTTGTCACATTTAAATGCTCCGGAAGCCTGCGCGACCGGATGAACGGGAATAAAAACACGAAGCTCTAGTGTTTTATTGAAAAAAACATGTGGAAAACTCAGCCTTCCGGATGTGTCGTTGGCACGAAAGCAACCCCCAGGCCATGTCTGATATTGTTCTGATCACCATCGTCCTGGCATTCGGGGGCCTGGCGTTCAGCTTCACCGGATTTGGATTTGCGCTGGTGACCCTGCCGTTGATGGCTTTTTTACTGCCGCTGAAGATCGCGGTGGGTTTTTTATTTCCCTATACCCTGACGCTTGTCATTTATCACGCCTGGCATTTTGGCCGCAAACTGGAATTCAGAATCGTTTGGCCCCTGATTTTAGGCTCAGTTCTGACCATGCCTCTTGGGTTGTTTTTTCTCCAGCACATTCCCGAGTCCTGGTTAAAAAAATGCCTGGCGTGTTTTGTAATTCTGGCCCTGCTGTTGATTCGTCTTCGAGGGGTCAAAACAAAAAAGGTCATCACCCGCGGCACCAAATTCATCGGATTTTTGTGCGGGCTGATCAGCGGCTGGTTCCAGGGAGCCTATACCACGGGGGGACCGCCGGCCGTGATATACGTATCGTATTTTTCCTCCGAGCCGGAAGAGGCCAAAGGATACATGGGAACCTATTTCGCCTTTATCTGTTGTTTCACCCTGGTGATGTATGCCGCCAGCGGCGTTTTTTCCGCCAGATGGCTGATGAACAGCCTGGTTTTCAGTCCCGCTGTGATCTTCGGCACCTGTGTTGGCGCGGTGCTTTCCCGTTGGGTGAACATAACGATCTACCGGCTGGGGGTTGATCTGCTGCTGGTCACGGCGGCGGCCATGCTGTGGTTTCAATCATGAAGCCCGAACGGTCAGGAAGTTGAAAGGAATTGTTTCAACCAGAGACGTTCAAAGGGATGGAGCACATCTATATAGTTCCCCTGTTGCAGGTTGATTTTTTTACCGGTGATCTGATCAACAAGCGTCTCAATCGGATCTGTTTCGGACAAGACGAGCAAGACGTTCAGTGGCTGCGGTCGGCCCGTGAGGTTGACAAGGACCCAGGTGCGCTCGCCTTGGCAGTGATTGAGGACAACCGCCGCTTTGGACGTATCGGTTGCCAGGATAACGGCTTCATCTCCCCTGGGGGAAAGGGCCGGGTCCGCGTCCACCAGGGCGATAAGACGGGCAATGCCGTTGCCGATCCGGTGAAAGACGGCATCCGGATTTTCCAGCAGGGCGCTCAGGGCGGCGTCGTCAGACCGGGTCCGCTTGATGTCTCTATATTCACCGGTATGGTTCATTCTGGCAATATCGTTGGGCAGGCCCGCCAGATCGTTGAAATAGATGGATTTGACATTCCGGCCCATCAGGGTGAACGCCAGGGTGTAAAACCCCAAAAAACGTTCCGCCTCCAGAACAGGATCATCCAGCCGCATCAGCGCATCCCGGGTGGAGATGCAAAGTTCGTAGGGCTCCAGGCCGCCGGAACCTTTCCGGTATTTGATTTTCCCGCTGTTTGCGGTCACGATATCGGCAAGACCCGTGCGTTCTTCTTCGGTCAAAAGATCCAGGCTCCCGCGCACCGATTTTCCGTCATGGCTTTCGGCCACGCTGAAGCGGATCGAGGTTTTCGGCGGATCATACCGGTTGATCAATTCCGGGATCCGTTTGAGAATACGAGCGTCTGCGGCGTTGAATACCGCGGGCAGCAGGGATGCCAGGTAAAAATCATACATCATGGGCGGCGCGTCGCCGGGGCCGCTCATCTGGGTCAACACGGCGCCCAGGGTATTGTTGACTTCCAGGTTGGCCACCATCCGGGGAGAGACGCAGTCCATGGAAAGATAAATGATTTTCATGAGTTTTTTGACTTCCGGCAGTCCGAAACAGGTGGTTTTCCATTTTTTAAAGGCGAAATTGGCCGCGTCCAGCCGCAGCATGTTGAGATCCATCCCCAGGTACCAGGAAAGATCATCGGCCAGCAGCTTCAAACCCGCATAGGTCCCGGTGTTCACATCCACCTGGACATGGCTGAAGGTGGTCAGGGCGCGAACCGGTTCACCGAAGATCATGGGATCATATTGTTCATACCGGCGGGCGCACCGCCTGGCGGTTTGCGCGTCATACCCCAGGGCAAGGAGAAAGTCGGTTCGGGACTGGATAGTGTTGATGAAAATCCAGGGGGTGTGACGGGTCTCCTGGATTTCGGATTCGGCCAGAACGGCTTCGGGAGCGGGATCGGTTATTTGCTCAAGATAATGGCGGAAGCGGAGTACAAGGGTGTAATCGTCATCCAAAAGCATCTGATCGTTTTTGACCTTGTCAAAGATGGACAGCATGCCGATGACCGGCCCGGGGAAGCGGTCCGGCAAGAGCAGGTCGGCCATGGCGGATATTTTTTCGTTCGTGTCCATGCCCGCGTATCCGGCATCCCGTGGCCGGCGCCGGAAAAGGGTAAACAGGGGAAATGGCCGGGGACGGAAAATCAGGTCAAAATCGCCGCCGGCCGCGTGCTGCCGGTATTGGGACTCGGAAAATACGTAAAAACCATTACCGGCGGCGTCATCGCCGTTTAAAAAGGCCTGAAACAGGGGATGCGCCATATCCACGTGATTGAGCACAAAATCGGCCATGGAGTAGTATTTTTCCATAAGATTCGCAAAATCCCGGTTGTCGCCGAACCGTTGGTGAACCGTATCCCTCCTGACCTGGGAAAAACCGCCGTCATTGAACCGATCCTCCACCATGGCGCAGGCGGGAAGGATGTGCAGACCGCCTGCGGCCGGAAAATGGCGGGATAAAAAGCGGTCCAGGGTGATAAGAGTTTTTTCCCCGGGAGCGGCGACGCTGTCGGCATAGGCGATGACCACGGTTTTCTGCTGGATCCGGGAAAGCGGATCACCGGGATCATAGTTCAGATCCTGCCGCCGGATCCGGTCGGGCTTTTCCGTCCATACCCGGCTCAGCATATTCAGCCAGTGAGCCGATATGCGTGGAGCAAGGTCGCCGTATTCCGCAACGGGATAAAGTTCGGCGAAAAGGGCGGCGATCCGGCCGGTTTGCGATTCGGCCAGAGGCGTCCAGGGGTTGCCGGCAGGGTGCGTGGAGGGCCTGTTCATGGGTTTGCCTTTGTTAAGATGATGGGAACAGCGTTATTTTCCGCCCGAAACCACGGTGCATGAAAGCATGATCTTGGAAATTTTCCTGAAAAATGATAGATTCGTTTTCATTTAATCTTTTTGATTTATAGCAAAACTTCAGATGGTAAGCAACTCCATGAGAAACCCGCTGGAAACCCGCAGGGCGCGCGTATGACTTCGGCGCTTTCAACCACTGGAGATCGTCAGATTGAGCCAATGATTGTTCATGTGGACATGGATGCCTTTTTCGCCTCGGTGGAACAGCTCGATCACCCGGAGCTTGCCGGAAAATGCGTCATCGTGGGCGGGGAATCCAACCGCGGGGTGGTTTGTGCGGCCAGTTACGCGGCGCGAAAATTCGGCGTACATTCGGCCATGCCCATGTATCAGGCCCGCCGCAAATGTCCTCATGCCGTCGTTGTCCGGCCCCGGGGCCGGCGTTACGCGGAGATCTCATCAAAGGTCATGGAGCTGCTGGGATCGGTTTCCCCGCTGATGGAGCCGGTCTCCATTGACGAGGCGTTTATTGACATCACCGGCTGCGGGGCCGTTTTTGGCGCGCCTGTTGAGATCGGAAAACGCATTAAAAGACAAATCCGGGAATGTGTGGGACTGACCTGTTCGGTGGGCATTGCTCCCCAAAAATTCCTGGCCAAGATTGCCTCGGCCATGATCAAGCCGGACGGCCTGATGGTGATCCAACCCGAAGAGGTGGAAAACGTGATTGCGACCCTGCCCATCGGCCGCGTTCCAGGCGTCGGTCCCCAGACCGGCAGACGGCTGGAACGCCTGGGCATCAAGACCCTGGGGGATGTGCGTCGGTATCCGCAAGACCAGCTGGCGGCCCGGCTCGGCAAATACGGCCGCCGCCTCCATGACCTTTCCCGGGGCATTGATCGGTCGGAAGTCCGGCCGGATCGACCCGCAAAATCGATCAGCAGCGAAGAAACCTTTGCCAAGGACACCTCCGACAAATCCGTTCTGAAACATTATCTGCTCAAGCATGCGCAAGACGTGGGCCGGGACCTGCGAAAAGAGGGGGTAACGGCCCAAACCGTGACGGTGAAGATCAAGTTCGCCGATTTTACCCAGGTCACCCGGCAGGTCCGGCTGGAACGCCCCACAGCCATCTCGGAAATCATTTATCGGGCTGCGGCAAAACTGATTGACGCGGTTGTTCTTTCCCAACCGGTTCGGCTGATCGGGGTGGGGGCATCCGATTTTTCCGTAAAAACCGGTCCGGTGCAGTTGAGTCTTTTCCCCCAGGCGGACCAGGTCGAAATCAATGCCGCCAAATGGGAACAGGCGGATCGGGCCATGGATGCCATTTGGGAACGATTCGGCCGGACGGCCGTTACAAAGGCCAGTCTTAAAGATGACGGTCACCGGGGATGATGTTGGGATATTTTTCGGAAATACGAAAATTCATTGAATGGGAAAAATCCTGCGGCCTGTCCGCGCTTTGGGCATGAAAAAGACAAAACCACCTGAGCCACCGGACCTGCGGCAACCGCGGCATTGTTTCAAAGGGTTTGCACATCGTTTTGCATACTGTTATGTTAGAGAGTAGCAACATATAGAAGACTGCTGGCGCTGCCATACCATTCACAGATGGGGGCATCTGATGATGGATCATGATTTATGAGGATTCGATATCGTCTTTCATCCGGTCAAATTCCTCTTTTGTAATCTCTCCCCTGGCATAACGGTTTTTCAGGATTTCCAAGGGCGTTTCACGTTCATACCGGGATGCGGTGGTTTCGTCTCCCCGGCGGGAGATCAATGCATAAACAATCGCCCCCACGGCAACGAGCAGCACTATCCACACAAGCATCATGCCATACCCTCCGTAATCCATCATGTGATCCCATCTTCCAAAGGATTGATCCATCGGTCTTCGCATGCATCCGGAAAAGAGAACCAGCGGCATTGAAACATATCCGATACGGGTAAACGCTTTTTTCATTGGGATTACCTCCTGCCATCCGACGCGGATTTATAGTTCAAGGCGTCTTAGCAGCTGGGCGTTGATCGCCACGATCACTGTGGAGGCGGACATCAGGATGGCCCCCACCGCCGGGGCCAAAAGAATCCCGGCCCATGCCAGTACGCCCGCGGCAAGAGGAATCGCCACGATGTTGTATCCGGCGGCCCACCAGAGATTCTGGATCATCTTGCGGTAAGTGGCCCGGCTGAGCTGTATGAACCGAACCACGTCGCGGGGATCGTTTCTCACCAGAACCACGTCTCCGGCCTCCACCGCCACATCGGTTCCCGCGCCGATGGCGATACCGATATCGGCCGTTGCCAACGCCGGAGCGTCGTTCACCCCGTCCCCGACCATGGCTACCCGTCGTCCTTCCCGCTGCAGCTCCTTTATTTTGTCGGCCTTGTCATCAGGCAGCACTTCTGCGAAAACGGTATCAATGCCCAGTTTTTCTGCAACAGCTTCGGCCACGGCCCGGGAATCGCCCGTAAGCATCGCAACGGTCATGTTTTCTTTCTGAAGCGCTTTTACCGCTTCAATGGATTCCGGACGCACGGCGTCCGCAATCGCAAATACACTGAGCACCCGATCGCCTTCAACCAGATAGACCACCGCCTGTCCTTGATCCGAAAAACCCTTTACGGCATCTTTAATGTCATGGGGCGGATCGATGGAATATTTTTTCAATAAGGCAGGGCCCCCCACCTTCAGGTCGCGACCCTCGACACGGGCTTCCACACCCTGGCCTGGAATGGCATGAAAATCCTCGGCCTCCGGAACCTGTATCTCCGACTCCCGGGCGCTTTCGCGTAACGCGGCAGCAATCGGATGTTCCGAGTCATGCTCCACCGCCGCAGCCAGGCGCAGGGCCTCATTGGAGTCGAGATTTTCGGTCGTCACGGCGTCTACCACCCGGTGTTCTCCCAGGGTAAGGGTGCCTGTCTTATCGAAAACAATCACCTCCAGGGTTCTTGCTTCCTCCAGCCCACGCCGGTCCCGAACAAGCAGGCCGCCGCGGGCCCCCAGAGTTGTTGATATAGCGATCACCAAAGGAATGGCAAGTCCCAGTGCATGCGGACAGGCAATCACCAGAACCGTCACCATCCGGGTAATGGAAAAGCTCAGCGTCACGCCGAATACCATCCATCCGGCAAATGTCAACCCGGCCGCTCCGATGGCCACCAGCGTCAGGTAAAAGGCCGCGCGATCCGCCAGGTCCTGGGAGCGCGAACGGGATTCCTGCGCTTCTTTCACCATGCGCATGATGCCGGCAAGCGCGGTTTCTTCTCCGGTACCGGATACCTCAATCCGAAGCGATCCTTCCCCATTGGCGGTGCCGGCAATCACCTT
>CAZRES010000091.1:0-12808 GCA_964598885.1 uncultured Desulfobacteraceae bacterium | reverse complement strand
ATGGGCACGCATGGAATTTTTTGTTATTTTATCAAGTGACTGTTCATTATCCACACCCATAACCGGAATGTCAATAAAAAAACAAAACAGTGTTTACCCCTTGCCGGGTCGGATAAGCGGTTGCAACTTTTTTGGCCATGGATTAAGAATACTATTGAAAAGAGCTGATATGATTTGACCGTTTACCCGCAATTCCGGCAGACGCCCCTGACATGAAAAACCCCGCGACTCATATTGAAATAACTGTTCCGGTTCCGGTGCACCAGACCTTTACCTATGCCGTACCCGAAGCCCTGCGGGAGCTGGCCGCACCCGGCATGCGGGCCCTGGTTCCATTCGGCCGCCGGAAGCTTACCGGTTATATCCTGGGACCGGGGGATGCCGACGGCATCCGGAATATCCGTGAGATCATCTCCGTGCTGGATCAAACCCCTGTGTTTCCGGCGGAGATGATTCCTTTTTTCCGCTGGATGGCCGCCTATTATCTTCATCCCCTGGGGGAAGTCATTGACGAGGCCCTGCCCGGCGGGGTCAATAACGCCAAAAAAGCCGCCGGTCCCAAAACCGAGCGGGTGGTCGCCCTGGTGCCCGATGCAGCGGTTCCGGATCGCCTGGCCAACGGTCAGCAGGCGGTTATGGACGTTATAGCCGCCGAAGGCGGCGGCATGGCCGTCCGGGAGCTCGCAAAGATCGTTTCCTCGGCCCACCGGCAAGTCCAGGCCCTGTCCAAAAAAGGCCTGGTCACGGTTTCGGACCGGCCCGTTTATCGCGACCCCTTTGGCGATCCGGTATCTCCGGATACGCCCCATAAACTGAATCCCGAGCAGCATCGGGCTGTATCCACGCTGGCCGGGGCCCTGGGAACGGGATTTTCAGTCTATCTTCTGGCCGGCGTGACCGGCTCCGGTAAAACCGAGGTCTACATGCAGGCCGCGGCTGCGGCCTTGAAGCAACATACCACCGTTTTAGTGCTGGTCCCGGAGATCGCCCTGGTATCGGCAACCGAGCGGCGGTTCCGGGCCCGGTTCGGCGATGCCGTGGCCGTGCTGCACTCCGGACTGAGCGCCGGCGAGCGCTTTGATCAGTGGATGCGGATTCTTGATGGTAAAAGCCGGGTGGTCATCGGGGCCCGGTCCGCCATTTTTGCGCCCCTGACCCATATCGGCCTGATGATTGTGGACGAAGAGCACGACACCTCCTATAAACAGGAAAGCCGGTTCCGGTATAATGCCCGGGACATGGCCGTTGTCCGGGCCCGGCAGGCCGGAGCCGTGGTGTTGCTCGGATCCGCCACCCCCTCGGTCCAGTCGGTTTACAATGTCATTTCCGGAAAGTTCCGCGAACTCAATCTCAAGAAACGGATTTACTGCCAGGTCATGCCGGAAATCCACATCGAGGATTTGCGGAAACAAAAACATGCCCGGGGCATCTGGCGGTTTATCACTCCGGCCCTTCATCTGGCCATGAAAGAAACCCTGGAAAGGGGAGAACAGATTCTTTTGTTTCTCAATCGCCGGGGTTATGCTACATGGCCGGTCTGCGCCGGATGCGGCCAGGCCCTAAAATGCCTCCACTGCGAGGTTACCCTGACCCTGCATCATGGTGCCGGGGTCTATCGTTGCCACCAGTGCGGATATGCCGTGGCTTCCACATCGGCCTGCGCTCTATGCGGATCCACGGCCATCAAGCGTCTGGGAATGGGCACGGAAAAAATCGAACACGCGGTCAGGGCTCTTTTTCCTGAAGCCCGGGTGGCCCGAATAGACCGGGATACGGTGGTGCGCAAAGGCGCGCTGGTGCAGATGTTAAAAGGACTGCGGGACCGGGAGATCGATGTGCTCATCGGCACCCAGATGGTGGCCAAGGGGCATGATTTTCCCGGCATCACTCTGGTGGGAATCATCTGCGCGGATCTTTCCTTGAGTTTTCCGGATTTCCGGGCCGGGGAACTGACCTTTCAGGTGCTGGCCCAGGTGGCGGGCCGGGCCGGCCGGGGGGACCGGCCCGGCCGGGTGGTGCTTCAGACCTACAATCCCGACCATTTCACCATTGCCGCGGCCCAAAGCCAGGATTTCATGGCCTTTTACCAGCAGGAAATCGGTTTCCGGCAGACGTTTAAATATCCTCCCTTTTCCCGGATGATTCAGCTTAAAATCAGCGGCCGGGACCCGGAAAAAACCCGGGAATTCGCCACCGCCGTGGGGCATCTCTGCCGGAAGCTTCAGAGCCGGCCCGCCGCCCAGGGCGGAAGCGGCCAGGGAACAGGGGCGTTGGCGCCGGCGGATCCGGTGGACGTCCTTGGCCCCATTGAAGCCCCCCTGTCGCGGATCGCCGGCCAGTACCGCTGGCAGATCCTCCTGAAATCTCCCAATGGGAACCATCTGCACCAGTTTGCCCGGCGCCTGATGTTTGAAAACGCGGCCGCGCTTTCCAGCCGCCAGGTCAGCCTGGCGGTGGACGTGGATCCGTTTTTTATGATGTAATTATGCCAAAGGAGAGACGGCCCTGATGGAAAAAGAGCGAAACATCACTCATATCATTTATCTGCTCCAGGCCCTGTCGTTTATTTTCGGCATCACAGCGGTGGCGGCGGTCATCCTCAACTACATCAAGCTTGAAGACGTGCGGGGCACCTGGCTGGCTTCGCATTTCCGCTGGCAGATCCGCACCTTCTGGTTCGGCCTGTTCTGGGCTCTTGTCGGGATGCTGACCATGATCATCGGCATCGGCGTCATCATCCTGTTTGTCGACGGGGTCTGGATCATCTACCGTATCGTCAAGGGATGGCTCCGTCTTTATGAAAACCGGGAGATGTATGAGGTTTTATAGTGAAAAATCATTCCGCAAGAGGCTTTTTTCTTTTTTTTTGCGCCGGAGGCGGCTATCATGAATCGTCTTTGTTAAAAAGGATAACAGCGGTTCTGGTTTTGCCGGTGGCCGGAACCGCACAGGAGGCGACGATGAACATCGCGGTCATGAGCGACAGCCACGACAATATCTGGAATCTGCGCAAGGCCCTTGACGTCATTTCTTCCCGTCATTGCGAAATGATCCTTCACTGCGGCGATTTTGTGGCCCCGTTCGTGTTCAAGGAATTCATGCAGGCGCAAATCCCGCTTTACGCGGTTTTCGGAAATAACGACGGGGACCGGTATCTGCTGACCAAAACCGCCATCGACAGCAATGGCCTGATCACGCTGTTCAGTCTTGTGGGCGAGGTCGCCGTCAATGGCCGCCGCATCGCCTTTACCCATGAATGGCCCGTGGCCGTGGGGCTGGCCGCCACTGCTAAGTATGACCTGACCTGTTTCGGTCATTCCCATCAGTATGATCAGGATCGGACCGGCAACACCATCGTGCTCAATCCCGGTGAAATCATGGGAAAGGACGGAAATCCCGGATTCTGCATCGTGAAAACCGGCGATCTCGACATTGAACGGGTGGATATCCATTAACATTACCGACAGATCTGGGCGATGCTTATGATAAAATGTTGCTGTCATGCCTTGGGTGAATATTTTGTTCCTGCCGGGGTTCAACGCATTTCAATTTTCCGGAAAACCGTCGTCATGGTTGTGGCGGCGGTTTTGCTTTCAGGGTTCGGCCATGGCGTTGTTTCAGCAGCAGCAGCCGATCCCCGGCCCCATCGGACCGGACTGAAAATCGAGGTGGCCGGCAGCGGATTTTATCGCATCACCGGCCAAGACATTATGGATGCGGGCATCACTCTCGCCGGCATGGACCCCGCCTTTCTGCGCATGTTTCATCTGGATCGGGAGATTGCCATCGCTGTTTCGGCTTCGGGCTCCACGCTCGGCGCCGATGACACGATTATATTTTATGCGCCGGGCGTGGATAACCGGTTTACCGGAACGGACGTGTTATGGCTTTTCTGGGGCGGCACCACCAAAGGCCGCCGGATATCGTATAGCGATTTCAACGCATTGGGAGACCACACCCCGGTTTCGGCATTTCAGGAAAGGCTGCTCTTTGAAGAAAACCGGCTTATGTGGAGCGGCGTTCCCGGCGCGCCCGAAGCCGATTACTGGTTCTGGGAGCGGTTGACGGCGCCTCAGTCGGGCACATACCGTTTTGACGCGCCGTCATTGATCCGTTCAGATGAAAACGCGACGCTGACTGTTTTTCTTCAGGGCCGGATGGACGGCGCGGCATTGCATCATGTGGTGGCGGAACTCAACGGAGAGGCTATAAGCGATATTTACCTGACCGGCAATGAGGCCCATCAAGCCGCGCTGTCGATTCCTCCGTCCCGGCTCAACGGCCGGAATAACACGCTGGAGCTGAACTACCAGGGGCCGGTCAATGGCGTGGTTTACGTTAATCGGCTTGAGCTGGCCTATCAACGGCGCCTGGAAGCAGCGGAGGACCGGCTGGATTTTTCGATATCGTCTGATGGCGCGGAAGATATCGTTGTATCCGGATTCAGCAATACTGCCATCCGGATTTACGACATCACCGATCCGGCCGGACCCGTCCGGGCCGATCATGTGGATGTGGTTGCCGGTGAGGGCGGATTTCAAGCGACCTTTGCGCCTCCGGACGGGAATACCACCTGGACGATCACAACCGACGACCGGATCCCGGCTCCGGACCGGATCAGAGTCCGGTCGCGGTCGGACCTTAAAAACAGCGAAAACGGGGCGGATTATATTCTCGTCACCGCCGCGGACCTGGCCCCTTCCCTGGAGATGCTCCTGGAGCTGCGCCGGCGTCAGGGGCTGCGCACGGTCCTGGCGGATATCGAGGAAATTTATGACCTGTTTTCCTTTGGCCGGTTCCATCCGCCGGCCATCCGGGAGTTTCTGGCCCATGCCCGGGAGCACTGGCAGCCGCCGGCCCCTCAATACGTGCTGCTGGCCGGAGATGCCAACCTGGATTACCGGGATTACTATGGCGCCGGCAAGAAAAACATCGTTCCGGGACTGTTGGAGAGCGCCCCGGACCTGGGCCTGATCCCTTCGGACAACGGGTATGCCTGCGTATCGGGAAACGCGCCCCTGCCCGATTTCCACATCGGCCGGATTCCCGGCAACACGCCGGCCGCCATGTCCGCTATCGTCGACAAGCTGATCCGTTATGAGTCCAACCAGCATCAACATTCCGATCGGGTATTGCTGGTGGCCGATGACGATGAAACCGTGTTTGAAGAGTTAAATGAACAACTGGCGAGTTATCTGACCCCTCCCTTTTCCCCGGAGCGGGTGTATGCCCGGCAGTATGACCGGATGGCCGACGTCACGGCCGATATCGTCTCCGCCGTCAACGCCGGTACGCTGTTGACCAGTTTCATGGGGCATGGCGACGTTACCCGCTGGGGAGTGGCGCCGGAATACGGCAATTTCATCCTTGTGCCCGGCGATTTGTCGTCTTTGACCAACAGCAACCGTCTGACCGTTGTTTTGGCGCTCAATTGTCTCAATGGTTATTTTTCCCAGCCGTTTCATTATTCCCTGGCCGAAGAATGGGTCAAGGCCGCCGATGGGGGGGCCGTGGCCTGCTTTGCGCCGGCCGGCCTGGCCCACCGGTGGGAACATGAATTTTTAAGTCATCTGATTTTCGCGAAAATCTTTTTAAATGGTCAAAACCGGCTGGGTGACGTCACTCTTGGCGCTAAAATCGATGCTTATTATTCCGGCGTATCCGAAAAAGTGCTGACGTCCTTTAATCTGATCGGCGATCCCGCCACCCGGCTGGCGGTCCACCGTACGGCCGCTGATCTGGTGCGTGTTCATACCATCACGGCCACGGCCGGAGCAGGCGGGACCATTGCGCCGGCGGGCGAGGTGATGGTGTTTTCCGGCGGCCGCCAGACGTTTGGCATCTCCCCGGCCGCCGGCTATCGCGTCAAATCCGTCACCGTGAATGGTAAAACCGAGGATCCCGCTGCTGAATTCACGTTTTCGGATATCCGCGCCGATCATTTTATCCGCGCCGTCTTCGAGGCAACCGGATCTTCCGGAGGCAAAGATGACAATGGCCACGGCGGCAATGGCGGCGACACGGGAGGAGGCAGCGGGGGCGGATGCTTTATCGGCGCCCTGTTGCCATAATTCAGGAGTTGGCCGATGTTTGTGCCTGACGGCGATGAGATTGTCTATCAGCAGATTCTCTGGAACGGCTGCCGGAAACTGGAGCTGCGGAACCAAACATCCCGGGAAAAATCCGTTGTCTTTTTTTTCCCGGTGGATTCGCCCCACCCCGGTGATCTGGAAAAACACTACCAGTATTTCTGCTTGTTGAAAAACATTGCCTCTCCCCATGTCCTTCCCGTTCGTGAAGTGGAAAAATTATCGAATCCGCCGCTTACCGGCGTGGCTGTGCGCGTCGATGATAAGTTTGGGATCCCCCTGGAAGCGTATATCCGGGAAAACGCGCCCATTTCCGTGGCCCTTTTTTGCGATCTGGCCGTGCAGTTGGTTTCCGGCGTATCGGAACTCCACCGGCACGGCATCATTCATCAGGGATTGACCACCAGCGGCATCGCCATTGATCCTGCCACTAAACATACGTGGATCCGGGAGTTCTGCGATGGCCGGATCCGGGTTCAGGCTTGGGAAGAACCGGAGGTGCCGGGACCGTCCCCGCATCCGCCGGGTCCGGATGAAAAATCCATGTCCCAAGGCCTGCTGTATATTTCACCCGAGCAGACCGGCCGCATGAACCGGGTGGTGGATTATCGCACCGATTTTTATTCCCTGGGCATCATTTTTCATGAAATCCTGACCGGCGCTCCCCCTTTTTCCGGCAGCAGCGCCATGGAGCTGCTGCACGCGCACATGGCCCGGGATCCGGTATCGGCGGACGCCGTCCGCACGGACGTCTGCCATACCGTGTCACAAATCATCCTGAAACTGCTGTCAAAATCTCCGAATGACCGTTATCAGGGTGCCTTTGGTCTGAAAGCCGACCTGGAGGCATGCAGGCAGCAACTGCTGTCAGCAGGTCATATCCTTCCGTTTTCCCCGGGAGCGCGGGATGTCCCCGAACAGTTGCGGTTTCCGGAACGGATTTATGGCCGGGAGTTTGAGACGGCCATGCTTGTCGATGAGTATGAACGGGTACGTGAAACCGGCCAGATGGGCATCACGATGATCGCCGGCTACGCGGGCATCGGCAAGACCCGGCTGGTGCAGGAGTTCCGGCGGTATATCGTTGAAAAAGGCGGTTATTTCATCTCCGGAAAATATGACCAGCTCCAGCAGGATATCCCCTTTTCCGGTCTTATTCAGGCTTTTTCCTCCATGATTGGTCAGATATTGACGGAATCGCCCGACCGGATCGATGCATGGCGCAAAAAACTGGCCGACGCCCTCGGCCCCAATGCCGGCGTGATTATCGACGTGATCCCGGAGCTGGGAAGGATCACGGGCAAAGCCGAACCCGTGACGGACCTGACTCCGGCGGATGCCCAGCACCGGTTTCAACTGACATTTGAAAAATTTCTCAAGGTCTTTACCCGGGAAACCCAACCGCTGACCCTTTTTATCGACGATATGCAGTGGGCGGATGCGGCAAGCCTCAAGCTCATGGAGGCGTTTCATGGGACCGATGCCAAAACCCTTCCAAAAGCAGGGGGCGGGCGGGAATTTTTTTTCATTGGAACGTACCGCAACAATGAAATCAGTGAAGACCATCTCCTGATGCAGAGTCTGGACCGCATACGCCGAAAGACCATCCCCATCCGCACCATTACCCTCAAACCCATAAGCGTCGATGATGTGAGCCGTCTTCTGGCGGACACTTTTCGGGCGTCAACGGAAAACGTCCATCTTCTGGCCGGGATCCTTTTTGATAAAACCGGGGGGAATCCGTTTTTCATCCGGCAATTTATTCAGTCGTTGAATCAGGAAGGCCTGTTGGCCTATGCCCATGATACCGGCCGATGGGAATGGCATATCGAAACCATCGCGGCACAGCGGACGACCGAAAATGTTATCGATTTTATGGTGGAAAAGGTCTTAAATCTTACGGACCATTCTCAATATGTCCTGCGCCTGGCGTCCTGCATCGGCAACCGGTTTTCCCTTCTTCTCCTGGCCAGGGTCGCTGAAAAGCCGCCGGACCATATTCTGGGGGACTTGCGGGAATCGTTAGGGCTTGGAATCATCGTCAACGAAGGAGAATTCGCCCGCGGCCAGAGGAGTCCGCTTCCCCTTGTGCCGGCTCATCCGGCTCCGGCGCATACCGGATGGAGCCCAAGCCAATCTGCGCGGGCCGGCGACATTCATTTTGAATTTCTCCACGACAAAGTCCGTCAGGCTGTGCTTGCTCTTGTTCCCGAGGAGGAAAAAATCCGGATTCATCTGCGCATCGGCCGACTTATCATGGAAGATACCAGACCGGAACGGCTGTCCGGCCGGATTTTCAACATCGTCAACCACCTCAACCAGGGTGCGGTTCTGCTGGATGCGCCCGCGGAAAAACACCGACTTGCCGAACTGAATCTCATGGCCGGTAAAAAAGCCAAAGGCGCAGCAGCGTTTTCCCAGGCCGCCGAATATCTGAAAGCCGGGGAAGCTCTTCTTTCGGATGCCGACTGGCCGGACCAGTATGCGCTGATGTTTGATCTGAAAAAAAACCGGATGGAGTGCGAATACCTGAGCCTGAATTACGACGAGGCTGAGGCTCTGTTCGGGATTCTTCTGGACCGGGCCGTATCCGATCTGGACCGGGCCGCCGTATACAACCAGAAGATGGTCATGCTGGCCGGGCTCGCCAAACACGAAGATGCCCTTGTCATCGGATTGACCGGCCTTGGGCTGTTGGGGGTGCCTCTGCCCGGCAGTGCGACCCTTGTGGATGTATTACGACGCCTGACGGCCCTGAAGATCCGTCTGTTCCGCTGCGATCCGGAAGAACTGCTTCATCTTCCGGTCATCGAGGATCCGCGGCGGCTGCTTATCCTGGACATGCTGATGAATGTTTCTCTGTCGGCGTATTTCTGCCAGCCGTATCTTGCCACATGGCTGGCCCTTAAAATATTTGCTCTGACGCTGAAACACGGCAATTCCAAGGTATCCCCGTTTGCCTATGTCATCTATGGTTCGGCCCTGTGCGCCGTGTTTAAAAATTACCGGACCGGCGATCAATACGGCCGGCTGGCGCTTAGCGCCAATGAAAAATTCGGCGGCCCGGATCTCACCGCCAAGCTGATGCTGTATATCGGCAGCGCCATTGATATCTGGAACCATAGCGTGCAAACGGTAATCGGGCATATCCGCAAAGGCATCAAATCCGCCCTGGATTACGGAGATCTCAATTACGCGGTCTATCACATCCAGTCCCTGCTGATTTTTTTAACCATCAGCGGAGAAAACCTGGATCGGCTGGGTGATGAATGCGAGCGGTATTTTGAATTCGTGGAGCAATCCAAGGACGTGGGAGCCCTCAATTATCTGATTTCCATCCGTCAGTTTATCAAATGCCTCAAGGGTCAGACCCCGGATCCGTTGCGCATGGACGATGAAGGGTTCAGCGAAGATGCGCACCTGGCCAACATGGAAGCCGATGACATCAAAATCATTTTGTTCCGCCATCATCTCATCAAACTTCGACTGCTTTATATCATGGGCGATTATGCCGGAGCCATGGCCGCCGCCGGCCGCTGCAAGGCCCTGGCTTTTTATCACATGGGAACCGTGGTGGTCCCGGAATATTATTATTATCACGCACTGACGTTGGCCGCCCTTCATGATGACGCGCCGGCTTTCCGGCAGATAGGGATCCGAAGAAAAATCAACGGCTTTTTATCGGAATTCCGGAAACTGGCGGCCCAATGTCCGAAAAATTTTTCCGACCGGTATCTGCTGATGGCCGCGGAAGCCGCGCGCGTATCCGGCAGGGATCAGCAGGCCATGTCCTTTTACCGGGAGGCCATTGCCGCGGCCGGGGCCAATCGTTTTCTTCAGAATCAGGCCATTGCCAATGAAGCGGCGGCAAAATTCTACCTGTCAAGAGGATTTGATGATATTGCCAGAAGGTTTCTGGAGGACGCCCGGACCGGTTTTCAAGCGTGGGGGGGGACGAAAAAAGCCGCGCAGATGACGAAAATCTACCATGATCGTCTGTCCGGGGTTGCCGTGAGCCGAGCCGTCAATGGGGGCCGGCCCATTGACGTTGATGCGATCGTGGCTTCTTTGGGGATGATATCCACCGGAATCGTCTTGGATGAACTTTTAAAAAATCTGATGAAGATCGTCCTGGAAAACGCCGGAGCCCGGAAAGCGCTTTTTTTAAGTATTGTCGGCAGCCGGATGTATCTGGAAGCCGAATATGTCATCGACGCGTCCGACGCGCAGGTATTCAACTCGCTTCCAGCAGAACGCCGCATGGACCTTTTTCATCCGGTTCTCAATTACGTGAAGCGGGCCCGGAACCACCTGGTGCTGGATGACGCCTCCCGCACCGGAGATTTTACAAACCATGACTATATCACGGCCCATCAGCCGCGATCGGTTCTCTGCCTTCCGGTGATCCGGCATGCCGAGCCGGTAGCTCTGTTGTATCTGGAAAATAATCGAGCGCCTTCGGTTTTCACCCCGGAGCGCGTGGAATTGCTGAAGCTGCTGGCCTCTCAGGCGGCCATTTCCCTGGAAAACGCCAGACTTTATGAAAATGTGGTTCTAAACCAGAAAGAATTGCGCGAGGTTTCCGCCCGGCGGGAGGAGGAATCCTTGAAATACCAGTCGCAGCTGAGGTCTCTGTCCTCCGAGCTTTCCCTTACCGAAGAAAGCGAGCGCCGCCGCATCGCCCAGGAGCTCCATGATCGCATCGGCCATGCCCTGGCCCATGCTTCTTTGAAGCTTCGTCAGGTTAAACACGGATCATCACCGGAAGCGTCCGACCCTGCCCTGGATGATGTCTACCGGCTGATTGATCAGACCATCGCCGATACCCGGACCCTGACCTTTGAGCTGAGCCCCCCGGTTCTTTATGACCTGGGCCTGGAAGCCGCGCTTGACTGGCTGGCGGAACAGACCTATAATCAGCATGGCATTGCGGTGGATTTCACCGACGATATGCGGCCGAAACCCATTGAAGAAAGCCTTCGTATTCTTCTGTTCCAGGCAGTCCGGGAACTGATGTTCAATATCGTCAAGCATGCCCGGGCCACCCGGGCCGGGATCTCCATTTCCCGGGAAGAAAATTGGATCCGCATTGTTATAGAAGACAACGGCATCGGTTTTGCGGCGTCTGAAGCCGACCGCCGGATCAAAAAAGGCGGATTCGGTCTGTTTTCCATCCGGGAGCGGCTCATGCATCAGGGCGGCCGCCTGGAAATCGCATCAAGTCCGGCAGCGGGATCATGCGTGACCCTGATGTCCCCGATGACCCCTGCGGGGGATGGGTAGACGGCTCAACCTTTTTCGAAGAAGGTTTTCACCGGCCCGCGGGTTCGAAATACACACCCGGGACCATTATGATGTGCGTGGAAAAGGATGGTATTTATGGCCATACGGATACTTCTGGCAGACGACCACCAAATCACGCGTTCAGGCCTGCGGGCTCTGCTGGAGCAGCAGTCCGACATGGCCGTGGTCGGTGAGGCGGACAACGGCCGGCTGGCGGTGCGCATGGCTGCCGAGTTGAAACCAAATGTGATTGTGATGGACATCAATATGCCGGAATTAAACGGGATGGAAGCCTCACGTCAGATTAGAGCCGAATTGCCCCATACCAAAATCATCGCCCTTTCCATGCATTCGGACAAGCGCTACGTGGCCGGTATGCTCAAGGCTGGCGTTTCCGGTTATCTTCTGAAAAACTGCGCATTTGACGAATTGGTGGCGGCCATCAATTCCGTTGTCCGGCACCAGAGCTATCTCAGCCCGGCCATTGCCGACACCGTTATGAAGGATTACGCCAGCATCCTGGAGGGCGCGGACCCGTCTCCCGCATCCCAGCTTTCCTCCCGGGAGCGGGAAGTGCTCCAGCTTATCGCCGAAGGATTGAGCACGCGCGATATCAGCGAGCGGATTCATGTCAGCGTCAAGACCGTGGAAACCCACCGGCAGCAGATCATGCGGAAGCTCAACGCCAAAAGCGTGGCCGAACTCACCAAAATTGCCCTGCGGGAAGGAATGACCTCCCTGGAGGAATAATTCCTTTACCTGTTTCATCCGATCTGCGCCTTTATGTTCCAGACAACAAATGTTTTTGCGGCCGCGGCATGCAGAAATCAGGGATTTCGAAGTCGAATTTCAGGGATTCCCTGATTGCCGGCAGTCAGGATCTGTGACATAAAGGAATTACTTCTATGAAAGTAAACACTGGTTACGTTTAATATCAATGATTCATGCAAAATGTAGTGTTTAATAAATCAAAAAGGCGGTCCGACAACACCAGAGGGGGAAAAATGAAAAAGTTACTGATCATCACGGCGCTTATTATTTCCTTGATTATTCCGGCCATGGCCTTGGCCGGCGGCAGTGAACCGCTCTGTAACACCAAATATCCCATTGTTATGGCCCACGGCATGGGCGCTTCGGCGGAAATTTTAGGGATCGTGGACTATTGGTGGGGGATTCCCGGGGCTCTGCGGGACGAAGGCGCTCAGGTGTTTCTCACCTCCGTCAACGGCATGGACTCCACCCGAAACAAGGCCGAAGATTTCAAAAGTCAATTCCTTTCCATCCAAGCCTATACCGGCGCGTCCAGACTCAACATCATCGGTCATTCCCACGGCACCATCTATACCCGGGACGCCATCTCCAATCTGGGTCTTGCATCTTCTGTGGCCAGCCACACCAGCATCGCCGGTCCCCACCGGGGCAGCGCCATTGCCGAC
>CAZRES010000090.1:0-12871 GCA_964598885.1 uncultured Desulfobacteraceae bacterium | reverse complement strand
TTTTCTTCCGGATTTTGGATGAATGGCTCGTCAGGGAGAATCGCAGGGGAAAACCGGTTCTGATTTACGGCGCCGGCGTGGGCGGTCAGATGGTAGTCCGGGAAATTGAAACCAGCAATGGGTGCGGTCGTTACCTGATCGGTTTTATTGATGATGATCCCATGAAAAAAGGGAAAAAAATCAATGGGTATCCGGTTTTCGGGGGAGGCGATCGGCTGGCCGGCATTATAAAAAAATACGGCGTCAGGGAAGTGATCGTTTCATTTAAACAAAAGGGTCTGGAAAAAAAGAATGAAATTGAAGCGTTATGCGAGCGTATGGGCCTTGATGTGACGGTCAGCCGGATGCGGATGATTATCGAGACATAACATCCTGTTTTAAGGGGATATGATGGATTTTGTTATTACGAAAAACCTGAGTATTGAAAAATTTTTGTCAGAACTGCAAGCAAATTGCCTGAACCAGGCGGTTGGCAATTCCCGATTTTATCAGCGAAACCGTCTTGAACTTTTTGTAAACGACGATTTTTTTGTCAATCGAAATGAGAATCTAACATCTGAAGATATCCTGCTGTTTGATGGGCACATGGCAACGCGGAAAAGATTTCACCATTTTCTTCGGCCGGAGGCGCCGGAGAGATTGCGGGAAGATATTCAGAGCGTGCTGGATTTCGGATTTCAGGATATCGTCGGCGGTATTTTCTGCCTGGGAAAAATAAATCATGCCGGAGAGGTGATTCTATTCACCGATGTGTTGGGTCAGTATCCGCTATATTACGTGTCTGGCGGCTCCACCATAATTATCTCAAATAATATCAGAATGATCAGAACTCTCATGGAGTTGAACGGGCTTTCGGCAACCAAAAGTTTGTATCCCTGCATTGAAAATATCGTGTTTGGCAGTGCTATCGGAGAAAAAACGCATATAACCGAAATCAAGCGAATTCCGTTCGGGCATGGACTGTCTTTGAGATATGATCTTCAATTTTTCCCCATAAAAGATGCGTCTTTGGAAAATGAATCACTCTCCTATGAGCAGGTGCTGGAAGAAGCGGAGGACGCCATTACATCCTATATAAAGGTAATCGAAGGAAAAATCGAAGATACCGATATGATTATTTCCGACATTACCGGCGGAACGGACTCGCGGACCGTCTTATGTTTTTTGCTGAATTCTGCATTTAAACACCGGATATCGGGCCGGTGCATTGTTTCATACCCCAATCCGGATGCAAATGTTGCCGGTTATATCATGGAGCGATTCGGTATTCCCGTAGGGTCTTTTCCGATTGTTCAGGGGCGCAGGCCCACTGTAGGCACGGAAATCGGGATTCGGCAAAACGCCGGTTTATTCGGGGGTGCCCGGGATCCGCAGCCGTTTTGCCCTCCTGTTGCATTTCAGAATCTGATCTATTACCGCGGTTCATTCGGAGAGCTTGGCGGCGCTACTCCCGGAATTGATTATTTATACGAAGCGGCAAAGACGGGGCATACTTCTCTGGAAGCAGCTGCGGATATATTTTTGCGCCGGCGGGAAAAAGTCGGTGCTCTGGATCTGGTCACCAAAGAAGCGATTCATCATGTAAAAAAAGAAATGATAACGATGCTCAATTCATTGGTGGATCAAGGATATGATCGAGATCAGTTGCGGGCGGAAGCCTATTTGAGAACCCGTTGCCGCACCCATTTCGGCATGAATTCCGTTATATTAAATAAAAACAAAATTGTGCCGGATGTTCTGGCCAATCAATGGATCGTTGCGGCGCGGCGCAAACTTCCCGCACGCCTCCATTCCAAGGATAAAGTAATATTTGATTTGATAAGGCGCAACGGAAAAGAAGAGATGGCGTTTATGCCCATGGCGCAAAAAAAATGGTCGGAGGCGATTGTTCCGCAAATAGACAGGAAAAAACTTGAAAACATGAAATTAATTAAATTTAAGAGCAAACCTCTGAGTAATTTGAATTCCGGATTGTTTATCCCGTTATGTGTTCGGATTCCCGAGATGGATGATTTTTCCCAACTTGCCGGGGATGGAGATGCGACGGTTGATGCAAAAAGCCGGTTCCCTGCCGAAAGAAATATTATATCCTTTCAAAAAATCACGTCGTATCTGTTGGATAGTCTGGATCGTACCTCCGACGTATGGCATTTTTTCAACAGGACCGCCATGGGCAAATATGCAGAAAAATCAAAAGCCGATTTTCGACCCAGCGGGATTGAGACAACGGCAATGGGCCGCACGGCCTGCGGTCTGCTTTGGCTGCTGGATAAGGATGTCCCGTTTATCGTCAGTAAGATAACGACTGTCGGCAAGTGATCCGTTTGCCTACATCGCGCGCTTCGAGATTTTTTTCCCTGTGATCAATCACAGGAGATGTAACCCACATCGTACTCACTGAATTCACTTATAATTTTCCTCCTGTCGATCCGTTTTACCCAATAGTAATACATATTGCTGCATGTGACGTTGGGGTCGTTGTAAACTGGGGTTGAAGTTGTTGCCACTTTAACTTTGGGACCGTCAAGTTCAGTGGCGCGCCAGACCTCAAACCGATACTCTTCGAAAAACTGACCGGGAGCAAGCGCGGTCCATTTTACCTGAATGTAGTCGGCGAAATCACCTTTTGATGCGGATACACCTTCGGGTGGAGGCGTTGGAACGGGCGAGCAGATGATATGCCCGCCATTGCTGGATTTGCTGAACGGACTGGTGCAATCCGCGCTTCGCGCCTGGACCCAGTAATAGTAATGTTTTTCGCTTGGAGGTGGACAATCCGGGCATATTTCTTCAATGCAGGGATTTTGCATATGACTATAGCTTGTTCCCGTGACGGTGGCCAGTTTGTCCCTCATTCCGGGAGGTGCCGTGGAAAAAATTGCATAGTAAACATCATATTCCACGGCTCCTTTGGATGCGCTCCAGGTGACGGTAATCCGGTCAAGATTGGTAGTAGAAGCCGATATTTTCGCAGGAGCCGGGGGGCAGAGCCGGTAACCTGAATCAAAACTGCTGAAATCGCTTTCCCCAGCTGCATTTACCGCCTTGATCCAGTAGTAGAAAACTTCACTGACGGGGATATGGCGATCGCTGTAAGAAGTTCCTTTTGTTGCGGAGATTTTTATTTTTTCACCGGCAAATCGATTGGATCTGTATATATGATAAGATGCGGCATTGGATACGGCCCGCCATGTTACCTGTATGCGGTCCGTATAGGCGCCGTCTGATGCGGAGACACCAGTCGGTACGGAGAGCAGGGGAACAGGTTCTTCCGGCACGGTGTCCCCGTTATCGTTTTCAGGAATGAGGCATTGTAAATAGCCGGAATCGGAATTGCTGTATGGGCTGGTGCTGCAAAGATTGTGCGCCTGAATCCAGTAAAAATAGACGTCCTCACATGATACGCGGGTATCGGTATATGTCGTATCGGTGAGAGTGGCGATTTTGGTTTTGCCTCCCGTGGGGGAGGTGGCCCGGTACACATCGTAAGCAGTGGCGCCGGTGGATGCCTGCCAAATCAACTCTACGGCATCTTCGTACTCACCGTCAGATGCGACCACATTTTTGGGTGCGGACACCGGACAATTCCGGTATCCGATATCCGAAAAGAAGAAATCGCTTTCTTCCGCGCCTTTTCTGGCTTTGACCCAATAATAGTAATCAAGACAGCAATCCGCGGTGGTGTCTTCAAAGGTGGTGCCGGCGGTGCTGCCGAGCCTGGTTTTAGGCGCGGCGAAATCTTCCGCGCGATAAACGTCATAGGAAGCGGCGCCGGGGGAAGGATTCCAGGAAATTCGGATTTTATCGGTAAAGTCGCCGTCCGTGGCCGAGACGTTTTCCGGCGTCTGGAGCGATCCGGTTATGGGTTCCGTCCCCGGCGTACCGCAGTGGCCTTTGTCGTGGCCGAATTTGCCCGCGCCGTCGGCGTTGACGGCCCGCACCCAGTAATAGTAGATGATCCCGCAGTCAGGTGGCGTATCTTCGTAAAATGTCCGGGAGAGAACGGCCAGCCGGGACATCTCCCCGCCTTGAGAAACCGGCTTTTCCGAGCGAAGAATCACGTATTGTTCCGCGCCCGGAACCGCGTCCCAGCTGATGCTGACGTTATCGGTATACAATCCGTCGGATGCCGCTATATTGGACGGCGTATCCGGGATGTCCAACGGAACCGGGGTGCCGCAATAGCCTTTGTCGTGGCCGAATTTGCCCGCGCCGTCGGCGTTGACGGCCCGCACCCAGTAATAGTAGATGATCCCGCAGTCAGGTGGCGTATCTTCGTAAAATGTCCGGGAGAGAACGGCCAGCCGGGACATCTCCCCGCCTTGAGAAACCGGCTTTTCCGAGCGAAGAATCACGTATTGTTCCGCGCCCGGAACCGCGTCCCAGCTGATACTGACGTTATCGGCGTACGATCCGTCGGATGCCGCTATATTGGATGGCGTATCCGGGATTTCCGCGGCGGCTGAAACGGCCAGCAGCAACATGGGGATCGTAAAACATAAAAGTGCCAAGCCAAAGCAACGGCGATTAATCATTTGTATCATCGCGTTATCCTCCTGTTATTCCATCCAAATAATCTCAAGGCTGCTGCTTTTGCGTGATCAGCGTATTATAGCGCACGATTTCATTTCGCAGCGCGGTTTCTTCTTTTTTGAAACGTTGAATTTTTTCGTTGAGGCGCAAAACATTTTTATTGTATTGCTGAATGCTCTGTTCATTCCGCATTTGATCTCTTGATGCCATAAGCGCCTGTTTTTCCGTCTGCAGGGAGAGAAAGGTTTTATCGAGCGCCTTCTTTTTTTCCAGCAGTTGCGACCGCTTATCCAATAGCGTGGAAATATCGGCATCCACCGGGGGCGGCGGAGGCGTCGTATCGGGCGCCACTCGTGCGGTTTTTATGGGGGATTCGGTAATACCGGTTTCTTTTACCACCGGTTTTTTCTCATCAATTTTGGGTTCCGGTTTCAGTTCCGGTTCCGGGGCGGAAGTTTTAGCGGCGACTTCCGGTTCCGCTGCGGGCTCCGGCTTTCTGGCGGCAGCTTCCGGTTCCGGCGCCAAGGAAGGCGCTGCTGGTTTTTTCCCTTCTTCCCTGTCCGTGACAATCATGGGTCCGGGAGCGGGCGGTTTCTTTTCGGCCGCGACTTTTTCCGGGGTCCTGACATCCGCCGGCGGTGTTATGCTCGGTTTTTCGACAACCGTTTGGGATGCCGGCGCCTGTGCTGGTTTTTCCGGCGCGGCGATTTTCGGTCCCGGGGCGGGTTCCGGTTTTTTCGCGGCGGTTTCCGGAGCCGACGGTGTTACGGCGGGTCTCTCCGGTTTGGCCGGCGCGGGCGGGTTGATTTGAGAACGATACCGTTCCGGCACCGTTTCGATATCATCCGTGTATCGGACAATTCCCCTGTTATCGATATATTTGTATAACTTGCCGGATGCGGGAACGGCGAATACGGCGATGATCATCATGCCCATGAGGAAAAATAACGTTTTTCTCATTGACCGGCTCCCCTTTACTGAGTCAGGATTATCGTTGCCTTGCCTTGTTTTGCAAATTATGCAACATTGATACAATAAAACTTTTTCGGAACAAATGTCAAGTTTATCATGGGTTGAGTGATTTGTGTTTATGATGAAGGTTTATTTTTACCGGATAATTATTTTTCTTTTTGTTGCCTGCTGCTGCGTTTCGTGCGCGCAGATGGAGTCCAGCGGCTGGTTTAAAAGGATCGACCCCGATGTTGCGCTTTTTAACGAGGCCCGGCAGAAACATAAGGATCAGGCCTATGACGAGGCGTATGCCCTGTACCGGGAACATGCCGATCGCTATCCGCAAAGCCGGCATGCGCCTGATGTTCTGTTTCGCCTCGGCCAGGTGTCCGTATCTCTTGAGCGGTACGGGGAAGCTCGTCAGTACTTTCGGGAAGTGATCTCCCGTTATCCGGAAACCGATTTTGCCCGGCAGGCCCGGGTTAAGATCATAGAGGTGCTCTACCGGGCCGGCGATTACGGGCAGGTGATCCGTTATGCGGATCAAATCCTGCCTGTTGTGGAAGACGGGAAGCGGATGATGCGCGTGCGCCAGGTGATGGGAGATGCCCATCTGGCGATGGGAAACGAGTCCCAAGCTCTGGCTGAATTTATAAAGGCATATGAAACCGCCGGTAAAGACGACAGGGCGCGATTATCCGGCCGCGTGAGAGCCGTCGCTGCAATCATGGCGCTGCCCGAGCTGCGGTCGGCCCTGGACATGCTGAACGGCCGTCCGCCTGCTGATGAAATTTTATACCTGCTGGGAGTTCGCTACCTGCAAGACGGCGAATACCGGGAGGCGAAATCGTTTCTGGAACGGTTTGTCGAAGCGTATCCCCGGCATCCGGATGCCGATTCCGCGCGGAAATTGATCGATGATATCCCGGTGACGGATCTGTTTGATAAGAATGCGGTGGGCTGCCTGCTCCCATTGAGCGGGCGATATGAAAACTTCGGTCAGCAGGCGTTAAAAGGCATTGAGCTGGCACTGGCGGTTTTTTCCGGCGGCCGGGAACAGGATGCCGAAGATTTGAAAATCATGATCCGGGACACGGCTTCGAATGCCGCCGGTGCAGTGTCGGCTGTTCAGGATCTTCATGAACGCCAGGTGGCCGCAGTCATCGGTCCCATGATCGATGCGGAGGCGGCCGCGGCCGAGGCCCAGGTGCTGGGAGTGCCCATCGTAACATTGACGCAAAAACCGGATATTCCCGATATGGGGGAATGGGTGTTCCGGAACTTTCTGACGCCGGCCATGCAGGTCGAGGCTATTGTGGGATATGCTGTCAATGATTTGCGTCTGTCCCGTTTCGCGGTTCTCTATCCGGAGGAAGCGTACGGGCAGATGTTTATGAACCTGTTCTGGGATGCGGTGATCGCTTCAGGTGGCCAGGTGGTGGGCGTTGAATCGTATCGGCCGGATCAGACCAATTTTTCCGAACCCATTCGAAAGCTTACCGGGCTGTATTATGAAGTTCCCGAAGCACTTGAAGAAGAAACGGCCCTGCCTCCCGTGGTTCTGATCCAGGAAGACGAAACCGATCCCCGGCTGGAAGGGCAGGGAATGCTGAACCCGGTTGAAACAGATGCCGGCGCTTCCGGAAGACAATGGTTTGATGCCGTGATCGATACGGCAATGGCGGCGGAATATGACAGCGATGACGAGGCAATTGATGAAGAAGATGAAGAGCCCGCTCCCATCATTGATTTTGATGCGGTTTTTATCCCGGACTCACCATCAAAAACAGGCTTGATCATGCCGTATCTCGCCTACCAGGATGTCACAGACGTCTATCTGCTCGGCACCAATTTGTGGCATTCCGACCGGCTGATACAAATGGCCGGCTCCCACAGCCGGAACGCCATATTCCCCGAAGGTTTTTTCGCCCGGAGCACGTCGAAGCATGTGTTTGAATTTGTAACCCGGTTTGAAAAGACCTACGGCTATACTCCGGGGTTTATCGAAGCAGTGAGCTATGACACCGCCATGATGATATTTGACATGGTCTGCCGGCCGGAAGTCCGGTACCGGAGTCAACTCAGGAAGCTGCTAATAGATATGGAGCCGTATCAGGGAGTTGCCGGCGGAACCCGATTCTTGGAAACCGGGGAAGCCGTCAAGGATGTATACCTGCTCCGCATTTCGGGGGGTCGTTTCCAAGAGATCCCGACCCGCCCGCGGATTCAATCCGATCAGGGCTTTATGAGTTGGTGAGCTGTCCCTGACCGGTGGCCTCTAGAACGGTCTGCCATATTTTCCCCCCCGTGTTGACCTGCTTGCGCTTATCAGCAGACAGCGGTATGGGAACATGGACAAAAAAATTGTTCCAGTGGCCGATAATCATGTTGGTTTTGCCGGCCATGCCCGCATGGACCGCATCCCTTCCCAGAAAGCCGCAATAGACGTGATCGTTGGCGTTTGCCGGAAGACTTCGGATCATATAGCTCGGATCAATGTATTTTAGGGAAACCTCCATTCCTTTTCCGAAAAAATGGGCCGTGATCCGCTCTTTTAAAAATATGCCGATATCAAAAAGTTTGACGTTTCCCGAGGGGTCGAAGTTTTTTTCGGATTTTTCAAAAAAATACTGGCCGGACCCTTCAGCCACCAGGATCACGGCATGCCGGCGAAGCTGCAGCCGTTTTTCCAGCTTGGCCAGAAGCCCGTTTTCACCTTCCAGATCAAAATGGATTTCCGGGATCAAGACGAAATTCACGTCCTGCTGGGCCAGAGCCGCAGTGGCCGCGATAAAGCCCGAATATCGCCCCATCAGCTTGATCAGGCCGATGCCGTTGGGGTACCCTTCGGCTTCCTTGTGCGCCCCCTTGATGGCTTCCGTGGCGATATCCACGGCGGAATCAAAACCAAAGGATCTGGCCACCATGTAAATATCATTGTCAATGGTCTTGGGGATGCCGATGATGCTGATTTTGGCGCCCCGGTTCTGGATTTCCTCGACGATCGCCGAAGCGGCCCTGAGGGTGCCGTCTCCGCCGATCATAAAAAGAATGCCGATGTTTAATCGTTCCAGACAGTCGACAATCGCCTCAATGTCCTGGGGGCCCCTGGAGGAACCGAGGATGGACCCCCCCATTTCGTGGATATGCACTACACTCCGGGGATTGAGATCCACGAGGTCATGACCGTATTCGGGAATAAATCCCTGGAGTCCGTAGCGGATGCCGTAAATATGCCTGACGCCGTAGCGGTAATAGAGTCCCAGCACGATGGCCCGGATTACATTATTGAGGCCGGGGCAGAGCCCGCCGCAGGTGACCAGGGCGCATTTGAGTTTGCTGGGATCAAAGTAGATCTTTTTTCTCGGTCCCGCCAGTTCGAAGGACGCCGGTGTTTTGTTTTCGCCAATGGCCTCGGTGATATTATGCGCGTTTACATCAATCAGGATCCGGTCGTTGTCCGTCTTGAATATGCTGGCGCCGGTTGTATCGGTTTCCTTTACTATGGGAGAGTCGATTTTAGCATCCCCGATGGTTTGGATGCGGGTATCCAGATCCGTTATTTTTTTCATGAAGCACCTTCCAGGATGTTGTGGATTAACTGTGCCGGATGTTGCCGTTTGGTTTTTATTTCGTTGACGCCTTAACGGACGCCGTTGAAGGTGACGGCGCCTTTGCCGAGAATATCATGCAGATGGAGAACGCCGGCGAGACAGCCGTTTGCCTCCGTCACCGGCAAAACGGTAATCTGATGAGTTTCCAATATATTAAGGGCCTCATAAAGCGGAGATCCGGGGTCGATATGTTTGGGCCCGGGGGTCATAAGGTTCTCCACAGAATGTCCCTCGATGTGTTGCCGATTGACGACCATGCGTCTGACATCCCCATCGGTGATGATTCCGGTGAGGATGTTTTCGCTGTTAAGCACCATCACGACGCCCAGATCTCCTTTGTCTATGATTTCAAGGGCGGTTTGTATATCGGTTCCTTCATAGACTTTCGGCACGGCGGCGCCGGTTAGCATAATGTCTTTTGTCTGATAAGAAAGGCGCTGTCCCAAAAGACCGCCGGGATGAAATTTTTTGAAATCATCCTGGCTGAATTTACGCAGATTGATCAATACAACGGCCAGTGCATCCCCCATGGCCAGTTGGGCGGTCGTGCTGGCTGTGGGAGCCAGCCCCATGGGGCAGGCTTCGGCTTCAACGCCCACATTGATCACCACATCGCTGTGCCGGGCCAGGGTGGAGCGGGGTTTTCCGGTAAACGCGATAATGGGACAACCCGTGCTCCGGATGCTTGGCAGAAGAATATTGAGTTCATCCGTTTCCCCGCTGTTGGACAGGGCCAGAAAAATATCTTCTTTGGAAACCATGCCCAAATCCCCGTGCATGGCTTCCACCGGGTGCAGGAAAACGGATCGGGTCCCGGTGCTGTTTAATGTCGCGGCGATTTTGCGACCGATAATGCCGGATTTTCCGATGCCGGCCACGATGACCCGGCCACGCGATTTATATATCATTTCGACAAGTTTTACAAAATCTTCATTGATGTATTCAATCAGGTTGAGAATTCCTTGGGCCTCGATCTTGAGCACCTGGACGGCCGCGTCGATAATGGCTTTGCTGCTGGTTGGACGTTTTGATGACGATGTCAAAATAAAAACCCTTGTATCGTTAAAAATGCATTAATGTATTATAATTATTCCAACCTTATCACTTTACCGGTTTTTACAGACAAATCAAGATCTGTTTTTTAACGGTTTTACGGGTACCAACGTATGCGGCCCGATGAAATAAAAACAAAAAAATAGTGGAAAAATATTGACAAATCAGCAAGGATTGTTTTAAAAGCAACCACGATTTTTAGATGGTATCGACAGCAAAAGCAACAGCGCCGGTAGGAAATACCGGCGCTGTTGCTTTAATACGTTATAACAGGGAGGATAGATTCAAATGGTCTGTACGACGATTCGTAAGGGAGAAGAATGTGTTTTCATGACCGCAAAAGGTTGCTCATACAACGGCGGACAATGCTATCAGGTGGTGGAAGCCTGCACCGGATGCAATAAGAGCAGGGAGTATGAAGCCGGATGGTATTGCAATGCGGCGCCGGATCCCTCGGTGAAATGGAAATACGGCAATTGCAACATGGCCACCCATGTTACCATGACGGTGAAACAGGAAAAAGCCAAGCTCAATCCGCTTAAGGCTTCCAAGCGCGGCGGCAAATAGTTCCATATTTTCGTTTTTTGGCTAGATCGCCACTGCGTTCAAGATCTGCGGAAGCCCGTGCTTGGCAACGGCGCGCTGCCAGCGGTCGCGATACCGGCGCCGGAGTTGATTTTCTCCCCGGCGCCATTTCCGCGCTTTATCAAAATCAATCAGAAAAGCCCGGCCGGCGGAATCCACCAGCACGTTGCCGGGGTGAAGATCCACATGCAAAATCCGGTTGGCAACCAGTATCGAAACCTGGAATTGCAGATCCCGCATGGCCGATCGGCAGCGTTCCGGAGCGATTTTTCCGAGAACCGCCAGGGGCATGGCATCCTGCAGCTCTTTTGATATCAGCCAGGCGTGATAAAAGAGATGGCCTGCATAGGCAAAGGCAACGGGCGTGGGCGCCCGCACGCCCAGCTGGTGCAGACGCTCCAGCAGCGCGTATTCTTTCCGGCAACGGGGCCTTCCCGTCCGCAGATAGGTTCGGTGGATGATGCGGCGGATGATCCCGCCGCGTGTATAGGACTTGACCACCACGGGACCGATGCCGGAAAGATCCATCCGGACCACGGTACTCCGGCCGCCGAGCATACCCGGCTCATCGCTGTCCTGATGCAACATGGTTTCCTCAAAGGCCGAAGTCAACTGGTTTATCTGACGGTCGTTTACGGCCGTATCCGATCCCACGACATATTTTCCGCAAGTTTGAATGACCGTCATAGTGTACCTCTGATAAACCGCGATTATGATTGATTTTGGCGATGACTTTTTCGGGAGTGCACCACATTTTCCATGTACGGACAAGACAAATGTTTTATCCGTGAATAACGGTCACACTAAACCCTGACAACCTCATGAAGCCCCGCGAAAGAGTTTTATTTTGCTTGACAATATACAATAATTTTATATGTTTTTTCCGCAAAAATCAATTGACTGGTTGGATGATGCCCCATGAAGAAAGCGACAATGGATTTTTATTCCCGCATTAAACGTGGATTCAGCCGCCGTTTTGATGCCGATATCTATGTGATCTCCTATCCCAAAAGCGGCAGGACATGGCTTCGCGCATTAATCGGAAAATATCTGTCGCTGAAGTATAATTTCTCCGAAAATGAGATACTTTCCACGGAAGTTCTGACACAGCGCAGCGGTTTGCCCATTGTATCGTTTATTCATGACGAGTCCGGCATGAAAGCCGGCACTCCGTATCGGGATTTGTCTTCGGACAGGCAGAAATACAAGAACAAAAAGGTGTTGCTGATGGGACGCGACATCAAGGATACCCTTGTTTCCGCATACTTTCAGGCAACCAAACGACGAAACGTGTTTGAAGGCACGATTTCCGAATTTATTAAAAGCGACCGATTCGGTGTTTTAAAGATCCTGACATTTTATGATATCTGGCTTCAGAATCAGCATGTGCCCGAGGCGTTTCGCTTTATCCGGTATGAGGATCTGCACCGGGATCCGAAGGGCGCTTTATCCAACGTGCTCGATTTTATCGGCGAATCCCACATCGAGGAGGCGTTGGTCGCCCAAAGCATTGAATACTGTGCTTTTCAAAATCTTAAAAAATTGGAACAACGCAACACATTCAAAAATCGCGTGCTTAAACCGGCAAAAACATCGGATCCGGAAAGTTTCAAGGTCCGCAAGGGAAAGGTCGGCGGCTACAGGGAATACTTATCCGAGGAAGATATCGCGTTTATTGACAACATTATGGAAGCCCATGGGTTTGCGTTTTCAAAATTTGAGGCAACCTAGTTGACAGCGTCGTCGTCATTAACACCATGCGCACTGATACAACGACATCCTTGCCGGGCGGGTTGATGTTATGAAAGATGATCAGCGTGTGGCTTCCCGCTGGACGGATTCTCTGGAACTGCTGTTTCTGCGATTTGCGGCCGGCGGCATGGTGCCGGCAAAGTGGTTTCTGCCCGAGTTCCCCGACGAGGCATCCCGCGCCGCCCGGACGGGCAATCTCAAGATCGAAATCGTCAGTCACTGCTGGAATTATGCGCATTTTCTTGTCTATCAGTTGAGTTCGCTCGTCTTGTTTCCGCCCACCAAGGCAGAAGTCACCATGACGGTGTTTTACGCCCGGGAAGACATGGACACCCGGAAATTGCTGTCGTCGGTGCAGCGGGCTTCGAGGAGACTGACCGCGC
>CAZRES010000089.1:12663-13125 GCA_964598885.1 uncultured Desulfobacteraceae bacterium | reverse complement strand
CTGTATCTACAATTAGACCATTGATATCCAGGCAGATAGTTTTAAGGGGGATGGTTCCAAACGGTTGTACTTACAAAGCCGATAACTGAACGGCAACGGGGTTGAAGTCGGCTCAATCGTTGTCGCGCGATCATGCATTGCGCAGGCGATTATTGGACATCAAACAATGCTGTCAAGCTACTTAGTTTTTTTGATCTGACACTTCGTCTTGAACGTGCCCTCAAAATTGTGATCAATGGCCCGGATGACTATGCGCCAACAGACATGGATCAGTAAAAAATTCGAGGTCAGCATTCTGACATCCGGCGATTCTGAAAGCATTGCCATTGAGGATACTGATTTCTGGAAGGAAATGCAGTCCAAGCGCATCGGCAATCTGCTTGCCGGCGCCGGGCTCAAGGCCGGTCTGTCGCAGACGCAGCTTGCCGAAAAGCTTAGCATTCGGCAGAATATGATTTCCGA
>CAZRES010000089.1:0-12653 GCA_964598885.1 uncultured Desulfobacteraceae bacterium | reverse complement strand
TGAACGGGGCAAGCGCCGGCTGTCGCCCGCGATGGCAAAGCGGATCGCTGAAATTTTTCAAATCAACGTCGACAGAATTTTACTAGAGGGAAATGGAAAGCCGGCGTGAGTCTTGACGGCCCGGGCCCACTTATTGAGACAGCCGCGTTTGACATTCTCCCGTCTGGTATCCTGATCTTCCTCAATCAAACTCCGCGTCATCAAAGTCCAGGGCGGCGCTGTTTTCACGGGCGGCGCGTTGGAGGTTTTCGTCGAAGCCTTCGGAGAACTGGGCGGTGATGTCGAGGCGCAGGGTGACGGTTACGCCCGGTTTTGTTAAAAACAACTTTATGATCTCGTCGTGGATCTGGTCAAAGGCCATCCGGCCGGTGTGGGGGTCTAATTCGACGGTGCCGAAAAACCGGGTTTTCAGTGCTGCCGGCGGCGTATCGGGATCGGTCTTTACGGCCGCTTCGGAATCATCCGCGGGTGTTGATGCTTCGGTATCTATCGCCGCGCCGGTTTTTTCTCCGGCCGGGCCGGCAGCGGCCATGGCGTTTCGGGCCGTCTCAAGCTCAACAATCACGGCGCGTTCATCGATCACCACGTAAGGTCTTTTTCCGAGCTTCAAGCCTTTATAGCGGCTGTCTTCCCGGCCGTCGGCATAGCCGAAATAATCCCCGCTTTCCACGCCGGCGGCAATGGCCTGCTGGAGGATGTCGGCCGACGCCAGGCGCGGCATGTAGAGATAATCGCACATGGTCTGCCACAGCTCCCGGGCGCCGATGTCCATGCGGCCTTTTTCCCAGAACCATTTTTTCAGCAGTTCCGCCAAGTGAATCGGGGACCATTTCTTGATGATCATTTCAACATCTTCCAGCTTGTCCTCGATTTGCTGGATCATGCTTTTGGCGGCGCCGTTTAAGGGAATATCTTCAAAGACCAGTTTATCCGGGGCGCCGTCTTTTTTAATGACCTGAAGCGGGCAAAGCAGCCAGCGGTAGCACTCGCTGATCATCCGGTTCAGGCCGCTTTCCGCGCCGGCCAGTTGCTTTTCAACCTGTCTGGCCTGCAACATATCCAGATTCAGTTTCAGGTTGTCTAAATCTTCCTTAATGGATTTCCACGCCAGATAGGTTTTGACCTGGTCCCGGAGGCGGCCGATGCTGTCTTCATCGGCTGCCAGAAAAATCAGCCGGTTCTGGTGCTGCCGCGGCTGAGCGCCCCTTGTCTTTAAGATCTGTTCCGCCTCTGTTCGGGCCAGGCCCGCCTTTTTGGAATGGGGCTTTTCCGGCGATATCACGCACAGCCGCAGGTCAAAATCATCCGGGATATCGGCTGCCGGCGTAAAAATATGAACCCCGCCGAAGCATCCCCGGTTTACCAGCTTTACCAGCCGGGCGCGGATCTCGGGGTTGACCTCATTGGCCCGGTTTTCAAAGCGCCGCTTGCGCTCCTCCATTTCCCGGCGAAGGTTGGGCCGCACATCAAACCAGAAGCGGCCGTCGCCGGAGTTTAAATAATGCAGCCGGTCAGACAGGCGGCTTAACGCATCCCTTACCGTGCTCACGGGCATGCCCGGGGAAACCGCGCCCAGGTTAATGCGCTTGCCGTCTATGCCGCGCACCATCTGGGAACCGACGCTGGGCGCACTGCCCAGAAAAATGGTGCGCGCCACCCGCCGGGCCGCCTGAATTTTGCCCAGTCTCGGGTCCTGGGTGTCGATGGCCGTGGTCTGGGCGTTTTCGCCGTCAATGTCTTTATCCATGACCGGGTCCCAGCCCTGGGGCAGATAATAGATGCTGTTGTTTTTCACATTGGCGTCGTAATACGGCAGCGAGCCCGGCATGATCATCAAATCCCGGTTGCCGTCCTTCCACAGCCGGTAAATCACCTTGGCCATGAGCTTGAGCACGCCGCGGGTGCGCTGGAACCCCTCCAGCGAGGACCAGTCTTCATAAAGCCGTTTGAAGATCTCCGGGTGAATGGGATAGGAGTTGCGCAGGCGCCGCAGGTAATCGCTTTCATGGGTCTCGATGGGAAAGTCGTCGGCCTGGCCGGCATACATTTCCGCAAAGCTCCGGCAGACCGCTTCCATGCTCTGGGTATCGGAAATGGGATTAAACAGCCGGCGACGAACGATTTCAAAGGCTTCTTCCGTGCCCACCGGCTTCCACAGGGCCTGCACCCGGCCGAAAAATTTCTCCAGGGCCGCCAGGGATTTTTTCCCCTGAATGCTGCCGACTTCGGTGTCGGATTCCGGCAGGGAGGCCAGCAGCACGGCCCGGGGAACCGCGGTCATGGCCTCGGTCAGGGCGTTGATAAAGGAAATGTTGGAGTCAAAGGTGCCGCCGCTATAGGTCTGTCCTTCCTGGAACTGCCGGAAATAGGACACCAGCTCATCCATCAGCAGCACGCAGGGCGCGCATTGGGATAACAGCGATATGAGGATCTCCTTGCCCGGAGAGGTGCCCCTGGCATCGGAATCGGCCACCATCCGGTAGCCGGCTTCCCCGCCGAGCTGAAACGCGATTTCCCCCCACAGGCAGTTGATGGTCAACTCGCCCTGTTTTTTGGGCTGTGACGGCGCCAGCCGGTTGCCGTCAATGACCGCGATATTGGCCCGGGGCGGTTCCGTGATGCCGGCGTCATCTAAAATTTTGGACACGCCCCGCAAATCCGCCGGATTGGCCCGGCCCGCGGCCAGATGATAGACCGCCAGCAGCGTATGGGTCTTGCCGCCGCCAAAGGCGGTTTGAAGCTGGACCACCGGGTCGCCGCCCCGCCCGTCCAGACGGCGGACCACGCCGTCCAGCAGCAGGCGCATGCCCTCGGTAATAAACGTGCGTTCAAAAAACCGCATGGGATCGCCGTATTCCGGGCCGGCCTCGCCCTGGTGAACGCGGCTTAAGTCCGCGGCAAACTCGGCATCCTGAAACGTGCCCTTCAACACATCCGTATGGGGTACGGCGATTTCCGTCCATGGTTTAAGCGTCATCATGCGACCTCATTTTTAAAACAATTCCATTTGCTCCTGGGTTCCGCCGTGTTTTTCACTTTCGATGACAATGCGCGGCCAGGAAGAAATCAGTTCATTATAGGCCAGGGCTTCTTCGGCCCAGTTTTTCCGCTCGCAAAGAGTAAACAGCCGATACGCCAACTGCCGGATGGGCTCGGTGCGCTCCCGCATCCGGGCCAGCAGCGCGCCCGCGGCCGGCTCCCCGCCGGTGCGCAGGGCGCGGATCAGATGATGGGCGGACTCCCAGACCGGGTTGCGCTTGTCTTTTTGCGGGTCCCAGTCATCCGGGTAATCCGTAAAAGCCAGCAGCCGCACCTTGCCCTGGCCGGATACCACCACGCCGGCGGCATCCACCCCGTCCACGCTGGTGCCCTTGGCCCGGGCCAGCACGTCCGCCTCTCCGAATGATCCCGCCTTAAATCCGCACTGCATGAACCAGTCGATGCAGAAGCGGGTGTCGGCATCCAGCTCCCCTTCGGCCGCATTGAAATACGCATCGATCTCCCGGTTGATCTGGATCAGGGCGTCGCGCACCCGCATGGGCGAGCCGTCCGCCTCCAGAACGCCGGCATATTTGCTGTACACCGCCATGCCCGGCCCGATGGCGGCCTGGGCCAGGTCCGCCGGCTGAATGGGCGTGCGGCCCCCTTTGCCGCCGATCATGATTTCCAGGGCCTCGGGCATGGTTTCTTTTAATTCCCGTAAGAATTCCCGACGGGAAATGGCGGGGGCGTTTTCCGGGCGTTTGCGGCAGACGAGAATGATGCTGGAGGCTAACGCATTTGTTTGTATTCCTATTGTTCTGCCACCACGCTCAGTATTTAAAGGCCATGTTCCCGTTATCGCGAAGCCAGAACTTATAACCGCATTTAAAAAGGTCTCCCAGCCCGTTGATGCTATATTGGCATTTTGTTTAAAGGCATAATAAATAGTTACTGGAAACATCTGGCTGGATTTCTCATATATGTTTCTAACAGCACGCTTCATACCATCTATAAAAAATTGTTCAGCTTTTTTTCTGCTCCCGTGGCGAGAAGAACTAGCAATAAGCTCTTCATTTTTTGGCACCAAAATCGAGGCAAAAATATCCGGGAAAAAAGCTTTCAGAGATCTTCTCATCCATACATAAAAATAATCTGATAAATCCGCATAGCCGATATTGTCGTAATATGGAGGATCAGTAGAAACCATCTTATTTAAGGTTATGCTTTGTGTTGAAGCGTCTGCTTGTTGCGAAAATCCATTCTTGCCTGGATGATAATAATCGAAAGCTTTTTCAATCCATTGAATACATCCTCCAAAATTACCTGAAGAAGAAGAAAAAGGATTGGCCTCTGCGAAATCCCAAACCATTGGAATCGCTTGGCGGGCAAATGTATTACGTAGAGTTTCTCTTTGATGTGTCCATCCTGTAATTTTGGACCAAGCATCAGTTCCTTTATCAACCGCGAAAGCCAAGTAGACCGCCACTGCATCCCCGTAGGCCGTAGCGCCATTTCCGTCATCATTTATGCCCACTCCATCATCTTCCCAGCCAGCCTTTTTGGCATCCGCAATGACTTTTTCCCGCGCTTCAGCCACCAGATCGGAAAAAGCATTCAGGGCCACAAGCTGGCGGTTTGTAAAAAGCTTTCCCCATTCGTCAAGGCCATATCCATAGCAGGTGCCGCCGGTCAGTTTTTTCGGCACCGCGCCTGACGGCTTCCATTCCGGCTGTGCGGATGCTGCAATTTCTTCCATCTCTTCCGTGGCGGGAAGATAAATCCGTCCTTTTCGTCCTTCCGCCACAATGGCTAACAGCTTCTGCCCCATTCTTCCGGCTTTGCCCTGGGCCTTAATGTATTTGCCTTCAATGGGCGTATCGGAAAGAATGCATCTGAAATTAGATCCTCTGCCTGACTTGGTTCCCTCCTTGGCCTCTTCAGGAAGCCCGTCGAGCTTGATTTCAAAATGATACCTGTCTCCGTTGACCATCGGCTTCAGCCACGTTTCCCTGCCTTTCTTGCTGGACAGCACAAAGGATTTAACCAACGGCACATCCACATGAGAAAAAGCCGGGTTGGGGCTTTTCACGGTCCTTGCCCAGATCCAGGCGATTACCGTCAGCTTCTGACCGGCCATGTGTTTCAGGTCATCCCGGCCCTGGGTCATTTCCGTGGTGACTTCCACTTTGGGATACAGATGGCCGATGCGTTTAAACGCCTCATCCCGCATCCACTGGCCGTAATATCGCACATCGTCGGCCAGTCCCCGGGCGCCGGCCCATTTATCTTTATCTCCAAAGGTGGTCTGGCCTTTTTGCGCATCCGGGTTCACCGGGGGCCGGCCGGCGAATTTGGGCGGAATTTCGATCATGGCCTTGTTGATCATCACCGCCACGGGGTTTAAGTCCGACGCATAGGCTTCCAGGCCCAGGCGCTGGGCTTCCAGCGGAATGGCGCCGCCGCCGGCAAACGGATCGTGAAACGCGGGCAGTTTATCGGGATCAAAACCCTGTCTGCCCCGGTTCATGTCGCAGGTTTCCCGCCAGCTTTTTCGGATCTCTTTTCTTGCCCGTTCCAGCACCGTTTCGTTGGTGGTGTTTTCCCATTTGACCAGATCGCGGATGATATCAAACAGCCGCTCCCGCTCTTTCTGGGCATCTTCCTTGGTCTGGCCGGGATATTTGCCCCACCCGCGCTCGCCGCCGGGGTCATTGACAAGCTGGGCGAACAAGACGGCCCGGGCTGCCGCCAGGGGCCGTCTGGCCCACCAGAGGTGCAGGGTGGAAGGATGGCCGTGCCGGATGGATTTTTCCCGGGCCGACGCGGTGTTGATGTCGTCTAAGGGCAGGGCCACTTCAATGAGCTTTTTGGGGGCTTTGATCATGCGTCCTCGCGGTTATGCGGTTTCGGCCCGGCTCAGCAGGTCGGCGATCTTGTAATTGACGCTGGTCACGGCCCAGTCCGGCTCCATGGAAAAGGGCCGGCAAATGTAGTGGGGGCCGTCGACCGCGTTATCGTCATCGACCAGCACGATGGCCAGCACGAATTTTTCGGCCTGGTTCATGGCATACATGATTTCGTTGCGGGTCACGGTAATGGTGTCCGCGCCCCGGCCGCGCCCTTTGACTTCGATATGACGGTCCGGGCAGCCGGCTTTATCAGCGGAAATATCCCAGCCGCATTTTTCGGCCGACACATCCCGGGTGGTGTACCCGTTTTGCTGCTCCGCCGCCGTCACCGTCCGCATGGCGATCTGCTCGATCTCGGCCCGGCGTAGGGCATCGACGGCAACTATTCCCGGCGCGCCCGGCTTGCCCCGGCGCTGGTCCAGCAAGCCCTGGGGAATGACCAGGGCGGCCCCGACAACTACCGGCGGGCTGGGGATCAGATCGCGGCGGGTGTTGAGTTCCCGGGTGCGGATGTCCAGCCGGTCCCGCAACTCCTCCACCCGGCGCCGGGCGTTTTCCGGCTGAATCCGGGGCTGGTCTCCTTCGGCCGCCGCGTCTTTTAATTGCAGATACCGGCTCTGCCAGTAGTCGATCTCCTGGGTCAGCCGGTCATGGACGGCATTTAGGGTTTTGGTGATTTCCGCTTCCCGGCGCTGCCGGACTTCCTCAAAATGCTCACGCGAAATTCTCGTGTTGGCAAAGTCCGTGGCTCTTTTTTCCACGTCTGTGACAATCCAGTCCCCTTGCAGAATATCTTGCACCAGGAGCGTATCCTCATGGGTCATGGGCTCCAGATCCAGATGCGGCGCCCAGCCGGCATTGACCGCCGACCCGTCCCGGCCGAATGAAACAAATTGCAGCCGGCGGGAGGCAATGCGCCGGTCCTCCCTGCCATACACCGCCTCCCGCACCGCGTGATCCAGCAGGACGAGCAGCCGGGGTTCGACCCCGGGATCAGCCGGATCGCAGAGCACCGCCCCTTGCTTTAAGCGGCGGCCGTGCATCTCCCGGATTAAATCCGTGACCGCGGCCATCAGGGGATGGCTTGGATGAATCAGGCCGGCCATGGGTTTGCCGTAAACACGGATTTTTTCACGCTCGAAACACACCCGTTCATACCGTTCCACCACCGGATTGCGGGTCATATTGATCAACCGGTCGCGCTCCCGGATTTGGCCGGGGACATGAGTGATTTCATAACGGCCCTGTTCCCGCTCCCGGAGGATGCCGCGCAGGTTGCCAAAGGCCTCCATGAAAAAAGCCCGGATAAACAGGGGCTGCAGCCGCCGGGCTTCGGCTTTTTCCATCTCTTCCTTGACGGCGTAAAGACGTTCCGGCGTCATGACTTCCTGGGACAGGGCATTGCGGTCCAGAATGGCGCGCAGCCGCTCGGTGTCCAGCGCGCCTTCCACCTGCTTTTCCAGGCGGGCGCGGACTTCGGGATCATCCCCGTAGCAGATGGCTTCCATCAGCATCTCTTTTAAGGATTTGTTTTCAAACGCCTCGCCCAGGATATCAAAGACCCGGCCGCCCAGGGCATCGCGCTCGATTTCGAGTTTTTCAAACAGGCGTTCAAACACCTGGCCTTCCCGGGTGTCCGTGGCCACCATGTTCCACAGGTGGCAGACCTCGGTCTGGCCGATGCGGTGGATGCGGCCGAACCGCTGCTCGATCCGGTTGGGATTCCAGGGAAGATCGTAGTTGACCATGAGACTGGCTTTTTGCAGGTTCACGCCCTCGCCGGCGGCATCGGTGGCCACCAGGACCAGGGCCTGGGGATCATTTAAAAAGACTTCCTGGATTTCGCGGCGCTTATCCCGGTTGACTCCTCCATGAATGGCGACCACCGCGTTCTGAACCCCCAGCACGCCGCCGACCCGCTGGCACAGGTAATTGAGGGTGTCTTTGTGTTCCGTGAAAATAATCAGCTTGCGGCGGGCGCCGTTGACATCGCGCATCAGGGGATTGTCCTGGAGGATGCCGGAGAGCTCTTCCCATTTGCGGTCCTGCCCGGACTGGACCACCGCCATGGCCTGCTGTTCCAGTGAGTGCAACAACCCGATTTCTGATTCCATTTCCGCAATGGTTTGGGATGCCGTGGCGTCGTCCACCAGTTCTTCGGCCATGTCCTCGTATTCGGCGCCGGTGAGTTCATCTTCGTCAAAGTCCTCAAATGAACCGCTGATGTCTCCGTATCCGCCCAGGGTTTCGGCAATGCCGCCGCCAATGGCGCGCTGTTGTTCTTCCTCCACCCGCTTTTCAAGACGCTTGCGACGGCGTTTTAATGACTGGTAAATGGCTTCCGGAGATGAGGCCAGACGGCGCTGGAGAATGGTCAAGGCAAATCCGACCCGGTTTTTCCGGGTGCCATCCATGGCTTCCGCCTTGTTCATTTCCGTTTTGACATAGTCTGTGACCGCTTCATACAGCGCATATTCCTGGGCCGACAATTCATATTGGGCCGTATAGGCCCGGCGCTCCGGAAACAGAGGGCAGTTGTCGAATTTGACCAGATCTTCCTTGATCATGCGGCGCATCACGTCGGAGGTGTCCACCCGGTGAACCCCGTCCCGGAACTTGCCCAGAAACCGGTCGCTGTCCAGAAGGGATAAAAAGAGCTGGAAGTCGGTTTCCTTGCCGTTGTGGGGCGTGGCGGTCATCAGCAGGAAATGGCGGGCTTTTGACGACAGAAGCTGGCCGAGCTGGTGTCTTTTGGTAAATTTTACTTTGTTGCCGAAATAACTGGCCGACATCTTGTGGGCTTCATCCACTACGGCAAGATCCCATTCCACCAGTGAGAGCTTTTCCCGGATATCGTCGGCCCGGCTTAACTGGTCCAGCCGGGCAATGAGCAGGTTGCTGTCCATGAAGGGATTGCCGCTGTGGGAGGTGTCCATTTTTTCCCGGGTAAACAGCTCAAACACCAGGCCGAATTTTTCAAACAACTCATCCTGCCACTGCTCCACCAGACTGCCGGGGGCCACAATCAAGACCCGCTGGGCATCGCTGCGCATCATCAATTCCCGGATGTACAGGCCGGCCATGACGGTTTTACCGGCGCCGGGGTCGTCTGCCAGGACAAACCGCAGGGGGTGGCGGGGCAGCATGGATTCGTAGACGGCCGTGATCTGATGGGGCAAGGGGATGACATTGGACGTATGAATGGCCATCATGGGATCGAAGAGATGGGCCAGATGAATCCGCAGGGCTTCCACAGCGAGCTTGAAGGCTCCGCCCGGCGCATTGAACTGCCAGGGCCGCTTGTCTTCGGCCGGCGCCAGCAGATGTTCATCGCCGCGAAAAAGCATTCGCTCGCCAAGGTTGCCGGCCTGATTCTTATAAACCACACTGACCGCATTTTCGCCGGCGTCTTCCACCGCAATGATGCGCACCGGCCCGGACTGCTCAATCCCGGAGATCAGATTGCCCTTGGCTATTTCTTCAAGCTTCATGATGACATCCCTGTAAAACGACCTGGTATCGGAAATGGATGGTAGATGCGGTTTATTGATTCGTCAATGGCTTATAGCAGACTAAATTTGGAAAGTCCATGCAAATAGGCGGGTTAACGAATTTGTTTGAAACGCACCGGCAGCCGTTTCCCGGCGGCTGGGCGGGGTTATCAGAATTGCCGAAGACGGCAAGAAAGGTGAGCGCCGCGATTGCTGAGTACGCTCGCAATACTTTAAGAAAAGACAAGAGGCTGAATATAAGGATTTCTGAAAGAGACCTCATATAAATCATCAAGCTGTGGCCTTCTTTTCAGCAACGGGCGACCGTACGAAGCTCAATTCGTTGAAGCAGTAACTGATAGTGGTATGGGCCACCGATCATACAAAATCACGGCTGATAAGTGGCTGCACAAGGATTTCAGGGATGTTCAACTCTTCCAAGGTTCATTTTGTCAAGTATTTTCCGGAAAATACTTGACAAAATAATGTTGACGCCCTATCGTTTCAGTCAAAACTATTGATCGGGTAAAAATATGAAAATATCAAAAAAAATAAAAGAAGCTATCAATAAGCTGCCGGCAGGTACAACCTTCAAATATCGGGAGCTTGACATCTCAAATAATGAGTATGGTGCCGCCACCAAAACAATAGAAAGACTGATCGCAGAAAAAATAATCAAACGGGTATCGACCGGCGTTTTTTATAAACCCCAAAAAACAGTATTTGGTGAATTGAAACCAGGCGAAGAGAATCTGCTTCGACCCTATCTATTTAGCGGGAACAACAGGATTGCTTATATAACAGGCACGGCATTATATAACAGGATGGGGTTGACCTCTCAAGTCCCCAAGGACATAAAAGTCGCAAGCAAGGTCAAAGAAATCCGTACCCGGATCGGGAATATAAACGTTAGACGGGTCAAAAGTTATATTGATGTTACAAGTATGAATTACCACCTATTGGAAATTCTTGATGCTTTAAAAGATTTTAAACAGATACCGGATCTGGATAGAAAAGCTGCAATAAAATTATTGATTGCGACTATTTCATCATTAAAAAAGAAGGAACTTTTACTGCTTCTTCAATATGTAAATGAATATCCGCCCCGGACACGGGCATTTTTAGGGGCATTACTGGAAAAAATTAATATGGATCTGGACCTGGACTATTTAAAACAAAGCTTGAATCCGCTGACGGAATATAAATTGGGAATAATACCGGATATACTGTCAACAGCAGAGAAATGGAATATAAAATAATGGAACTGCACCAAAATAAAGACCTTTTCAGGAATGCAGTTTTAGCGGCCTCCCAGCGGTTTCGCATTCCGGAAATCTATATTGAAAAAGATTATTGGGTCACTCTGGTGCTAAATAAAATATTCCATTCAGATATGGCTGATCAAATCGTCTTCAAAGGAGGAACCTGCCTTTCAAAGTGTCATCAAATGATTCAAAGATTTTCAGAAGATATTGATCTGGTTATCTTTCGAAATGAAGATGAAAACGATAACCAGCTGAAAATAAAACTTCGCCAGATCAGTAAAATAGTTGAGGAGATATTACCTGAAATTCCTGTGGAATGAGCTTGGTCCGCTTCTCACGAATGGATGAGCCATATCCGGCCCTATCAGATAAAATCAGGCATATATATGACCTTGATCAAATGTTGAAGAATGAATCAGTAATTTCATTCTTCAAAAGTGATAATTTTTCTAAAATGCTTCAAAAGGTTGGTGAAGACGATTTCATTGGTTATAAAAACAACAATGCATGGTTGAAAGATCATCCCTGTTCGGCAATTATCTTTAAAGATCCGGGAATGACCTGGAAACGTATTCAAAATACCTACAGAACCATTTTTAAAGATTTGGTTATTGGTGACCTGCCAAATGAAAATGATTTGATTGCAACCCTTCAAAAAATTGAAAATAGAATAAAAGTGTTTGACTGGAAAATTTGACCCAACCAGAAAATGTACAGGATAAATCTTTGATTTTCTTGTAAATGAACGGATTTCAATCCAATATGCCTTGACCACAATACCATATGAGGGTAATATTTTTCTAAATATCACAGGGAGTCTGAATTAAAAACGCGAAAACCGCCCGCAGAAGAAGACTTGCGGCCTTATCCTGGGAAGAAAAAGTTGCCATTGTTTCGAACATGCAAAATTTATTGCCAAAAGGGAAATGGAGAGACCGGACGGCAGGCGCCGGAAAGCCTGAAACCAGGGAATAATTCTCAACCCAGCGGGCGGGCGATTTTTTATGGTTCCAGTCGCTTCGCTTCCTGCATCCCGAGAACCCCAATTGCTTCAACCTGACTCCGGCTACTGCCGCCTCAAGTTATCCCCGTCCAGTGGCAGGGTGGGCTGAAAGACGATGCATTATGAGCTTCGCTCGCGAGTATGATTTATTGCAGTTGAGTGGAAGATCGAGAGGATAAGGTCATAAACTTATGAACCCCTCAACGAAAGACAAAGAAAAACAGACGGAAAGGATCGTCGGCATCCTTTCCGTCTGCCTGTTTGTATGTATCGGCGTTGCGATGCTTACCGGTGCTTATTTTCTACACGCAGACAAAAAGGATTTTGTCAGGCATGCTGCCAGGACAACGGGAACCGTCGTAGGTTTCGATATCTTGCAAACCGGCATGCTTCAAAAGGATCAGAGAGCAGACCGTGTGCCGGTAGTTCGGTTTAACACCCACAAGGGAGAAACGGTGACATTTTCAGTGGATTCATACGCCGCTTGGACCGATTACCGAATCGGAGATACGGTAACGGTGCTTTATGAAAAAAACAACCCGTCAAAGGCGGATATTCAGCAATTTTACGAATTGTGGTTTTTCCAGCTTTTAATGGCGGTTATCGGCGTCTGCTTTATGGTGATCCCGCCATATACCATTGCACGGCATATCAGGCAGCGGTAAGAAAGCAGCCAAAAATTCCCCAACCCATTTTACGGCAAGAGGTGATCCATGAAGAAAATACTTTTATTTGCTCTGGTCTGCTTGCTTGCAGCGCTGGTGTTTTGCCCAACCGGATATTCGATGGATTTTCATACCAAAGGACGGGTTTCGGTAAATGACAAGGTGCTTGACATCAAAGGTTCAGCCGCTCACTGGGAAGACGACAACCGGTTGCGGGTGTATTTCTATCCCTCCCGGCTTACCGAAGCATATCGCGACCGCCTGGACGGCGGATATCGTGCCGATTTCGCAGCTGCCGCCAAAGCGGCCACCCTGCCCGATCCGTCTAATTGGAAATT
>CAZRES010000088.1:2197-13349 GCA_964598885.1 uncultured Desulfobacteraceae bacterium | reverse complement strand
CCGCCGCCCGCAAGGTGGCGGCCGCCATGAATATTGCGCGGCATGAGATCATTTCTTTAGACCTGGGCCGCATCGGCGGATCAGCCCTGACCGATGCCGCCATGGAAGTCCCGACAAAGCGGTCCCTGGAAACCATGACCGGGGCCATCCCCGTCACCTATGTACCGGCCCGCAATACACTTTTTCTTTCCCATGCCCTTGCCTGGGCGGAGGCGCAGTCCGCGCCGGATATCTTTATCGGCGTCAATGCCGTGGATTACAGCGGTTATCCCGACTGCCGGCCGGCCTTTATCAGAGCGTTTGAAAACATGGCCAACCTGGCCCTCAGGGACGCGGTGGAAAATCGTATCGTCATCCGGATTCATGCCCCTCTCCTGCACATGTCCAAGGCGGACATCATCCGCGAGGGCATCCGGCTGGGAGTGGATTATGGCATAACCCGCAGTTGCTATAATCCATCCCCAGAAGGGCTGGCCTGCGGTGTTTGCGATTCCTGCATTCTTCGCTTAAAAGGATTTTCCGAGGCTGGAATCCCTGATCCCGCGCCATACGTCACGGACGCTGGTTCATGAAAATCGTCTTTATTCATTACCATTTAAGACCCGGCGGGGTTACCACGGTAATCCGGCGTCAAATCGCCGCCCTTTCCGGAGCCGCCGATTGCCTGGTCATCACCGGCGAAGCCCCGCCCGATGATTTTCCCGGCGATATCGCGGTTGTTCCCGGCATCGGTTACACCCTGGCGGACGCGCATTCATCCCGGTCCCGGGAAGTTGCGGAAAAAAGCGCCGCAGCCGTCATGACCGCCATCTTCCGGAAGTGGAAAGACGGCTGCGACATCTGCCATGTCCACAACCCGCTGCTGGCCAAAAATCAACATTTTCTAAAAATCCTGTCCATTCTGCAAGACAGCGGTCTCCGTCTGTTTCTCCAGGTGCATGATTTTGCGGAAAACGGCCGACCCAACGCCTATTTTTCAAAAGATCCTTATCCGCCAAACTGCCATTACGGGGTGATCAATTCCCGGGACCAGGCCATCCTGCGCAAGGCCGGATTACTGGGTGCGGGCCTGCATCTGATTCCCAATTATGTCGAACCGCTTCACATCGACACAAAAACCACGTTTCCCAAGGAGTTGATCCTTTATCCGGTCCGGGCCATCAAACGGAAAAATATCGGAGAAGCCCTTTTCATCAGTTTGTTTTTCCCGCCGGGCCGAATTATGGCCATCACCATGGCCCCCACCAGCCCCGCGGATCATCCCACGTACCGGCGCTGGCGCCGTCTCCAGGCGGATTATCATCTCCCCGTTCTGTTTGAAGCGGCCCGCCAATACGGGTTTTCCGAGCTGGTGGGCGCGGCGGCCTGCATGCTGACCACCAGCGTCACCGAAGGCTTCGGGTTTGCCTTTCTGGAACCCTGGACCGTCCATCGCCTGCTGGCCGGCCGCCGGATCGACCATGCGTGCCGGGACTTTGAAACAAACGGTCTGATGCTGGATCATCTCTACTCCCGCATTCTGATCCCCCTGGACGCATTTGATCTGGACCGGTTTTATCATCAATGGCAGACAGTTTTTGCCCGGCACTATGCGCGGTTTCACATGAACAGGGATTCTTGCGGGACAACCCGGGCGTTTAATTCCATTTTGGAAAACGATGGCATTGATTTCGGGTATCTCGACGAAACCGCCCAGGAACAGGTCCTGCGCAACATGCTGGCCGATACATCATTAAAACATGAAATTATGATGCGCAATCCGTTTCTGGAAGATATCGTCCGGGCGCCGGATCCGGACCGGCGGATCCGGCACAATCGGGAGGCGGTAATGCGCCAATACCACGGTTCCGTCCATCGCCGTCAGTTGATGGATTGTTATGACGCCGTTATCCGCACTCCGGTTCGGCACGCCATTGACAAAAAAATCCTTGCCAGGCAATTTCTCGACCCAAAACAGTTTTACATGATTCACTGGGAAAACGGCCATGTCCTATAAATCTCTCATGGCGTCTTATATCGCGCCCCTGTTGCCGGAGCCGACAACCCTTTCCCCAAGCGGCCGCCTGACCCCCCCGATCCGCGCGGTCTTGTTTGACATATACGGCACCCTGCTGATTTCGGAGTCCGCCGATATCCATGCCATGAACAATCAGCGGCTCTTTGGCGCTCAGATGGAACGCCTCCTGCAGAAATACGAAATCCGCCAATCGGCTCCGGCCTTTATCGACGCCTATAGAGATGCGGTGGCCGCCGAACATGCCCGGATGCGCGCGCAAAAAATCGACTTTCCGGAAATTCAGGTGGATCGCCTCTGGATGAAGCTTCTGGGAACCCGTGATCCGTCAACCGCAAAACGATTCGCCGTGGAATTTGAAATGATCGCCAACCCCACCTGGCCCATGCCGCATGCCCGGGAAACCATCGAGATTCTGCGTCAACGCAACCTGCTGCTCGGCCTCATATCCAATGCCCAGTTCTATACGTCCCATCTGTTTGATCTGTTTTTCCACGCCCCGATTGAGGCCTTGGGATTTCAACCCGATCTGGTCTTTTTTTCTTATCTGCACCATCGCGCCAAACCGGATCCGGTCATGTTTTCAAAGGCCGCCGACCGCATCAAACAGATGGGATTGCCGGCCGCATCCGTCGTTTATGTTGGAAACGACATGAAAAACGATATTGTGCCGGCCCGCAATACCGGGTTTCAAACCGTGCTGTTTGCCGGCGATTGCCGCTCCCTGCGGCAGCAAGAAAATGATCCGGGTTGCGCCGCTGTCGAGCCGGATCTGGTGATTACGGATCTGGCGCAGCTTCCGGCATGCCTTGACAATTAGATTACGAAATTCACTGAAAGGATGATCGCAACATGCTGAAGCACACCTTCTGCCATCTCAGCCATATCGGCCTGAAACGGGAAATGCGTTTATGGGACAAAAACATATTGACCTGGAAAGCCCTTATGGATCGTCTGCCGTTTCACGGCGGATTCAATAAGCGTCTGCGCGGCGAAATGGAAGCGGAAATCACCGCTTCCATGGACCATCTGGAAAACCGGAACCTGAATTATTTTGCCCAACGATTGCCCGCGGCCCAAACCTGGCGGCTGTTCCCTGAAAACCGGGAAACAGCCGCCTATGTTGATATTGAAACCACCGGGCTTTATCAACCGGAGATCACCACCATTGCCCTTTATGACGGCCGGCAGATCCGCCATTACGTCAACGGAATCAATCTTGATGATTTTGTCGCCGATATTGAAAAATATGATCTGATCATCACCTATAACGGCAAACGGTTCGATATCCCCGTTATGGAACGATGGTTTAACATCACCCTCGAACACGCCCATATTGATCTCCGTTATGTGTTAAAACCCATCGGGTTTTCCGGCGGTCTCAAGGGATGCGAAAAAAAGGCGGGCATTCATCGGGCCGAGCTCGACGGGCTGGACGGGGAATTTGCGGTGCGGTTGTGGAACGCCTATTACTGGCATGGGAGCGTAAAAGCCCTGCATACCCTGGTGGCCTACAATATCGCGGATGTGGTCAACCTGGAAAAACTCATGGTCATCGCCTGCAACCACCACCTGACGCATATGCCCGCTGTTCCGGTGGAAAAGCTGGCCCATTCTCCGGAACCGATAGTGCCCTTTAAACCGGATATGCAATTGATCCAATCGCTTCGATCTTACTGATCGCCCGAAAAAATAGAGGGTAAACGTTCCGGCAAGCAGCGGGAAATCCGACATGGCAAAAATCAGAACATTCGGTAAAAAAGCGCGTATCCGGCATTTCTTCTGCGCTCTGATTTTGCTGATGCTGCCTGCCCCATGCTTTTCCGGTGATCAGGAGGATTCATGGGTCTTTTCCGCTGGATACGCCCATTATGCCGGATTTGAAGATGTCCGCTCGGCGTATAAAAAAAACGCCGCGGCCAAAGGCGCTTCCCGTGACGTGATGCAATGGTCGTTCGGATTCCAGTTTCAGATGCATTATCGCATCACGGAAACAGTGCGCATCGGCGGGGGCGTCGGGCCGGTCATGATGCTGTTCAGGGATTCCGATCATATCCAGATCCCGGCTTCCGTCTCCCTGATCGCCCCCTTGCTGCCAAACCACACCCATTCGCCTTTTGTCCGGATCGGCGGATCCTACCATATCACGGCCGGCGATGATCTGCGCCATTCCCGCCCGGGAATACTGGCCGGCCTGGGGATGGCCTTTTTTGCCCGTAACAAACTGCATCTGACCGTGGAAATCGCTTATGACGGCGCTTATGTCGTCATTAAACGTTTTTCTTCGCGGGGATCCGAAAAAATCCGTGCCGGGTCTCCGGTCATTATACTTTCCGCGGTGTTTTAAAAAGAAACCCCGCTGCCGGTAATGGATCTGACCGGCAGCGGGGGTTGGCAACAGGCGGGAATCGTTTAGTTGCGCATCACTGCAAAAACAACGTGATGGGCGGGAAAAAGGCTACCAGCAGCCAGGCAACCAGGATGCAAATCAAAAACGGGGGCAGCCACTTGATTAAATCGCCATATGGAATGCCCGTAATTCCAGATGCCACGAACAAATCCAGACCAAAGGGCGGGGTAATGAATCCCAGCGAAAGCCCCACGACAAAAATCAACCCGAAGTGGATGGGATCAAAACCGAGCTGGGCGGCAATGGGCGCCAGAATGGGGGCCAGAACAATGGTCACGGAAATCGACTCCATGATGGAGCCGAACAAAACGATCATCGCCATCATGGCCAAAATGATCAACGTCGTACTGCCGAACCCGAGGACAAAGTCGGCAATCGCCGGCTGAACGCCAAGGATGGAGAACACCTGCTGAAGCACGATGGAAATGGCAATAACCGGCGCCAGCAGTCCATTGACGCGCCCGCTGGACAAAAACACGCCGGGGATGTCTTTGAGTTTGACCTGCCGGGCCAGCAGCGTGCCGGCGAGCATGCAGTACAGCGCGGCAATGGCGGCCGCCTCGGTGGGCGACGAAATGCCGCCGTAGATGATATAAAGGATGATAAAAACAGCACCCAGCCCCAGTTTGGCGTCCCAGGCCCCTTTAACCACGGCTTTGCCGCTGAACGGCTGCGGCTTGCCCCACCCGAATTTTCGCGACCAGTACATGGTGGCAACGGCAAGGGCAAGACTGACCAGGATTCCCGGTCCGACGCCGCCCTTGAACAGATCAAGCACGCTCACGTTAACGGTGAAGCCATAGACGATCATCAGAATGCTGGGAGGGATCAGGATGCCCACAATACCGCCGGATGCCACGCTGGTGGCGGCAAATTCCGGATGATACCCCTGGTTCTTGAGCTCCGGGATCATGATTCTTCCGATGGTGGCCACGGTCGCGGAATTGGAGCCGGAAATGGCGGAAAACGCGGAACAGGTAAAAATGGATGCAATGGCCAGCCCGCCCCGCAGCGGCGCGGTGAGCTTGGTAAACAGATTGGCCAGCTTGGCCGCAATACCCCCGGCGCCGATAAAGTCCCCGGTCAGGATAAACAGGGGCATGGCCAGCAGCGCGTAGGAGCTCAGACCCGTATAGGCCGTCGACCCGATGTTTGACAGCGTAAAATCAAGCACAAGGGATGCCATGATCGACCAGAACGCAATGCACAGGAAGATCGGCGCTCCCGTGACAAAGAGAGCGGCGGTAAGCCCCGTTATAATCCAGATAGTTGTAACGTCAGGTATTCCAAACATTTAACAAACCCTTTCCATAAATTAGGCTATACATGTACGGTGGTGGTTGGTCGGGTCTTTAACGGCCGACCATTGACTAAATCCTTAATGTCCGTGATGGCGCACTGAATCACCCGGATAAACAAAATGGAAAACCCCACTGGGATGGCAGCCGGAAATACCCATTGGGGAATCGTGGCTGTCCCATACACCATCGCACCGGTTTCATGCAGCCGGATAATATGATGAATGGAGTAATAGATCGCAATAACTCCAAATATCAGCCAAAAAACATAATCCAGCATCATCAGGGCGAATTGAACCGACCGCGGCATTTTATCCCGGAAAAACGAAAGCCGCAAATGGGCTCGTTCCTTGATGTTCCAGGAGCATCCCAGCCAGGAAAACCAGACAAAAAGCGCAATACAGATGTAAACCGCCCAGTGCCAGGCCGTGGCAAAGAAAAACCGCTGAACCACCCCGATGGCCATGATCATCATCATGGAAAAATACATGGGGAAAATCAGGGTGTTTTCGACATTTTCATTCAGCCAGTAAAGAATCTTTTTCATATTGATTAAACTCCTGACATTCGTATAAAAATTTGTTGAACTGAAAACGCATAGAGAGCCTGAAGAGATATCAATATTTTCATATCACCGGCAATTCCTATGCGTTGTCATCAAACGTATACAGCTTCATATATATCAAAAGCGGCCACTCGAAGGAAACCGGGAGGCCGCTTTTGATAATAAAGCTTGATTAGAATTCTTTTTTGGTCCGCTTGACCCACATGCCGGAGCCCCGTTTCCATACCCCGTTTTTCCACCACTGGGGATTGGGCAGCCACCAGCGCTTGGGAGCTACGTCAATGGCATAGGCATTGGCGGGCACTTCCCGGGCAACGGCATACATTTCCTCGAAAATATCGCCCTTGCCGTACAGTCTGTTATGTTGTTCCCGGTATCTTTTCCAGGGATCCGGATTGTATTTGGGAGAAATAGTTCTTTCCAGCTTGTCGTATTCCTCATCCGACCAGATGACATTGCGGACGTCGGACACCCAGTGCTCGCTGCCCACCGGCGGATCTTCCAGTTCTCCGGCCCCGGCCTTGATGAAGATGGCGGCTTCCTGCTTGCCGTGAACCATGACCTGGGTCAGGTAAGCGGCTTCCATGATGGTTTCCTGAACATCGGTGGGCAGAGCTTTTAGTTTATTGTAGTTCATGCCCGTAACCCAGTTGCCGGAGCAGTATTTCAGATAAAGATACTGGCCGGTGTATTCCGTAAAGCGGATCATGGAAAACGGCACTTCCCAGGCATCGGCCCCGTCAATGGCGCCCTGGCGCACGGCATCCACCACTTCCTCATAGGAAATGGCCACAGGATTGACGCCCATGAGCTGAAGGCTCAACAGACCGAAGTTGGTGCCGGTGGTGCGGACTTTGGCATTGGTGGCCTGAAGTTTCGCCAGGGTATCGACTGCCGGCGTGCCCTCGCCATATTTCTTTTTGCTCATGAATAAGGCGCGAAGGCCGTAATCGCCGAACAGCATTTCAATGCCGTAGAGGCGGCGCATGGGTTCCCGCCAGAGCAGCTCGCTGCGATAATCGTAGGCAAAGGAATAAAGCTGGGCCCGGTTCTGCCAGAGAGCGCCCCAGTCCAGGTTGAGATGATAAGGGAACGTAACGGCGGCGTTGTTGGTGGATGCGAGATAAAAATCGATAATGCCGTTGGCGCATTTTTCGGCGCAATCCATTTCACCGCAGATGGTGTTGGATCCCAGATAATCCACGCGGATTTCCCCATTGGTCCGCTCTTCCAGCTCCCGGACAAAATCGAGTGTTCCGGATTTGGCCACCCAGGTGGTGTCTTCGCTGTGGCCGGCGGCCCCGAACCGGAAGCGGTATTTCGCTTTTTTGCGGGTGCGCTCCGCTTCAATGTCTTTTGCCGCCTGGGCCAGCATGGGTGCGCTGGGCGTGGCTCCCGCCCTGGTGAAACTGTCCCACGCAAACAGGGTGGAAGTCAGTCCGATGGTCATGGCGATGCGGGAAAAATCTCGCCGGGAAACAGGTTTTTCGATCAATGATGTTTTTTTCTTGTCCTGGTTTTGGTCTTTTTCTTTTTCCATGGCCTTCCCCTTTCTTGATAAATGTCATTTTTCGTTTGGTTTTCTCAAATAATCCCGGATCGGCAAATGTAACGTCTGGGTCCGCATATTTGAAAAAAACCATCACCCGAATCCCGGAGCCGGCGCCGTCTGCATTTCCGGGTCATTTCACATAGCAGACGACGCCTCTCACACAACATGTATGGATCGGGTAAGCGACTAACCCCTCAACTGCGCCAGCAGTTCTTTGGCTTTGGGAACAGCAGCGGACGCGTCATAAGCGTAACCGTCCGCACCGATTTCATCGCAGAAGTCCTGTTTTACGGGCGCCCCTCCGATCATGACTTTAAGCGAATCCCGCATGCCTTCTTTTTCCAGGCGCTCCAGAATCTCGGGCATGACGTCCATGGTGTTGGACAGCAGTGCGGAGAGACCCAGAATCTGGGGTTTTTCTTCCTTGACCGCGGCGATAATGTCATCCGTGGGAACATCCGGTCCCATGTTGTGGACTTTAATACCGGCGGTTTCCATCATGGTGCCGACCAGTTCCAGGCCGATGTCGTGCACGTCGCCTTCCACTGTGGCCAGAACGGCATGTCCGCCGGCGTCGTCATCGACGTTGGCGACCAGCAACGGTTTCAGGATCGTCATGGCGGCCTTCATGGCTTCGGCCGACATCAGCATTTCCGGAATAAATTTCTCGCCTTTTTCAAAACCGGAGCCGCAGTCCCGAAGGCCCTGAACCAGTCCCTTGTCCAGAAGTTCATCAAGATCTTTGCCCTCGTCAACCGCCTTTTGGACCAGTTCCGCTGTTTTTGCCTCGTCGCCGTCGAAGACGGCCTTGCTGATTTCCTCAAGATAACTCATGATATTATATTCTCCTTGGTTGTCTTTTTGTCTGATCTGTGTTTTCCCGGTCCTTTTAAATGAAATGATAAAAGGACCGGGAAAATGGTAGTTAAACTCAACACCAGTAAACCGTCTGTTAGTAGCGTCCGTACTTTCTGGCCGCGTATGTGACCGCGTCCCGATTGACAAACGGAGAGCCTTTGGTGTCCCAGCAGTTCGGGCCGAGAATGCAGCGCAGATCCGCGTCTTCAATGGCCTTGATCACGTATTTGCATTCTTCCTCGATTTCTTCGGGCTTGCTCTTTTTCATGGTCGATGCATACGGCACGGGTTTTTGACCATCGAAGGTCGAGGGGGTGGCGGCGCCGATGTTTCCGCTGATGCACTTCAGGTTGGGAACGGTGCCTTTTTCCCGGGTTTCCTTGGCTACGTTCATGCACATATCAATATCCATGGGGCCGAGGAAATAGCCGTCCGCCTGGTTTTCATATACCAGATCCATCCGGTCATGCCAGTTGCCGCAGGGATGCATGATGATCTTCATGCCGGTCTCCCGGCGGATCGCTTCGATGAACTTGCGCTCGTAAGGCTGGGTCAGCTTTTCGTAATGGCTGCGGGAGATGCAGTCACGGGAAGAAACCGGATCATTGATCCAGACACAGTCAACGCCTTCTTCCCAGGCCGCCTTGACCATCTGCAGCCAGCCGTCCAGAGCATTTTCCATCAATTCGACAGCCCAGTCCGGATCCTTGGCCACGATCAGGAACCATTCCTTGAAGCCGGTCAGGCAGGCGGCTGTTCGGGAGGGACAGCTTCCCCAGGTCATGATGGGGACCTGCTGGGTGCCGTTGCCGCGCCGGATCAGCTCGCGCTTGAGTTCCCGGACCACATGAAGAACCCTGGGCATGTTGCCGTCTTTGCGCGGGTCAAGCTTCCACTTGACGTTTTTCATGTCTTCTTTGGTTTTGATCAGGGGTTCGGCAATCTGGGGGACGTCGTTTTCCGGGTACTTGAGTTTGGCGCCCATGGCCTCTTCCACCGGGCCCATCATGTCATAGTCGATGACGCAGTCGTACTGAAACCGCTCCTGGGCCAGAACCTGGGCTTTGACATAAAGATCCGGATTATCCCATGCCTGTTTGAAGGTTACCCCGAGAAATTCCAGGGCCGCCCACCGCGGATAGATATGAACCGGCACCCGGTCGGCCTTCTCGCCATTAAGCGCCGCGAACAGACGTTGATAGGGAGTGACCTCATTGGTGTTGCTGTACATGTAATGTCCCATCTTATTTCTCCTTTCATTGCTTGGTTTTTGGTGATCAAGGCGCATAACATCCGCCTGATCATCTGTTTTTTTCTTCCTGTTCTTGTGATCTGCCGTTGTCTGGGTACTTTATGGTACGTCTGGGAACTTTTTTGTAACTCTTATCCTTATTGTTTAAGAACGTATGTGGTGTATTCAAGCAGCCGGAAAGAAATGGCGATAATACCGGCAATCATGGCATCGTCATGTATAATAACCAGTTCCTTGCTTTTATTTAATTTTTCGAGATTGGCGAACGTCCAGAGATTTTCATACGGAATATTGATGGCATTGTCCACATGATTTTTCGCGAAATCCGCTTCAGCACGGAAATCAACAAACGTGGGATTTCGCAAAGCCTTGGCATCTTCCAGGGCAATCCGCCAGTTCGCGGGATTGCTTTTATTGGCCAGCATGATATCCTGCAAGCGCTTGGATTCGGTTTCAATGGCCAGAAACGCATCCATCCAGCCTTTCACTCCGCTGCGCATCCAATGAACTTTGGTGTAGCCGTTTTTGACCGCCAGCCTGGCGGCGTGGTATGATTTCCATCAACCATCGTCGGCTCAGTAAAAAACAATCGGGATATCCTTTTGCTTCGGCAGAGCTTCAACATCAAACTGGGCCTGGGATAGATCAAAGTCGACTCGTTTGTGATCCTTTGGAACATCCATGGTGATGTGAACTGAACCGCGGGCCCGCCGCATACACCAGTCCGTCATATGGGTGAAGGCGGCGACAAGCAGGCCTCCTTCGGACTGGATTCTGAAAGCATCCTGCGGCGACACCACCGTGACATGTTCAAGTGTCTCGGGTGTTACGCTCATTGCTCTTTCCTTTACATGTCTGGGTTATTGATTGTCTGGGTTATGGGTTCGGAACACGAATAGCCCCCCGAACACCCCGGGCGACATAATCAAAAGACTGGACCTTGAATCCATGCGTTTCCACAATCCGCCGGATCGGAATCGATTCTGTTGATCAAGCGGACTGAAAAGGGCCAAAAATTATTTTATGTCACGTTCTTGTAATACTTTCTCCTACAAAACTTAATTGCCAATGTCAATAGTTTTTGAAAATGATCAACAGCATGCGGAAAGCATTATACTTGCCAAAAAAAATCTGGTATACGGACGTTGAAATAACGACATAGGCATCCGTATAGGAATCAAGGAGTTGCCGCCATGAAGTTGA
>CAZRES010000088.1:0-2097 GCA_964598885.1 uncultured Desulfobacteraceae bacterium | reverse complement strand
CAACTGCTCTGGGCAGCCCAGGGAACCACCCATCCCTCGGGATTCCGGACATCGCCTTCCGCCGGCGCATTGTATCCTCTAGAAATCCATTTGGCCGCCGATCGGGTGGAGGGAATCGCACCGGGCTTGTACCGTTATTTACCCGCCAAACATCAATTAACAAGAAGAAAAGCCGGCTCCCGGCAAAATAATCTTGCCGCGGCCGCTCTCGGGCAGGATGCCATCCGGCAGGCGCCCGCCGTAATTGTCATCTGCGGTGTTATTCCGCGAACTACGGATAAATACGGCAAGCGGGGAATTCAATACGTGTTCATGGAGGCGGGACATGCCGGACAGAACATTTTGCTTCAGGCTGTGGCACTGGATCTGGCGGGGGTTCCCATTGGCGCGTTCGATGATGATGCGGTAAGCCGGTTAATGGATTTACCCGATGACGAAACGCCGCTTTATATCATTCCGGTAGGGTATGCGTCGGATTGAACCCCAGCGCCCTGTCAATCCGGGATTGTTTCCGATCCGCCGGGGGCGGCGGGCGAACGGCCGGTTTTTTTCATCTGTTCTTTCCAGATGGTTTGATATTTAAGGATCAGTTCATCAACCAAGCCGGTATTGACAAATTCCCGGATCTTTTCGCTTAAAAATTTCTTGTGCCGCAAACACGATGAATAGGGTGAAAACGCCACGAACAACGGCTCCCGGACAACGGGCCGCTCCAGGATCTCAATATGATCATTGATCCCCATTTTTTCGGCAAATGCCCTGCCGGAATAATATCCATAGATGAAATACGCAATCCGGCCCGCTGAAGCCATTTTATACATCTGCTCAAACTCGCTCACGGATTCGAGCATCAGATGCTTTTGCGCAAACGCGTCGAATTCGTTTCCAAAGCTGTCCCCTGCTCTGACCCCGCCTTTTCTGCCTTGCAGATCCGACCATTTTTCGAAGAAAAATGTTTCGCCGGCCAATACAAATACGGAAACCGGATCGGCCATAAACGCGGGATAAACATACTCCAGTTCGATTTTCCGCTCCTGGTTTTCATACAGGCCGGAGATCATATCAACCTGACCGTTGGCCGTGCACAGCAGCGCTCTTTTCCAGGGCCCCGTGTATTTAACATCCACCGCAATCCCGGTTCCGGCAAAAGCACGTTCAAGGATTTCAATGGCCACCCCGATGATTCTGTCCGGATTTTCTTTGTCCCGCCAGGAAATCGGGGGATAATCCGGATCACTGGTGACCACAATGCGTTGACAACTGCCGGCATGGGCCATGTCGCCAAAAACAGGGTCATTGCAGCAGCTGCTGATCAGCAGCATACAAACAATTGTTGTCAGTCGTTGAAGGCGCGGCACACTCACATCCCCTCCTCCCATTCCATTGGGGAATGCCGGGTTTTTAGCCGAAGGAATCATATGCAATCATTTCCGGATCAACCCCGAGATCATCCAACATTTTCTGAACCGCGGCCAGCATGGCGGGGGGACCGCAAAGATAATATTCAATTTCCGTGGGGTCGGGATGATCCTTCAGGTAATGCTCAAAGAGGCTCTGATGGATAAAACCGGTCATGCCGTCCCAACGGTCTTCGGGGAGGGGGTCGGAAAGGGCCACAAAAAAGGAAAAATTATCGTTTTTTGATTCAAGTTCGCGAAATTCCTTTTCGTAAAACATTTCCTGAAGGGATCGCGCCCCGTACCAGAAGGTGATCTTTCGTTTGGTGCCGATGGTGTTAAGCTGATGAAATATATGGCAGCGCATGGGAGCCATGCCGGCCCCGCCGCCCACAAAACACATTTCCCGATCCGTGTCTTTGACGAAAAAATCGCCGTAGGGGCCGCTCAGCGTCACCCGGTCTCCGGGTTTGAGGGAAAACAAAAACGAGGAACCAATGCCCGGCGGCGCGCCCGGGACATCCGGCGGGGGGGTGGCGATACGGATGGTAAACATCAATTGTCTTTTTTCAGACGGGGGATTGGCCAGGGAATAGGCGCGAAAAACAGGTTCCTCGGCCGCTGCTTTAAGGCCGAACAGCCCAAACCGTTCCCAGGCGGATGCGAATCGTTCGGATATGTCAAACTCCGCATAGGAAAG
>CAZRES010000087.1:10225-13594 GCA_964598885.1 uncultured Desulfobacteraceae bacterium | reverse complement strand
TCATAAAACGAACGGATCGAGTCATAGGGAAGCGAATGCGCGAAGCAGAAATCATGTGAGGTAAAAAAAAGCTTCAGGGATGTTAAAAACTGCCGGATGCACTGGCGATCCGCTGCCGTAAGGTCGATGCTGCTGCCGTTTCCCAGCATTTTTTCAATTTGAAAATCGTTGTTTCCCTTGACCGCTAAAATATCGTATCGATGGATCATCTCCATAATGGCGGTGAGCTGATCGTGGATTTCAGAATCAAAGATATCGCCCAGATGAACGATCTTATCAGCGTGGCGCTCGACCAGATGCTCGATGCCGAGTGTCATGGATGTGATATCACCGTGCGAATCGGCCATGATACCGATCTTGTCCGGCAGGGGGACACGGTAGGCGGAAGTCTTCGGATGTACTTGCATATCATTAAACAACATTGTTGTTTTATAATTTTCAACCATGATCCGGGATACACGACATTTCCGTCATGAAAAACACGGATCATCGGAGATCCTTGATTCCGGGTTACGGTTACGTTATCTTACAATCGTACGCCTGTCAATTCAGAGGCGGCGGTAAAAAAGCATGGATGAAAATGCCAGGGTCGTCGTCAGCGAATCGAAGACAAGAATAACCAATCGAAAAACAAATGGAAAGGAAAAATACAATGGCGATGTCACAAAAACCGGATACCTGGGTATACGTCGTTGTCGTAAATCCAGGCGGTTATGAGCAGTATTTCGGGATGACCAACGACGAAAACGCACCTTTTATCCCGGCTTTTCTGACAAAGGAGGATGCCCAGACTTGTCTGCTCGACATGCCGCGGGAAAAAAACAAAACGTATGAAGTTCAGGCTGTTTTACACGATGAATTAAAAAAAGATGCGCTTGCCAATGGGTTTACCATCTATTTTCTGGACAGCCAGGGACGGATAGTGGAATAAATTATATCGTCAGCAGAAGATATAAACCCGAGGTTCTATCGCTCTTCCGGACCCAAATTTTTGAAAAATCCTAAAACGCTTGACCCGGTCGGCGTTTACTGATAGGAAAAGGTCGATAAAAATAAACGTGTGCCGATATCCCGGCGCATGGAAACCTCTGTTTTTCCCGGTCCCAAAGGTGGTTCGGTATCGATGCACTGTAGCATGACGGACGTATCACTTTAAACTTTCTGGAGCAACCCCATGAAAAAAAAGATCGGTGTCCTTTTGTCCGGCTGCGGTGTTTTTGACGGCACGGAAATCCATGAAGCGGTCATCACCCTCCTGGCGCTGGATCGAAAGGGAGCTCAGGCTTTGTGCATGGCGCCGGATATGGACCAGTTTCATGTAATGAACCACCTGACCGGAGAAGCCACCGACGAGAAACGAAATGTTCTCGTGGAATCCGCCCGGATCGCCCGGGGCAACGTCAAAGATATCCAAACCATGAGCGCCGGGGATATGGACGCCCTGATCATGCCGGGCGGCGGCGGGGCTGCCAAAAATTTAAGCAATTTCGCCATCAAGGGAAAAGATGCGGATATCCACCCGGAAGTCCGACGCCTTGTCATAGAACTTGTTGAAGCCGGAAAGCCGGTGGGCGCCATCTGCATTTCCCCGGCCATTCTGGCGAGAATCCTGGCGGATAAACAGCCGGAAGTTACCGTCGGAAACGACCTGGGAACGGCGGAAAGCATCACCGCCATGGGCGGCGTCCACAAACCATGCGCTGTGGACATGGTTCATGTGGACCGGACAAATAAACTGATCACTTCTCCTGCCTACATGCTCGGACCCGGAATAAAAGATGTCGCCGCCGGCATTGAAAAACTGGTGGATGAAATCCTCGTCCTTGCATGAAGCCCGGTCATGCGCGGCATCTTTTCAATCGGCCGTCTCATGACAAAAATCCGGGAACGCCTGCAAAAAAATTCCGGTGTCGCGAACTAATCGGGAAGCAAATCGTAAAAATAGGTCATGGCGTCGGATCGCGACATAATGCCGATGATCCGGTCGTCTTCTACCACCGGAAGCCGGCCGATGTCATGCTTGACCATGAGACGGGCCGCCTCCATGGGGCTTTTCCGGGGATCAATGGTAATGGGCGGCGTACTCATGAATGCCTTGACCGGCGCCTGAAACTGACCGTTTTTGCGGAGTTTTTTAAAATCTCTTCGGGAAATGATTCCCATGAGCCTGTTATTCTCCCCCACTACCGGAAGCCCCGTGCACCCCTGTTCCGTGAGGATCTGCCAGACGTTTTCCATGCTCGTATCCGACGGAACCGTGAGCACCGGATAGGACATCAGGTCGCTGATCTGAACCGATCCCTGCTGATTCCCGGAAAGCAGTTCCGTCAGCCATTCCCTGACCGCCTTGGGTTTGACGCTGCGCAGCATGGCCGAGCCAGCGCCGGGATGTCCTCCCCCGCCCATGCTCCGCGCAATCGCACCGACATTTATGGCGTCCACATTGCTTCTGCCGATGACAATACACCTGTCATTGTCGTCATGCATGAAGATGCCGAAAGCGGCATCCACATTCAAAATATCCCGGTACATGTTGACCACCAGGGAAAGATTGCCAACGTGCCCCTGGATCGTCACGGTATTAATGCTGACGCTTAAATTGTTGATCCTGGTTCGTTTGGCGGATTTTAGCATTTCAAACAGGATATTTTTCTGTTTCTCACCATAGGCGGGTTGCAGGAAGGTCGATAAAATATTGAGATCCGCCTTGCTTTCCAGCAGGTAGGCAGCGGCATGGGCATCCTCGGGCGTTGTGGTGGGAAAGGTGAGATTTCCGGTATCTTCGTATAATCCGATCAGAAACAGCGTTGCCTGCATGGGTGTCAAGCTGATCTGCCGCTTTTTAATCTCCCGAATCATCAACGTAATGGTGGCGCCGATCTTTTCGTGGCAGGACCAGGTCGGGTTCAAATCACTCGGGTTGGGATGATGGTCCCAGAGAAAAATCTCAAGGTCGGTCTTTTTCCGGCGCAAATCATCCATTTTCTCCAACCGTGACCAGTTGCCGGTGTCCACGACGATCATGCGCTCAACCGCGGAAAAATCAATCTCACCGGCAGACCGGGTTTCGAAAAGGTCTTTATGAATCGACAAAAACGCCCGGACATTGGGATTCAAGCTTTTGGGAAGAATCGGAACGGCTTCCGGATAAAGAACAGTCCCGGCGATCACCGAGGCAAACGCGTCAAAATCCGTGTTGCGATGGGTAGTGATGATCTGCATGTTCGTTCAATCCTGGAATAAACAAGGGTGGCGGGTACAAAGCATTCGTAACGCGACCAAGGGGGAATTGCATTATTCGCATCCACAACATGAGAAATTATTGTGTATATTTCTAATCTTACGTCAAGACGGCTATTGATGTCAAGC
>CAZRES010000087.1:0-10125 GCA_964598885.1 uncultured Desulfobacteraceae bacterium | reverse complement strand
TTGATCCGGCGCTGTTTTAGGCAAAAATTATCTTGACAAGACGCTGGTATATTCTTTAAAAGAAAAACGGATAAGCAATCAGTAAAAAAAGCCGCCAGCAGCATCGGCGCGCGGCAAAAAACCCGGGATCAATGAAAAATCGAACCGATATAGCAGGCAATACATGAAAACATATCAACCAAACGATCAATGCTGGTGGTGGTGGCACTGTTCTACAGGGGCCGCCAACGGACGGGCATGATCTGAACCATCTCGTCATCAACCGGAAACCGCGGGCGTCCCTGACCCGCGGTTTTTTTTATTTTCCGCCGCGGGTACACCACCTGCGGTTTTTTTTTGTGGAAAAAAAGGAGCAGTAAATGCAACTTCGCTTGTTTCCGGATCAAAAGATATTTTCCGATCTTTACAGCAATTACGATGTTGTGCCGCTTTGCCGGGAAATCCTGGCCGACACCGAGACACCGGTGTCCGTGCTTCAAAAAATTCATGACCCCACGGCTCCGGCTTTTCTGCTGGAAAGCGTGGAAGGAGGGGAGCGATGGGGCCGGTTCAGTTTTCTGAGCACATCAGCGCGCATGCACATTCGGATCTATCCCGACCGGATCGATATCCGGCAAAGCGGTGCTGTCCGTTCCATTAATCACGGCAATGATCCCCTGGCGGTCTTACGGGAAATGATGAAGGCCTATCAGCCGGCGGTCATGCCGGAGCTGCCGCGCTTCTGGGGCGGTCTTGTGGGATATCTCACCTATGAAACCGTCTCCTTTTTTGAAACCATTCCCCATCAATGGCCCGCGGACAAGCCGTTGGCCCATTTCATCATGCCGGATGAAATGCTGATTTTCGACAATATCCGCAATACCTTGATAATGGCGGTCCTGGCTTACCGGCAGGACAATGAAAGCGCGGAAGGCGCCTATGAAACGGCATTGAAAAAAATCGACGCTCTTGAGAAAAAAATAACGCAGACTCCCGCGCCAACGGCGGAGAGGGCTGCCGACGATATGAAAAACCTGGAATTGACCCCCGTAATCGATGGCCAGACATTCCGGGACAAGGTGAAAAAAATTATATCCCATATCGTTGCCGGGGACGTCATACAGACGGTCTTAAGCCAGCCCTTTGTCTGCGACGCGCCCCCAGACATTATCGCCCTGTACCGGGCCCAGCGGTATGTCAATCCCTCCCCTTACCTGTTTTTCCTGCACCTGGATGATATCGCTCTGGTGGGATCATCTCCGGAAACCATGGTGCGGCTGGAAAATCGGGTGGCCACCCTCCGGCCCATTGCCGGTACACGGCCCCGGGGCAAAACCGAACAGGAAGACCGGGCTCTGGCCGATGAGCTGTTAAAAGATGAAAAAGAGAGGGCCGAGCACCTCATGCTGGTGGATCTGGGACGAAACGATCTGGGCCGGGTGGCGGAAACCGGGACCGTTCAGGTCACCGATCTCATGGTGGTGGAGCGTTACTCTCATGTCATGCACCTGGTGTCCAACATCACCTGCGACTTAAAACCCGGCTGTGATGCCTGGGATCTGATGCGGGCCGGATTTCCGGCCGGCACCCTTTCGGGCGCGCCCAAGGTCCGGGCCATGGAACTCATCGCAAAACTCGAGAATCATCCCCGGGGCCCCTATGGCGGGGCGGTTGGCTATATCTCCTTTAACGGCAACATGGATCTGGCCATCACCATCCGCACCGCCATGATTGAAAACGGGCGGCTGACCGTCAACGCGGGGGCGGGAATCGTCTACGATTCGGATCCGGAACGGGAACGCATCGAAACCGTAAACAAAGCCATGGCAATCCAGAAGGCATTGCGCATGCTCTGCCAGACCCGAACCAAGGAGAGTCCCGCATGATCATCGTGATCGACAATTATGATTCCTTTACTTACAACCTGGTCCAGTATCTGCGGCAATTCGGCAAAAACGTGGAAGTGATGCGAAACGACGCGTTTACCCTGGAAGACCTTGGCACAAACAGCGACCTTGCCGGCATCGTGATTTCTCCGGGACCGGGCGCGCCGGCCGGGGCCGGCCTTTCCATTCCAGTGATCCAACGGTTTTCCGGAAAAATTCCGATTCTGGGAGTGTGCCTGGGGCATCAGGCCATTGCCGAGGCTTTTGGCGGCCGGATCGTGGCGGCCCAAGCGATCATGCACGGTAAGACCTCCATGATCTGTGCCGACGGCAAGGGCGTTTTTACCGGATTTCAAAAGCCTTTTCCGGCCATGCGCTATCATTCCCTCGCGGTTTTTCGGGATGATCTTCCCGCTGTGCTGGAGATATCAGCAGAAACCGGCAATGGCGAAATCATGGGTATCCGGCACCGGCATCATCCCACCGAAGGGATCCAGTTTCATCCGGAATCCATCATGACCCCAAACGGCAAACGGCTGCTGCGCAACTTCATAAACCTAACGGAGAACTTTCATGTTTAAAAATTATTTATCTAAAATTATTAGAAAAATTGATTTATCCGACATGGAAATGGCTGACATGATAACCGAAATTTTTTCCGGCAACATCACCGACGCCCAGATCGGCGCTTTCATGGGCGCCCTGGCCACAAAGGGCGAAACCTTTGAGGAACTGGCGGGCGCCGCCGTTGCCATGCGCCGGAAAGCCGCCCGGATCACCGTTTCCGCAACCGATATTGTGGATACTTGCGGCACGGGCGGCGACGGCGCCAAAACCTTCAACATCTCCACCACCACGGCCTTTGTGGTGGCCGGGTCCGGCGTTACCGTGGCCAAGCACGGAAATCGTTCGGTGTCCAGCCAGTGCGGCAGCGCGGACTTGCTGGAGGCATTGGGCGTCAGGATCGATACGCAGCCGGAAATCGTAGAGGAAGCCATCGCCGAGATCGGTATCGGGTTTTTATTCGCCCCCATCTATCACGGGGCCATGCGTTATGCGGCCCCGGCCCGCAAACAGATCGGCCTGCGCAGCATTTTCAACATGCTGGGTCCTCTTACCAATCCGGCGGGAGCCAATTGCCAGTTGCTGGGCGTTTACGCGTCGGAACTGACGGAAATGTTCGCCCGATCCCTTCAGATGCTGGGCGCCAAGCGGGCATTTGCGGTCTGCGGCCACGACGGGCTCGATGAAATTTCGATATGCGCGCCCACCCGGGTTTCGGAATTAAAAGACGGCCAGATCCGAACCTTTGACATCACGCCCGAGACCTGGTTCGGCCGGACCGCCGAACCGGAAGACCTGGGAGGCGGTCCGCCGGAGCAGAATGCCGACATCACCCGGCAGATCCTGGCCGGCGAAAACGGCCCGAAACGAAATATCGTGCTGCTCAACGCCGCCGCCGCATTGGTTGTCGCGGGCAAAGCCGACGATATCGCCCAGGGAATCGGTCTTGCGGAAACCTCTATTGATTCAGGCGCCGCCCAAGACAAGCTGGAATCCCTGATCGCGTTTACCCGGGAGAACGGCTGATGGCACCTGATATCTTATCCGAAATCGTTGCATACAAACAGTATGACATCAGCCGGAAAAAACGCTACCGGAGCGAGGTGAGCCTGCGGGCCGATGCCGAGGCCCTGGCCGAGAACGGCTGCCGGGGATTTGCAACAGCCCTGGCAACCGGGTCGCCGGATCAAGTCCGTATTATCGCGGAAATCAAACGGGCCTCTCCGTCAAAGGGCATTATCCGGCCGGATCTGGATGCCGCGGCATTTGCCGCCATGTATGAGCAGGGCGGCGCGACAGCCGTTTCCGTGCTCACCGAAGAAAAATGGTTCCAGGGTCATATCGATGACCTGACAGCGGCCCGCAACTCCTGCCGGCTGCCGGTGTTGCGCAAGGATTTTATCGTCTCTTCCTACCAGATTTATGAATCTGCCGTGATCCGCGCGGACGCTGTTTTGCTCATCGCCCGGATTCTGCAGAAAAACCAGTTAAAGGACTATCTGGATCTTGTCGGATCTTTGGGCATGGACGCCCTGGTGGAAATCCATTGTGAAGATGATCTGGCCAAAACCACCATCCCGGGCGCGCGTCTAATCGGCATCAACAACCGGAACCTGAAATCCTTTGACGTGGACATGGCGGTCTCCTCCCGGCTGGCAAACCGGTTGACCCTGGATCAGATTCCGGTGGCTGCTTCGGGAATTACCACACGAGATGATATCATCGCCTACCGCAACGCCGGGATCTTCTGCTTTCTGATCGGCGAAAGCATTGTCCGGGCGGATAATCCGAAACGCTTTATACGGGAACTGTTATCCTGAAGATGAAAAACACAGCAAACCTGCCACAGATAAAAATCTGCGGGCTCACGATCCCTGAACAAGCCCGCGCTTGCGTTGATCTCGGCGCGGATGCCGTGGGGTTGATTTTTTATCCCAAAAGCCCGCGGTTTGTCGACAGGAAGACCGCCCGGGCCGTGTGCGCCGCCCTGCCCTCATGGGTGGCAAAAGTCGGCGTATTTGTGGATGAAACCGTAGAGATCATCCGGGAAACCGTCCGGGATTGCGGACTCACTTCCATACAGCTCCACGGCAGGGAAACGCCGGAACTGGCAAGTCAACTGACGGAACAATCCATTCCCGTGATCAAAGCGCTTTATGTTAAAGGAGAGCCGTCTATGGACATGGCTGAAACTTTTCCGGTCCATGCCTTTCTGATCGAATGCAAAAAAGGAATCCTGCCCGGCGGAAACGCCATGGTCTGGGACTGGCGGGCGGCCCGGGATTTCGGGCGGCGTTATCCTCTGATCCTGGCCGGGGGCCTGGACCCGGAAAACGTGGAAAAAGCCATTGGCGATGCCGCGCCCGACGCCGTTGACGTCAGCTCGGGCGTGGAAACATCGCCGGGGATCAAGGACATAAAACAAATAGAGCGATTTGTTCGGGCGGTCCGCGCCCGTCCTGTCGATAAACCCTTACGGAGGATATTTTCATGAGCGCCACCAAACACATGAAAGCCGGCCGATATGGTCCTTATCCGGATGAACGTGGACATTTCGGGATATTCGGCGGCCGGTACGTAGCCGAAACCCTGATGCCGGCCCTGCTGGAATTGGCTGACGCCTATAACCGGCATCTGTCGGAACCGTCGTTTCAAGAAGAATTCAAAAATCTGCTGGCCGATTACACGGGCCGGCCCACCCCGCTGTTTCATGCCGCGCGGCTGAGCCGTCATTGCGGGGGGGCTGATATTTATCTCAAGCGGGAAGACCTGACCCATACCGGTGCTCACAAGATCAACAACACCGTGGGCCAGACTCTTCTGGCCAGATGGATGGGCAAAACCAAGGTAATTGCGGAAACCGGCGCGGGTCAGCACGGCGTGGCCACGGCCACCACCGCCGCCCTGTTCGGCATGACCTGCAAAATCTTCATGGGCGTGGAAGACATCCGGCGCCAGGCGCCCAACGTCAAGCGCATGGAACTGCTGGGCGCGGAAGTAATACCGGTTTCCTCGGGAACCGGCACTCTCAAGGATGCCATGAACGAAGCCCTGCGATACTGGGTATCGGCCGTGCGGGATACCTTCTATGTGATCGGGTCCGTGGCCGGTCCCCACCCCTACCCGGTCATGGTGCGCGATTTTCAGCGGGTCATCGGGGATGAAACAAGAAAACAGATCATGAATATTGCCGGCCGGCTGCCGGACCTGCTGGTGGCCTGCGTGGGCGGCGGCAGCAACGCCATGGGTCTTTTTTATCCGTTCATTGATGACGATGTGGATCTGCTGGGCGTAGAAGCGGCCGGTTTCGGCATCCATACCGGCAAGCACGCCGCCACTCTCTGCGCCGGTTCCATCGGCGTGCTTCACGGGTCAAAATCCTATCTGCTTCAGGACAAAAACGGTCAGATCGCGGAAGCGCATTCCATATCCGCGGGCCTGGATTATCCCGGTGTGGGCCCGGAGCACTCCCTGCTGAAGGAACTCCGGCGCGCGCGCTATACCCCGATCGACGACGACCAGGCCATGGACGCTTTTTCCACTCTCTGTCGTCTGGAAGGCATCATTCCGGCCCTGGAAAGCTCCCATGCCGTGGCTGCGGCCATGCGGGAAGCGAAAAGCCGAAAACCCGGCGACATCATCATCGTGAACCTGTCCGGCCGGGGAGACAAGGATTTAGGAATCGTCACCGACTATTACAAGGAGCACCAGTCATGAGCACCCGGATTGAGAAAACCTTTGATCGACTGCGCCAAGCGCGCGAAAAAGCCCTGGTGGGATTTGTCACGGCCGGTGATCCCGACCCCAAAACTTCCGGAAAAATCATTGCGGCCATGTGCGACAACGGCATGGATATCCTTGAACTCGGGGTCCCGTTTTCCGACCCTACGGCTGACGGCCCGGTAATCCAACGGTCATCGGCCCGGGCCATCAAAAACGGCACGTCGCTGGCCCATGTCCTGGAAATGGCCAGGGCCGTGCGCGACCGTTATGAAATCCCGATTATTATTTTTTCCTATTATAATCCGATTATGGCTTACGGACCGCAAAATTTTTACCGGGATGCACGGATTGCGGGTGCTGACGGTATTCTGGTGGTGGACCTTCCCCTGGAAGAATCCGTGGAACTTACCGGCGTTTTCACTTATAAGGATTTTTCCATGATTCAACTGGTGGCCCCTACCACGCCGTCGGATCGCATGGCGGAAATCGCCGCGGCTGCGGACGGATTCCTCTACCTGGTGTCCAAAACCGGCGTGACCGGCTCCGACGGCCTGGATACCTCGGAAATCCAGGGACAGATGGACCGGCTTCGGGCCGTTACCGACCTGCCGGTTTGCGTGGGCTTCGGCATTTCCACGGCGGATGACGTGGCCGCGGTAGCGCCCATGGCCGACGGAGTGGTCATCGGCAGCGCCTTTGAACGGATGATCGAGGAAAATATAAAACGGTCCGACCTGCCGGATCTGATCGGTCTGCAAACCGCCGCTTACAAAGCCGCGACAAAAGAACAGTAAACCATATGAACAAATTATGACAAAATCATAGGTATTTACAACATGAACGAAAACGGTTTAGAATAAAAATTGCAGACGGCAATGAGCTGCCGGGCGGGAAAAATATCAACCCGAACAACGCAAAGGAGATGATCATGAAGACAATACCCGTTTTGCGACTCCGGATCATGGTTCTGATCGCGACGATCCTTTTTGCCTGTGGCATCGTTTATGCGGAAGCGGAAAAAACCGGAGCTGAGCGACCGCCGGTCCGGCCGTTTATCATCTCCAACCAGAATTTGATTGAAGATATTGCCGGCAATCCGGTCGCCTACCCCAAGTATACCACCCAGCTCATGAATCTGGCCAATCAGAACGCTCAGTCCACCCGGCCCCGGAATGTGGGGCAACTTTCGGACCTGATCCAGCAATACAAGGGGCATTCTTATGCCGGCTGGGTCGAGTTTTATCGGCAGCGCTACCCGGACGCCATTGACCAGGCCGCGGATCGCACCTATGCCATGGTCGAAAACATGCGCGCGGCCATGCAGGAAATCGACCGGGATATGGTAAAAAAATGGGTGGAAGAACTGGTGCTGACCAAGACCTTTGCCGGTCTGAAATATCATGAAACCATTCTCCGACAGATCGCCGCGCGGGAGGAAACCACTCACCGCCTGGCCCGGCCCGAAGAAGAAGCAACAGGTGTCGACGGATACATCGGCGACCGGCCGGTATCCATCAAACCCGTTTCCTACAGGGCAAAATCCTTTTTGCCCGAAGACATCGAGGCGGATATCATCTTTTATGAAAAAACCATCGGCGGCATCCGGGTATTTTATGAGCCGCCGCAAGATTGACCGCACGCCAGAGCAGCCGCAGAAAGATACGCGGTCCATCCCAATTACTCATAATTGCCATCATAAAGGAAAAGTGGAGCGGGCATTGTCCGGTCTCATGGTAAACCTGCCGCGGATCAACAGAACCAGTCGGGTCGATTTTTTCTTCGCCGATGACGGTCATATCGCAAAGCACCCCGGTGTCACGCGAAACCAGAAAAGTCCCGTTAGATTCCTTGCATCCTGACGGATTCGATGTTACGGATTATCGCACCAATCCGTTAAAAATTAATCACAACCTTTTTGGAGCATGGAGTCAATGGTCTGGTATGGGAAATGAAGCAATACTTCTGATTATCGAGGCCATGGTGGTTTATTTTCTCGTGCTCTGGGCCCACTCCCTGCGACATCGCTTCGGACCTGTTCACTTTTATGCCCTGATCGGGGGGATCACGGCCGTCATGTCCTGGGTCACCGACGCCGGACTGATGGTTCAGGTGGCGGGGATCACTTTTGTGGTGGGTTCCACCGTTTTTTATACGGCCCTGTTGCTGGGTGTTTTCGTCATCTATATTTTCGACGGCCCCCGGGCCACGCGAATCGCCATTTCAACCGTGATCGGGGTTTCGATCATGATGCCGCTCATCGCGGCCACCCTTCATTATCAAATGGCAGTTGTTGGTCAGGAACATCTCGCTTATGTGCCGATGCCCAGTCTCAGGATCAACATTGCCTCGGTTACGGCCACACTTTTGGATCTCATTTTTCTTGCCATGGCATGGGAATATCTGGGTAAATCGGCCATGTACCGGAAACTCTGGTGCCGGGCCTTTTTAACTCTCCTTGGCGTCATGTGGCTCGATGTGCTGCTGTTTGCCACTATTGCTTTTGCCGGCACGCCGCAATATCTCGGCATCATGAGCGGAACCCTTCTCAGTCGGCTTATAGTGTCGATTTTCGCCCTGCCCTTTCTTTACGGATACCTTGAATGGCAAAATCGGATAAAAGGAATTCCCATCGAAAACCGACCGGTGTTGGCGATCTTAAAACAGGTTGCCGACATTCAGGTTGAATTATCCATTGCCCAGCAAGAAATCGAGCGCCGCAAAATCGCTGAAAAAGAGCGAGATGAGCTGATTCTCGAACTGAAAAAAACGCTCTCAGAGGTCAAGGTGCTGCGGGGATTTCTACCCATCTGCGCATCGTGCAAGCGCATCAGGGATGACAGGGGATACTGGAACCTCATCGAAAACTACATTAAGGCCCATTCGGAAGCCGAATTCAGTCACAGCATCTGTCCGGAGTGTTCGGAACAACTGTATCCCGGGCTGACTCGAAAATAACCGGTTGATCCAGCGGCTCAGACCTGCCGGCGTTACGCATAGCACGGATAAAAAAATGCAGTGACCGAAGGCGGATCAGGCGTCAGCAAGCCGGCCGGCTTTTTTGATGATGGCGATCATGCGCGTGGTCGCCGTATAGCCTTCCCGGATCAGATCCCTGACATGCTCCCTGTCGGTGCGATTATAAGCGGAAAGTCTCGGAACGATCAACAGATCGGCTTTTTGCGTCTGCATGCGGGTGGCATTATCGATGGCGATATCAATGGCATTGATCAAAACATCAATCAAATCATCGGGTTTTTTATATTTCCGGGCGGCATTCAGGTCCACGCCGATGACGGTATTCATGCCCTGAGCGAGCAGAGGGGAAATCGGCACGTTTTCCATCAGCCCGCCGTCCACGAGCAGCCGGTCGTCGATTTCCACGGGAGTGAAAATCCCCGGCACGCAGGCGCTGGCCATTACGGCACGGGCCACATCGCCCGAATCAAGTATGATCTTTTGAAAACCGCCCACGTCAGTGGCGATCACGGAAAGCGAAATCCGGGCGTCCTCAAACTGAACGTCACCAAGCACATCTTTGATCTTTTGCCCCATTTTTTCATTTGACAGCAATCCGAGCCTGGAGAACGCAAAGCCGGAAATATCGAGCCAGTCGAGATCCAGGGCGATTTTTTCGATATCATCCGGAGAAACGTCAAAGGCATATAAGGCGGCCACAAAAGCGCCGATACTGGTGCCGCTGACGGCGTTGATGACGATATTGTTTTCCTGAAACGCCTTTAACACGCCGATATGGGCCGCGCCAAGAATAGCGCCGCCGCCCAGGGCCAGCCCGATTTTACTCTCCATAATCAGAATCCATATGAAAAACAAAAATGGACCAAAATACCGTTGCTAAAACGATCCGGCTTCTATAACCGCCAGAACCGTATTCCTTTATTTTTTACCGCCATGGGATCAAGTATCGATTTTACATCAACGATGGAACCTTCCGGGTTCAAGCACCCGACAAGAT
>CAZRES010000086.1:500-13626 GCA_964598885.1 uncultured Desulfobacteraceae bacterium | reverse complement strand
CCGAACCGAAAATATCATATATGAAACGCCGACAATCCAAACGCAAATATCAGGCAGATTATTATGCGCAAAAGGCCAGAAAGGAAAAATTTCCGGCCCGCTCCGTCTATAAGCTCAAGGAGATTCAGCAGAAGCACCGCCTGATCCGAAAAGGGGACAAGGTTCTCGATCTGGGGTGCGCCCCCGGATCGTGGCTGCAATATGCAGCAGAATTGACCGGTCCCGGCGGTGCTGTCGTGGGCGTGGATTTGAAGCCGGTTGTCGTTCCCGTTCCGGCCCATGTCCGGGCCATTGAGGCCGATGTATCGCAATTAGCCGAAATGGATCGCAGCGCGCTGGTCGGCATCATCGGCGAAGACTATCATCTGGTGATGAGCGATATGGCGCCTTTCACCACGGGGCACAAGCGGGTGGATTCGGTTCGCTCCCATCAGCTTTGCGAAGCGGCTTTAGGGATTGCGCGATATGTGCTTGCCCAAGAGGGCGTGTTTATCTGTAAAATTTTTCAAGGTCCGGACTTCACGGAATTCGTGAATGCGGTTCGGGCGGATTTTTCAACCGTTAAAATTTTTAAGCCTCAGAGTTGCCGGAAAGAAAGCCGGGAGATCTATATCATCGGAATCGGAAAAACAGGAGGATCGGAAGATGGCCGGGCACAGCAAATGGGCCAACATCAAGCACCGCAAGACGGCTGAAGACGCCAAGCGCGGTAAAATTTTTACCAAGATCATCAAGGAAATCATTGTAGCGGCGCGTATCGGCGGCGGAGATCCCAATGCCAATCCCCGTCTGCGGGGTGCACTGCTCAATGCCCGGAATAATAATGTTCCCAAAGAAAATGTGGAGCGGGCCATTAAAAAAGGGACCGGCGAACTCGAAGGCGTCCAGTACGAAGAGAGCACCTATGAGGGGTACGGCCCCGGCGGCGCGGCGGTCCTGCTGGAATCCCTGACCGACAACAAAAACCGGACCGTGGCCGATATCCGCCACATTTTCAACAAGTACGGCGGCAATCTCGGAGAAAACGGCTGCGTGGCATGGATGTTTCAGAAAAAAGGATGGATTGCTGTTGCAAAAAACGCCGTCAAGGAAGACGTTCTCATGGCCGCGGCCCTTGACGCGGGGGCTGAAGACATCCGGGAAGACGATGACGACAATTATGAAATCATCACCGCGCCGGAAGAATTCGAGACAGTGAAACAATCTTTAGAGGACGCGGGCATTGCCGCCGGGGACGCGGAAGTGACCATGCTGCCCCAGTCCTATGTCAGCCTGTCGGGCAAGGAAGCCGAGCAGATGATCAAACTCATGGACGCTCTGGATGATTCCGACGATGTTCAGAAGGTCTATACCAACGCGGATATTGCCGATGACGCCCTGGCGGCGTGATCCGCCAGACGCCCGGGCATAAAATTCATTGAACTCCGATGAGCGGTTGCTGCAATTCCGCCCATCGGAGTTCATTTATGGTTATCAGCGGATCATCCGTTTTTCTGCTTGAATGTCTTCATGAAATCCACCAGCGCCGCCACGCCTTCTTCGGGCATGGGGTTGTAAATGGAGGCCCGGCATCCGCCCACCGACCGGTGGCCTTTTAATCCGCCCAGTCCGGCCTGAGTGGCTTCTTCCACGAATTTTTTCTCCAGATCCTCGCTCGGCAGACGGAATGTGACGTTCATGTCGGACCGGCTGTCCGTGTCGGCGGTTCCCTGGTAAAAATCCGATGAATCCAGATAATCATAGAGCAGTTGGGCCTTGGTCCGGTTGCGGATCGCCATGGCATCCAGGCCCCCGACGGATTCCTCGATCCATTTGAGCACCAGCTGCACCGCGTAAATGGCAAAACACGGCGGCGTGTTGTACAGAGAATTGTTTTTGGCATAGGTATTGTAATTGAACATGGACGGCAGATTCTCAGGCGAGAGCGCCAGCATGTCGTCCCGGATGATGACCATGCAGACCCCGGCCGGCCCGATGTTTTTCTGGGCTCCGGCATAGATCATGCCGAATTTCGAGGCGTCAAACCGGCGGGACATGATATCCGAGGACATGTCGCATACAATGGGAACGCCGCCGGTGTCCGGAAATTCATGCCACTGGGTGCCCTTGATGGTGTTGTTGGACGTGATATGGGCAAAAACGGCATCCTTGGAAAAGGCGATGTTTTTGGGAATATAGGCGAAGTTGCGGTCTTCCGACGATGCCGCCACCACGTGCTGCTTGTTCTGGATTTTGGCTTCCTTGATGGCCTTGGTGGACCAGGTGCCGGTGTTGACATAATCCGCGGATTTACCGTCAGCCAGAAAATTCATGGGGATCATGGCAAACTGCATGCTCGCTCCGCCCTGGAGAAAGAGCACGTGATATCGGTCATCCAGATCCAGCAGTCTTTTGGTCCGGGCCACCGCGTCGTTGATGACTTCTTCGAACCATTTGGAGCGATGGCTGACTTCCATGATGGACATGCCGCTGGACTTGAAATTGAGCAGCGACGCCTGGATTTCCTCCAGGACCGGCAGAGGCAGGGCCGCCGGACCGGGATTGAAATTGTAAATTCGATTTGTTGACATAATGTTTCTCCTTCGATCTTGATGAATTGCATCCGTATTTTAGTCAAATGGCCGACTATTGCAAAATATTTAGCCCATGTCAATCAAAGATGGTGGACGGATTCCGGGCGGGAGGCGCGGGGCCTGTCGGGTTGGCGGAGCAATCGGAAAAGATTCGTTTATCCCGGAACTATGGCAATAAAAGGACACCTCCGGCAGCATGCATGCAAGACATTGACAAGTGGACCGGCTTGTCATAATGATAGGCAGTTGTAATCACAGACGGTCTTTGTTTTTTTATGAATTCATCATTTTTTGATGTGGGAAGCATGCGATGAATATTTTCAGTTGCCCTTCGGAAGCCGCGGAAGCGCGCATTCAGGCGATTCTTTCCCGGCGGATTGAAATCAGCGGTGACGACCATGCGACGGTCGCCGACATTCTGGCCGCGGTTCGGGAACGGGGGGATGCGGCAGTGGTGGAATATACCCGTAAATTCGATGCGCCGGACATGTCGGCGGGAAATCTGATTGCTAATGAAGCGGAATTCGCGGCAGCCGAAAAGACCGTGGATGAGGGTTTTCTGTCGGCTCTGGATCGGGCCGTTTCGCAGATCCGGGCGTTTCATGAAAAACAACGACGCAATTCCTGGATGAGCATGGATCGTCCCGGCGTCATGCTCGGCCAGATCTTCAACCCCGTGGCTTCGGCCGGCGTGTACGTGCCCGGTGCCCGGGGAGGGCTGACGCCGTTGGTATCGTCGGTGCTTATGGGGGCCATTCCCGCCCGGATCGCCGGTGTGGAGCGCGTGGTTATGACAACGCCCCCGACCCGCACCGGCGGGGTGAATCCCCATCTGCTGGTGGCGGCCCGGAAAGCCGGTGTGGATGTGGTTTACAAGACCGGCAGCGCCTGGGCCGTTGCGGCGCTGGCTTATGGCACGGAAACCGTTCAAAAGGTGGATGTGATCGTGGGCCCCGGAAACATTTATGTGACCCTGGCCAAGAAGATGGTGGCCGGCGTGGTGGGAATCGACATGATCGCCGGCCCCAGTGAAATTCTGGTGATTGCCGATCGTACCGCCAACCCCGCTTATATTGCCGCTGATCTGCTTTCCCAGGCCGAACACGATGCCCAGGCATCGGCCGTTCTGGTTACGGATTCGGAATCCGTGGCCCAGGCCGCGGTGTTTGAAATCCAGCGCCAGCTTGACGAGCTTGCGCGCAATGAAATCGCCAGACAATCCCTGGCCGCGTATGGCGCTGTTTTTCTGGTAAACGATATACGGGCGGCCGTGGAGCTTTCCAATCGCATGGCCCCGGAACATCTGGAGCTTCAAGTGGAAGCCCCGTTTGAACATCTCGGGGCGATCCGCAACGCCGGCGCTATTTTCATCGGTCCGTATACCCCCGAGCCGGTGGGCGATTATATCGCCGGTCCCAATCACGTGCTCCCCACCGCCGGCACCGCGCGGTTTTCTTCGGCACTGTCGGTGGATACCTTTATGAAGCAGTCCAGCCTGGTGCAATATTCCAGGGAAGCCTTTGACCGGGAGGCAGACGATATCATGCGTCTGGCCGACATCGAAGGTCTGGGAGCTCATGCCGGTTCCGTGCGGATCCGGCGGAGAAAAGAATAAGCCGTAAAATCTTTCAAATCTCAACAGCTTTTTATTGACAAAAGACAGAATCGTTATTAATTTTGAGACAAATCTCATAAAGGAAAGACGATGGGAAGACCGCATAAAAAACGTTTTGTCGCATTTAACCCCGGTGTCTGTTATTTCAAGCCGAGAGGCATCCCCATGGTCGCCCTTGAAGAAGTCCGTCTGGCCGTGGATGAGCGGGAAGCATTACGGCTGGCGGACCTGGAAAACCTCTCCCACGAGGATGCCGGCAGCCGGATGGGGGTATCCCGGGCCACGTTCGGTCGGATTATCGAACAGGCGCGACGGATCGTGGCCGATGCCCTGATCAACGGCAAGGCCATCAACGTGGAAGGGGGCAATTACCAGATCACCACAACGGAGCGTTTGTTTGTCTGCGACAAATGCCGGTATGAATGGCACGAGTCCTGTGGCACGGGCAGGCCGGAAAAATGCCCGTCCTGCTTTAATCGTGAGGTCCACCGGGTTCCCGCCAAATAATGCCGTCATTGCGCGATTGACGGATACACAAATTCAGGGATGGGCGCGCATAGACGGTCATCCCCATCATCAATATAAGGAGAAACCGTATTATGGAAGGGAATCAATCAAAAGGGGTCGGCATTCAGGATCCCGACGCCGAAAAAAAAGAGCAGGAGAAAAAACTCAAGGATACGCTGTCCCGCATCCGGTATAAATTTCTGATCATGAGCGGTAAGGGCGGCGTTGGAAAAACCAGTGTTTCCGTAAACCTCGGCATTGCCCTGGGCAAGCGGGGATACAAGGTCGGCATCATGGACGTGGACCTGCACGGGCCCGATGTCCCCCGGATGCTCGGCTTGAAAGGCATGGTAATGCCCAATGAGGGTCAGGATAAGCTGGCGCCCATGGCGTATACGGAAAATGTCAGCGCCATTTCCATCGAGTGTCTGATGCCCAACAAGGATGATCCGGTAATCTGGCGGGGTCCCCTGAAGCATTCGGCCATCAGCCAGTTTATCACCGATGTGGACTGGGGGGATCTTGATTTCCTGATTATCGATTCGCCGCCCGGCACCGGGGACGAACCCCTGAGCGTGGCCCAGACCATTGCCGACGCCAGGCCCATCATCGTGACCACACCCCAGGAAGTGGCCTTATCCGATGTGCGTAAATCCATTAATTTCTGCAAGAAAATCAATCGATCCCTTTTCGGCCTGATTGAAAACATGAGCGGCTATGTCTGCCCGCATTGCGCCAAATCCGTTGATCTGTTCGGCGAGGGCGGGGGCGAAAGAACCGCTAAAGATTTCGGAATTGAATTTCTGGGCCGGATTCCCTTTGATCCGAATCTGGTCAAGGCCGGCGATGCGGGAGATTCCTTCCAGGAAAAATATACCGATACCCCGGCGGCTCGCGCCTTTGAAGCCATCGCGGATAAACTGGCGGCCCTGATCAAGAAGTAGGGGAATCGGATGTCCGCCCCAGATTATTGAGAATCAGGGTCAGGGGCCGCACGTCGGCATCCTGGCCCTGAAACCGGATGGGACCGGGATTGCGGTATTCGTCGGGGCCGGGGCCGGCTGCCAGCCATTTTTCCTGCAGCGACCTGACCACCCGGTACGCCGGGGAGTCAAGATCCACAATGGCGCGCTCCAGGACCAGTTCCAGTTTGCCTTTGCGCTCCTCCAGATGCATCAGCGGCGCAATGGGAATGCCGATGGGTTCCCACTGCGAAAAATCCTTTTCCAGATTTTTGATGGCCGCCATCTGTCCCGTGGCCTTGCCGGCGATCAGGGAAAAGACCGTCAAGCCCAGGTTGTAGGTATAGGTGCAGTCAAAACAAGTGGGGTCGCTGCCCCGGCCGTCATAGCCGTAAAAATGGTTCTGAGTTTTAAACTTGGGCACGGAAGCCTGATAGATCCTGAGTATCGTCGCGGGAATGTCCCCGTTTTTACCGAGAACGCCTTCCCGCTGCAATTCCTGGGTCAGCGTTTTGACCGATACAATGCTGTTTTGAACCAGGAGGCAGGGATCATCGGCCGAGGTGTAATTTTTAAACAGGATCGGCCCGTAGGCGTCCGGGTCCAGCCCCCCTTTTTCCATTGTTTTCCGGTACCACTCCGGACGGATGCCGATTTTATATTCGCCCCGCTCCTTGAGGATTTTCAGATAATCACTGACCAGCCCCATCAGAACTTTTTCCGTTTCCATCTGGGAGAACTGGAAGTTGCCGTGGTTGTCGCGTTCGGTGAGGAGCCCTTCCTGGAAAAACGCCGGAATATCGTTGAATAAATCGTCATCCCGGGTATTCCAGATGGTAAAGGATTTGTCCTCCCGGGACTGGCGCGCCAACCGGCGCAGATAGTCGAGCTTTTCATCCAGGGTGACAAACGTGGAGTGGAAATCAATGTCATGGGTCTGGTTGTATTCGGCGATAATCGTATTGAGTTTTATGATAAATATTTGAATTTCATTAATAAACTCGAGAACGCCTTCGGGGATGACGATCATGCCGTAATTTTTCCCCACCGCGGCCCGGCGGACAATGCCGTCGCAGATGGACCGGGAGACATGGCGAAGGGTCATGCCGTAGGCGGTATAGTCGATTTTTCCTTCTTTTTTTGCTTTTTCGATCCGGGCCGTATCAACAAAATCGGCCATTTCCTCGCCGATGAGGATGATATTGGGATGCACCTGAAGGGCCACTTCCAGGCCGAGGTGGCTGGCCACGCGACCCATGACTTTGCACACATGCCAATACTTGACATCCGAACTGGCATCGGAACAAAGATTGCTGATATCTCGGGAAAACGCCCGGGCCGCTGAATGAAATCCAAAGGAAACGGCGCACAGGATGCTGCCGTTTTGATCCCGGACCTGGATGTCGCCGTCAATGGTCTTGGGAACGCCGATAACCTGGATGCCGTCTTCGAAAAAATCCTGGGCCAGAAATGCCGCGTTGGTGTTGGAGTCGTCACCGCCCACGATCACCAGGGCATCAAGGTTTAATTTTTTACAGGTTTCCCGGGCGTTGTCCATTTTGGTCCGGGAATCGATCTTGGTGCGGCCGGTTTTGATCATGGCAAAACTGCCGATATTGCGATGGGCATCCACCACCTCCCGGGTGATTTCCTTGTAATCGTTTTCAAGAATGCCGTCCGGGCCGAGAATAAAGCCGTAAAGGCGGCTGTCCGGATTTGCCGAGATCATGGCGTCATACAGTCCGGCGATTACGTTGTGCCCACCGGGCGCGGGTCCGCCGGAAAAGACGATGCCGATCCGGCGGCTGGAATTGTAGCTCTGACCGGAGGCGGTGTCCGCGTCATCAAAACCAATGATTTTCTGGGCCAGATTTTTGGTGATGTCAGGAAGCTTTTCGATGACCGCCCGATGGGTGTGGAAGATATATCGATTGTCGTTTTCAAGCCGGGTGAAAGGATGCTGGAAGACTGCGCAGACACTGGGTTTGAAATCGAGCCGCTCTTTCAGGGCGGTGGTGCGCGATGCAACGACGTTTTCGGCCTCCGGGTGCCGCATCAACGCATCCAGGTTAAAATGCGTGGTTTCAGCCATCTCTTCCTCCTTTGTTCGGTGGCGCATAATATTGGAAAAACAAATAAAATATTACGATATCATACCGGCAAATTGACATTTCGCATTTTTGACGATATTGAAATACGTACCATAAAGCGGATGAAAAAAACAGTAATTATCGTCGGAATACGGGGTTTTGGTTGTAAATTACGCACGGGCGCCGAAAAGCCTTTGGAAAGGAAATTTCTATGTTGATTGTGATGCACACGGACGCGGATGAAAAACAGATAGCCGGCGTCATTCAGGCGGTTGAAGCAAAGGGATTCAAAGCCCGGCCGATTCCCGGCGGAGAGCGGGTTTCCATTGCCGTTTTATTCAATAAAGGCGCCATTGATGCGGCGTTTTTTCAGGAACTGCCGGGCGTCAAGGATACCATTCCGGTCACCCGGCCCTTTAAGCTGGTCAGCCGGGAAACCCGCTCTTACGGGAGCATCATCAGCGTCGGAGATGTGCGTATCGGAAACGGGCATCGGGTCATCATCGCCGGCCCGTGCGCCGTGGAAAGTGAAGCTCAGGCCATGACCATAGCCGAACACGTGAAACGATCCGGCGGGGATATTTTTCGGGGAGGTGCGTTCAAGCCCCGGACATCGCCCTATGCCTTTCAGGGACTGGGGGAGGAAGGGCTGAAAATTCTGGCAAAGGTGCGGGAGACCTACGGGATGCCGATCGTGACCGAGGTAATGGATATGGCCCATTTCGATATGGTGGAAGAATACGCGGACATGATTCAGATCGGCACCCGCAATATGCAGAATTTCAGCCTCCTGCGCCGGGCCGGTGAATCAAAAAAGCCCGTGCTGCTCAAACGCGGTATGTCGGCCACGGTGGATGAATGGCTCATGGCCGCTGAATACATCATGGCCGAAGGGAATCCCGATGTGGTTCTTTGTGAGCGCGGAGTGCGCACGTTTGTGCGCCACAGCCGGAATACGCTGGATTTTTCCGCCGTTCCCGTGGTGCAGCGGGAAAGCCATCTGCCCATCATCGTGGATCCGAGCCATGCGGCGGGGTTCCGGGACCAGGTCATCCCGCTGGCCAGGGCCGCGGCGGCCGTGGATGCCCACGGCATTATGGTGGAAGTCCATCATGAGCCGGAAAACGCCCGGAGCGACGGGGTCCAGTCCCTTCTGCCGGATCAGTTCGCGCTGCTGTGTCGTCAGGTGCAGTCCATCTGGGGGCTGATCGCCGATCAGGAACAGCCCAGGGTAAAACCGGCGTAATCGGATGCCCGTTATTGACAGCACTAGTATCGTAATGTGTCAGAATAGAAGGAGACTTCGTGCGCGAACTTGAAATCAACGGGGCAACCGGCCGGTCGAAAATCTGTGTGGGCGAAAAGATGTCCGGCCTTTTAACCTATCTGCCCGATGCCGGTTCCCCCGCCATTGTGATTACCGATGAAAACGTCGCCCGGCATTATCACCAGGATTTTCCGCCCTGTGAACGCATTGTTCTGGAAAGCGGCGAAAAGATCAAGACGCTCGATACGGTCCGGCAGATTTATGAACGGCTGATCGAACTGGAAGCGGACCGGAGTATTTTTTTAATCGGCATTGGCGGCGGCATTGTCTGCGATATCACAGGTTTTGTCGCCTCCACCTATCTGCGGGGCGTCCGGTTCGGATATGTTCCCACCACCCTGCTGGCCCAGGTGGATGCCTCGGTGGGCGGCAAGACCGGCGTGAATTTTGCCGGATACAAAAACATGATCGGCGTGTTTTCCCAGCCTGAATTCGTGATCTGCGATCCCCGGATCTTGATGACCCTGCCCACGACGGACCTGGCCGCGGGCTTTGCGGAAATCATAAAACACGCGGCCATTGCCGATGCCGGCTATTTCGCGTTTCTGGAAAAAAACACCGGAAACGGCCTGGAAATGTCCCTGGATATCCTGGAAGAGATTATTTACGATTCCGTGGCCATCAAAGCCGCCATCGTAGGCCGGGATGAAACGGAAAAAGGGGAGCGCCGCAAGCTGAATTTCGGCCATACCTTCGGGCACGCCGTGGAAAAAACCACGGGACTGCCCCATGGCATGGCCGTGAGCATCGGCATGATGACGGCCGCAAGGCTGTCGGCGGCAAAGGGGATGCTCACGGAAAAGGACGTGGAGCGGCTCCAGAATCTTTTGGAGCGCTTTTCCCTTCCCACCCGACTCGATTTTGACGCGGATCAGGTTATGGACGCCATGGCCAGAGACAAAAAGCGCCAGGGCGATCATATCCATTTCGTGCTGCTGTCGGCCATCGGCAAGGCCGTGGTGGCTCCCATCTCCCTTACCGAGCTATCCGCCGTACTTACTTGAGGTCTTCCAGAAGTTCTTGGCGTTTGGCATCGTATTCGGACTGGCTGATCAGGCCATCCTCATAAAGCTCTTTTAAATATTCCAGTTGGGACCGGAGGTGTTCTCTGTCCCGGACCGCCTCGACCTCGGGGGTTTCCCGGGCAGGTTCGGCGGCTTCCATTTTTTCTGCCCCGGCTTTGATTTCCCCCACATCCGCTTTGAGCCACATGGGGTATGCCTTTCCACCGGGCTGGAGATGTTTTTCCATGTAATCGCTTGTCGCAACCAGCGGCGTTTCAGAATGTTCGACCGAAAGGGGGTCGTCAGGGCTGTTCTTTTTAAAAGCAGCTTCTTCCGGACCCATGGGCAGCTCCAGGTTGATCTTGGAAAACGCGATGTTGAGCTTTCCTTCCGCATCAACAAACAGCAGTCCCGAGGTTTCCCGGTTTCTTCCGAACAAAAGGCGGTCGCCGATATTAAAGGACGTAAAAGCGACTCTTTGGTTTTTATTTACCGTGTTAAGGGCCTGGGCAATGGGATCGGCGATGCGGGCAATCTCTTTATCCTTGAACACGGGGGTTTCCGTTGGATCGCCCACAAGAAATGAAGGGTGCATGTACGTCAACTCGGACAGAAAATCAGCAATGGTTTGCCCGTCAATATCTGCCGGGTGCCGGTAATTCTGCTCCACAACGTCCCCGTCTTTAATTTGCGACTGAATGCGGATAATGTAATTCGGTTTTTCGTCCACGTTCATATCTTTCCAGCGCGAAGCGCCGCATCCCGCGGCCAGCAGGAAAACAGCGATGATTACAACAATATGTTTATTCATTTTCAAATCCTCCGGTTGCAACAGCAGTATCAGGCGGACGGTTCAATCCGCCCCGAACAAAAACGGCTCTTTCGTCATTCCTGTATCGTATGAATCCGCGGTAATGTCAAGGTTGAACCGGTTGGCGGAATTTGGCTTATTCGATGCAACCAGTGCGTCAGGGCTTGCAGCCGGGCCATTCTAGGATTGCTTCCACCGCCGCCGGTGCCACAATATGCCCAACGACCAGATCAGCAACGTCCACAAGTTCGCGACAGCATCGTCGAGCACTATGCCCACGCCGCCGGGCAAGAGCTCTGCGGAACGGGCCGGAGGCGGTTTGATGCCGTCCAGCAGACGGCTCGTGATAAAAACGCCGACGAGAAGTCCCGGATGCTGTCGTATGGGAAGCCCGATCGTGGCTAGCGGGAAGACCATCAACTCGTCGGCGACAATCCGATGGTCGTCGCCTCCTCCATGGGTCAATGATCCGTATTCGCACACGGGTATGGCCAAAGCCACAAGAGCTGCAACAACCAATACCTGTGCCCTTGGACGGAATCGACTGATAGCCACGCTGAGAACAATTCCGCCCATGGCGCCGGCGGTGCCGCGCAAGAGTGGTAAATGCCCGAGACCAAAACCAATGGCGAGCCAACCCACGACATCATCCACGGAAATGCCGAAAACAGGATGATGCGAAAATAGGGAAACGATCCCATATCCGATGGCGAAACAGAACAGTGCCAACAGAAGGACAATGGATTTTCTGGTCATGGTCTTATCGTGGGCGGCCAACATCGGGGTGTGCGGCGCGAAGCGTCCGCACACCCCACTGGTTCGCATTTATTTCAATTGTCTGTGAAATAGTCGGAATCAAGTTGCTTCAACTCGTAAACCGCATCAGTTGAAACGCCCACATTGTGATCAATCATCAGTTGCGAGAGTTGCTGCCCATCAATTAATATTATTTTGCTGTCAATGGCCGAAACGTATTCGTGTGCCCCTTTAGAAAATTCAGAAGTGGTAATAAAAATACCTTTTCGTGCTCGTTTTCCTTGCAACGCCCCCGCAAATTTCTGGATCTCAGGCCTTGATACACTGTTCTCCCATTTTTTTGCCTGAATGTAGATAATATCGAGTCCTAAGCGGTCTTCCTTGATAATTCCGTCTATACCTTCGTCACCGCTACGGCCAATGGCTTTGCCTGCGTCTTTCCTTGAACCACCATATCCCATTTTGACGAGAACTTCGACCACCACTTTTTCAAAAAAGATCGATGACGACGACTTAAGTTGTGCAAGGAGGTCGCTGGCAAGATTATCGCGGATCACTTGGTAAGCTTCTTCAAGTTGTTCGGCAGGTGTCTGACTTTCTTTTTCATCTGATACATCGGCCTCGTTTTGTTGGCGATGGTTTTTATGCTTATCCCTTGCTTCAATGTATTCTGGAAACTGCCGGAGAAATTTCAAATTGATCCCCGAAGGGGGCTTGTTTAATATTTCCTGCCCGCGGGAAGTAATTCGAAATACGCCACGCCGAGTGTTTTCAATAAGCCCAGCCATTTTCATGTGGGCACGTGCCCATGCCACTCGGTTGTCGAAAGTGCGTTGCTGCCCACTGGGGAGTAATTGCTTTTGCTCTTCCTCTGACATGTCAAATTCATCAGCAAGACTCTCCAAAGCTTCACGGTTTGTGTGTTCCTCGCCATCGCCGCAGAACTGCAATAGTGGAAGCATTAAACTCTGGAAATCAGGTATCGCCATTTGGTGTATCTCTTCCTTTCATGAGAACGTCGCCCATGAGGCGCGCTGTCAAGCGTCGCCTCGATGGGCTTGTTGGGCACTCAGTTCACGAAGGTTGCCTTCACTCGCTTCGAGACTTTGAAATACGGAATCCATATCGCAGCAGCGATAGCGCTACGCACAAGCACCTTGCCAGATTCGACTGCAAACTCCTCCGCTCCCGCTCCGAGTTCAATAGGTAGCAATAGGACAACTACACCCAACTGGATTGCGTATAGTGTGATCATGACAGCAGGGGCGTTGCTCTTCTTTCCAAAGAATCTTGTTGCCGCATAGATCATGAAGGCGAGCAGACCGATCTCCGCAACGATGTTGATCGCGGTGACTCCGCCGTATCCGGCAGCTGCGAGTTCGGGCATCAAACCAAACAATGCGATCAGGCCAACAACGCTTATCACCGGGGCAAGGACGAGTCCGATCGCTGGAAGGATGAGCCATCCGCCAATTCCAACG
>CAZRES010000086.1:0-490 GCA_964598885.1 uncultured Desulfobacteraceae bacterium | reverse complement strand
GGATCTGCGGCTTGAGTAGCGTTCTGTTCGTCGTTCATCTGCATCGGTTCCTGAACGGGAGTATTAGGATTTGACTGGTCTGAGGTTGCCTCGACTGAGGAAGTATCCTCCACATGCAATCTACTTTTACATATAGGGCAGAATAATTCTCCGCCTAAGAGAGGGTCATCTTCTGTATACGTTTCGTCACACTCAAAGCAAAAATATTTTTTGTTGTCATTCATAAAACCCCCCTTTTACAGATAACGCCGCCGGCGAAGCATTCGGCGGCGATAAGCGGAGCGGTCCGCTTATCAGTTCCAATACATGGAAAATATGCCTGCCTTTACACCCGGTCCCGAATTGAAGCTGATTGGATCAGAAGTGGAAGTTTAACGACCTGTGGAGTCCCTCTACCACGTAATACCTTAAGATGCAAGGGGTATATTGCCAACGTTATATGATCGCGTTGCTTTAGGAACGCTCCTTCAAGGCCAGGTAGGCTGCGAGG
>CAZRES010000085.1:0-13666 GCA_964598885.1 uncultured Desulfobacteraceae bacterium | reverse complement strand
TCTCCGAAAATCGTCGCCCTGTCGGCCCACGACAGTTGCGACTGGTCCATCGAACAGTTCCGCCAGGCATTCGGCGAGGCCTATATGGACCTGAAAGTCGGTCGGGAAATCCGGATCTGAATTTACAGATCGGATACAACCTTTGACGCCCTTGACTCGCTGGCGCAGTTCGCTACCCCTATTCCGAACCTGGCGAGCAGACGTAGTGGTATGACGCAGTCGATTCGAACAAATTCCGAGTAAGGAGAAAGCCTGTTAAGCCCCGAGCACCAAAGGATCCCGCGTTCATCACTCGTCATTCGGAAAGCGCCTGCCGCACCTTTGTCGCCAGCTCCTTTCTGGAAAACGGCTTCTGAATAAACACCACCCCGTCTTCCAGAACCCCGTGATGGGCAATGACATTGGCGGTATAGCCGGACATAAACAGCACGTTGAGATTCGGATTACGGGTTTTGAGGTTTTCAGACAGATCCCGGCCGTTCATTTCCGGCATGATCACATCGGTCATCAAGAGATCAATGGTTTTTCCATGACTCGCCGCCAGGTCTTCGGCCCGGGCCGGACCGGCAGCGGTCAGCACCTGGTACCCGAGACGTTCCAGCATTTTCCGGGCCATAGCCAGGATCGTTTCATCATCTTCCACCACCAGCACAGTTTCACCGCCGCCCTTTGGAATTTCATCCGTCTTAACTGCCTTCGGCGTCTCCGGGGCTGCCATATGGCGCGGAAAATAGAGTCGAAAGGAGGTGCCGGCGCCGGGTTCGCTGTAGACGTTTATAAATCCGTTATTCTGTTTGACAATGCCGTACACCGTCGGCAAGCCCAGACCCGTGCCTTTGCCCACCCCCTTGGTGGTAAAAAAGGGTTCATAGATGTTTGCAAGGGTTTCTGCGTCCATGCCGCAGCCATTGTCTGTTACCGCCAGCATGACAAAATCGCCGCCCAAGGCTTCCGCATGGTCCGCGCAATACTCCGCATCAAAACTTTTGCAGTCGGTCTCTATGGTGATTTTGCCGACACCATCGATGGCGTCTTTGGCATTCACGCACAGGTTAACCAGCACCTGATCTACTTGCACCGGGTCCATATGCACCGTCCACCGTCCCGGCCCCGGATGCCAGACCAGATCAATGTCTTCGCCGATGAGCCGCCGCAGCATCCGGAGCATGCTTTCCACGGTTTCATTTAAATCCAGGACCCGTGGATCAATGGTCTGGCGACGGGCAAAGGCCAGAAGCTGACGGGTGACCTCCGACGCCCGCCGGCCCGCGCTCTCTATTTCCCGGATATCCTTGTGCAGGGGGTCATCCGGGAAAACGCGGTCCAGGGCCAGTTCCGCGTACCCCAGAATAACAGAGAGCATATTGTTGAAATCATGGGCCACGCCCCCGGCCAGCCGGCCGATGGATTCCATCTTCTGGGCGTGAATGAGCTGGTTCTGGAGTTTTTTCCGCTCGCTGATATCCCGGGTCACCCCCTGAAGCATCACCGGCTGGCCAGTGGCATTAAAAATAACTTTGCCGTGGATCTCCACGGGTAATGGCTCACCGTTTTTTTTGATCATTTCCGCTTCAAAAATAACCCCCGGAAAATCCGGGCCGCTGTCCAGGCCTTTTGCCACATTTTCCGCCATGATCTGGAAATTGGCCTCGTCACAGTGATCCTGCAGCCGGGAGCCGATCCATTCCTCCGGCGTGTATCCGGTCATGGCAAGACAGGCGGGGTTGATATAGGTAAATACCAGATCCATGTCCAGGGTCCAGATGGTATCAAGGGTGTTGTCCGCCAGGAGCCGGTATTGTTCTTCACTCCGGCTCAACGCCTCGGTCCGGCCCGCTACCTGTCGACGCAGCATCCGGTTCCACACAAAAAATCCCAGGAGCAGAACCGTCAGCGGAACCAGGATGACGGCGGCATATCGCAGAATCGTCTGCAAATCCGGTGTCATGGGCTGGTATCCCCCCATCCATTTTTCATAGATCCGCCGGTACTCGCCACTGTTCTGAATCTGCCTGAGGCCTTCGGAAAACCGGGCAAGCAGGGCTTTTTGGCCGTTGGGCACGGCAAGGCAGTATGCCGGAGCACGCAGGGAATGACCCCCTACCTCCAGATGGTCCCATCCATATTTCTCGATCCAGTAAAACGCGGTCATCCGGGATACCAAGGCGCAGTCATGGCGGCCGTCGGCAAGTTCCCGCAGGGCCTCTTCCTGGGCATCCACGGTGGAAAGGGGTTCCCCCAGATGGTTTTTCAGGGCAAAATCATGCATGATATCCCCTGTCTGCACCACAATATCCAAACCCGTCAGATCCTTTACATCCACGGGCACAGTTCTGCCTTTTCGCACCACGGCCACGCAATGGTTCACAATATAAGGCGGTGTGAAATCAAAGGTCTTATCCCGCTCTGGGGAATAGAACATGCCCTGGATGGCATCAATTTTTCCGGAAGCCAGGTCTTCCCTAATGTTGGCCCAGGATCCCAGCCGGAACTCGATGGCCATGCCGGTTTCCAGGGCAATGGCCCGGACCAGATCCACATTGAATCCGGCGGGCCTTCCATTTTCATCCAGAAACTCAAACGGCGGAAAATTGTGGTCCCCGCCGATGACGATGCGTCGATTTTCCGGTAATTCAAGGGCCGCAAACCATTTGGCATGAAGCTGCTGATAGGTCCCGTCCGCAATGACCAAAGACAGGCCTTCATTGAGAAGCGCTAGGGTGTCCCGGTCTCCTTCGGGCACGGCAAAGCAGAAATCCTGCCGGAAATCTTCGATGGGCCGGTTGACAATGACCAGGTTGGTGAGATTGGTTTCCCGGAGCAGGCGCAGGGCCACCAGCCGCTGAACCACCACCGCATCGCAACCGCCGTTGGAAAGCAGATGGAATGCGTCGGTAAAGGTATCTGTTGTCTGAATCTGAACGTCCCGGTCTTGCCGCCGCAGAAATTCTTCAGCATTGTCTCCTTTCATGACCGCAACGGTTCTGCCGGCAAGGTCCTTGAGGTCCCAGATGTCATGAATATCGGTTTTCCGCACCACAATGGCGCCGTAAAGAGACATATAGGGGAAGGTAAAGTCAAACAGGGATTCCCGTTCCGCGGTCCGGCCCACCAGAGGCAGGGCTTCGACATCCCCGTTTTCCAGCCACATCCGCACCTCGGGCCAGGGGCCGGTTTGAAACGTCACGTCCCGACCCATTTTCGCAAGGGCGGCCCGCATCAGTTCCACGGAAAATCCAGTGGCCGCGCCGTCCGGGGAAAGATAGGAAAACGGCGGATAATCGATTTCCGCGGCCGACCGGACGGGCGGTTTGTCCGCTGCATGAACGCCGGACGGCCCCAATACCGGAAATACCGCAACGCCCGCAAAAAAGGAAAACAGAATGAAAATAAAACAAAAAAATCGAATCCGGCTTTTTGCAAAAAACCGTCGAATCATCGGTGCGTGCTCCTTTTTCAGAATGAAAGCCTCAGATTGAAAACCATGGGCACAAAACGCATTCGTGGCAGGAAAACATGGTTTTTATAATAAATGAAGTATTTTAATAGATATCATGATTTCCAATGGATCACCACTGAAAACTTGAAAAGTAGCGGAACGAAGGGGAGGCCTACATGGATCTGAAAGTCGGTCGGGAAATCCGGATTTAAATCGACTTATCGGATAAGACCTTTGACGCCTTGACTCGCCGACGCAGCTCACCCCCATATTCCGAACCTGAGGGGAAGATATGCCCGTATGACGGAGTCTATTTAAACAAATCCCAGGGGATAAGAAAGAAGGCGGAAGAGGATGATGTCGTGCCAGCCTTGGTGGAGACGGTTTTTATATTTATTGCGTTTCGGAAAAACTAGGTCCGGCTGAATCACAAAATTTATAATGCGTTTAAAATGAGAGGAATTTCAGGAATTTTCTTTGAATTATCAACTTATCCGGCATAACCGGTATATCCTCGGAAAAGCATCGCTTCTTTCAGTGAGACATCATGCGCCTGCTAAGCTTGACATACAAGACAATTTCTGCAATACATCCAGTTGAAAAAAGCAAATCCCTATTTTTATAATGGTGGTTCGGCTTTTTTATTCTCCGATTTTCCTTTAGCATTTTTCACGCGGTTTCTTTTGCCTTTCATGCTGGTAGGGAAAAAAGGTTCTCTGAGTACTGTCAATAATCAGTCTTGGAGGATACTTAGCCGAAAACCATGTTGCCCTGCGGCAAATAGCCAGCTCAAAAACAAGTGACCTCACGCCTTAGCTCTTGAACTTGCAATTTGCCGTCTCTCTGACAATTGAGGCTTTTTTGGCCGCCGCATGGTCCTGCTCAGCAGCAGATCAGGCAGCTACCCTTTAAGGGGGTGCTTCATTTAAACCATCCAAAAAGAGGGGGAAACGATGGGTTCAGGCAAAAAGGGCAAATGTTATCGATTGTTTCTATTATGCACCATTTTCCTTGTTATCGGTTGCTCCACGATTTTGACCGGTTGCGACGGCGGGGGAAGCGGTGATGAAGGCATCGAAGAGGATGAGGTCTTTCCGGGAGGCGGCGGAACCGGCGCGGAAAATGCCGTGACTTTCTGGCGTTATTACGGACCCCTTGACATGAGTGAGGTTGGAGAAAATAGATCCGTGACGGTCGCTTCGGATGGGGGGTTTATCGCATGCGGCTGGAAGGGGACAGATTTCGCGTTTGAAAACCGGGACTATTTTATACTCAAGACGGATAGCCAGGGAAATGAGAAATGGCGGCTGATTAACGCCGCACCGGATGAGCAGGACCTGAATGATATCCGCCAGACCAAAGATGGCGGCGTCATCGCGGTGGGCTACACCGGACGGGACGCTGATCGCGATGTTTTGGTCGTTAAAACCGATAATAATGGAAATCTGGAATGGTCCAAAACGTATGATGCCGGGGCGTCTGAATATGATCATGGAAGCGGGGTTGCCCTGATCGACAACGGATATGCCATTTGCGGCGTCGCCAGGGCACGTGATTTCTGGTTTTTCAAGATCGATAACGCCGGCAACAAGGTGGCCGGGTCGGATCGTTTTTTTTCAATCCCCGGAAACAGCAGCGCCCGGGCGATGGAAAAAACTCATGATGGTGGATTTGTTATCGCCGGCATTGGACCGCCTGAAAGCGTTTTTGTCGTCCGGCTTGACGAAGACGGGGGTGAAATCTGGCGCGGACTTTACGGAACGGGCATTGGATATGCGGTCTGCCAACTGCCGGCCCCGGACAACGGGTTCATTGTGGCGGGCGCTACGCCACCCTACGCAGAAAAGGAATCCGATGTGCTTGTGGTGAAGATCGATGATTCCGGCAATGAACTCTGGCACAAGGTATTCGGCGGTCCGGATATGGACATCGGCTACGGTGTTGCCGCCGGCCCCGCGGGCGACTGCATTGTCGTCGCCGATGCCCGTTCCTACACGACCCAGGAAGATGCAAACAAAGATGATTTTTATATGATCAAGCTGGATGCGGGGGGTGAAATCATCTGGCAGAAAGTCAAGGGGTTTTCGCCCTACTACTCTGAAGTCCCATATGACGTGGAAATGACGCCCGACGGTGGTTTCATCATCACCGGGCATGCCCTGGCGGTGAACCTGCTGGCCAAGTTTGACAAGAACGGGGCAACCGTTCATCTGGGAGAGAGTGATTTTACCTTTGACATAACGACAACTGCGGGCCTCATCAACATGGGCAATGCCCGGTTAATAGCCGAAATGGCCGCGGAATTTGTTTCAATACCCATTGAAATCGGCTCCTTCCCGCTGGATCGGCTCATCGACACCTTAACCGGCATGCCGGTGTCGGATCTCTGTGAGCGGGGCGGCCGGTATGAGTGGAACAAATTCATTACGACGCCCGTTTCCGCAGGAGATGAATACCTCTTGACGTTCAGCGGATGCGAAAGCGGTCCGACAGATGATCCCAACACATACAACGGCGCCATCAGCTTCGTGGTCGAGGCGGTTGCCGGCGACCTGACGGCTGATAACTACGACATCCGCATCGTCATCGATCCGATTGATTTCATCTTCACCGATGACGTGGGCGACGAAAGATATTTCGGCGGCTTGACTTATTCGAGAACTTCCACTGACGGCGATTATGCCGAGCAGGTCGCAACTGACGGAAAGAATTTGACATTCGCGGATGATGACGGAACCCAAGAGACGATTACCCAGCTCGATATCACCGCCACCCGGTCAGAAGCAGCCGGTTTTTCAATCGGCAGCCCCGGGCAATATGCGATATTTACCACAGACCAAATCACCGGCCCGCTGAAGGTAATTTTTGAAACGCCGATTTCGGGCACTGACGTAGACGAACCCCAATCCGGCAAACTGCGGGTCGAGGCCCAGGATGGAAGCAACCTGACCCTCACCCAGGGCCAAATTGAGGTGGATACAGATGCCGACGGCTTGACTGACTGGACATTGGAGACCGATTGGATGGATATGGACTAAACTTAAACGGAGTGTTGTTCTACCTGGACTGCATGGAGAAAAAGATGAAACAAGGAGGGCAGGATGATTCGCGTGATTGGCTTGATGATTTTTATCTGCGGCAGTTTTTTCTTCTGCCGCTATATGCCCAGCAGTTTTGCCAAATAGAGCAGATTACCGACGCAGTATCAGGGGAATCCCGGGAAGTGAGCCTGAGCGGCGCCGATGATGATCACGTCATAATCCGCCGAACGGTTCACCGGGCCGGTGGCCGCGCATCCGGAAAACAGGATGGCGGCAAAAAACACAGCGGAAACAAGGCCGGCAATAACTGATCTTCGTTTCCCTGGCATGGACCCACCTCCTCCATCTAACCTTAAAGTTAAATTCGGACTGCTTATAAGGTGAGATAGTTAAACATACCGGCCTAAAAATCAATGAAACTTTTTTCATTGTGACCGCCGGAGGGCATATGACGCAGGGATTCTTTTACGAACCCGGCAGAAACGACGCTTCAGCCGCCTCTACTGCTAGACCGCCCGCCACAGAGAATCGACAAAAAATTGTCTGGAATCGTAATATTCGGCTTCCACGGCAAATCCGGTTTCTGCGGCCAGGCCGGCGACCTGCGCTGGAGTAAACTTATGGGACGATTCGGTATGGATCGTCTCTCCTGCATCAAATGCAAAGGTGCAATCGAGTTTTTTGATATAGGCTCTTTGGCGGCGGGAACTGATGAGATAACTTTGAATCGCGGAAGAAGATACATCCCAGAAACTGTAATACTGGAATTGATCCGGGTTAAAATCGCCGTCCAACTCGCGATTGATGCGGTAAAGAATGTTTTTATTGAAATCCGCGGTCACTCCCTTAGCGTCGTTGTAAGCGCGCACGATAATATCAATATCTTTTACCAGATCAAAACCAATGAGCACCAGGTCTTCCTTATCGATGGATCGGCGCAGATTTTCCAGAAATTTCGCTCGACCCCGGGGAGTGAAATTACCGATGGTCGAACCGAGAAACAACACGATCTTCCGGCGGTGATTCTGGTTGGCAAGCCATTTTAAACCCTCGAAATACTCGGATACGATCCCTTTAATGCACAGTCCGGGATATTGACAGGCAAACCGGTTTGACAGGCCGTTCACTGCGGCTTCGGAGATATCGATCGGTACATAGGTGAAATCGCTTGCCCGGCCCAGCAGTTCTTCCAACAAAATCCGGGTTTTTCTGCCGTCGCCCGCTCCAAGTTCCACGATATTGCAGGCCGCCTGAGAGAACCAGCCCGATAGCAAGGATTTATGCTGTTCAAAAATCTCGGTCTCGCAGGCGGTCGGATAATATTCGGGCAGATCGGTGATCTGGGAAAAAAGGCGGCTTCCGGCCTCGTCATAAATGTACTTGCAGGAAAGCCGTTTTTCGGAACGGGAAAGGCCGTGAAACACGTGATGGGCAAACTGCCAGACCGATTCGTCCGGCGGGATATATCTTTCCTTCTGTAACAAGGCTGTTTGTTTCATCCCTACCACTCCCTGTACATCATATTCTTTTGCTTATCCGGAAAGCTCCTCTGTTTTTTCATAGTCGTATCCGCAATGGAATAAACATCCGGTTACGATGACCCTCTTTTCATCGACACGGCACAAAATGCACGATGTTTTTCGAATGGGTCAGGGTGCGTTCCAGCAGTTCAAGCGCCCGGTCGATATGGGTATCGGTATTGTCGCGACCCAGGGAAAAGCGCAGGGTGCAGTGGGCGTCGGCTTCCGACATGCCCATGGCCGTCAGTGCATGGGACGGGGCCGATGATCCGGAATGACAGGCCGACCCGGACGAAAAATAGATCCCGTGGCGGGCCATTTCCAGGACCACTGATTCCCCCCGGAAACCGAGCAGGGTCACACTCAGGGTGTTGGGCAGCCGGAATTCCGGGTTGCCGTTGACCTGCGCATCCGGCACCAGACGGGTGATTTCCATCTCGAGCCGGTCCCGGAGGCCGCGCACCCGTTCCATGTCCGAAAGGTTTTCCAACACCTGTTCGGCCGCTTTGCCGAACCCGGCGATGCCGGGCACGTTTTCGGTTCCCGACCGCATGCCGTACTCCTGTCCGCCGCCGTGCACCAGGACGTCCAGATCGATTCCCTTGGCCATATAAAGCGCGCCGATCCCCTTGGGGCCGTAGATCTTGTGCGCCGATACCGTCAACAGGTCCGCCCCGAGATCCTCGACGCCGACCTTTATCTTGCCGAACGCCTGGACCGCATCGGTGTGCATGAGGGCGCCGTTTTCGTGGGCGATGTCGGAAAGCTCCCGTACGGGCTGGACGGTGCCGGTTTCGTTGTTGGCAGCCATGATGGAAACCAGGGCGGTCCGATTTGAGATCGCCGCTTTCAGGTCTTCAGGCCGCACCCGGCCGGTTTCGTCCACCGGCAGAAACGTGATGGTGTATCCCCGGTCCCGGAGCCATCCGCAGGTGTTTGCCACCGCCGGATGCTCCACGGAAGAGGTGATGACCTGGTTCCGGCCGTTTTGCATCATTGCCACGGCCCCCTTGATGGCCAGGTTGGCCGCTTCCGTCCCCCCGCCGGTAAAGACCACCCGGCGGACCGTGCACCCCAGAGCGCCGGCGATGTGCCGTCGGGCTTCATCCATCCGTTTTCTGGCGGCAATCCCCGGGGCGTGGATGCTCGATGGATTGCCGTACAGATCGAGCGCTTCCTTTACGGCGGCCTTGACCCCGGCCGACATGGGGGTGGTGGCGTTGTGGTCGAAATAAATGGCTTCCGCCGCCGCAATCTCTTCTTCCGTGTCGGGAATTTCATCCTCGGTCAGCTCGTCGCGGACGATCACCAGGTTGTCTGCAACGTCGAGCTTTGCCACGTCGCACAGGAGGCATTTATAGACGGGAAATCCGGAAATCGGATCGTACTGGTCCAGGTCGGTCAACGTATTGACGTTGGTCTCCCGCCAGGCTTTCGGGCCCACCGGAGAGCCGCAGGCATGATTGGCGTCGATGCACCCGGGAGCGATATCATCGGTGACCATGGCCCGCATGGTGATGGTGCCCCGGGGGGTGGTGATGCCCACCTTGTCCCCGTCGGCGATGCTTCGGGCCGCCGCATCCTGCGCGTTCATGGTGACGGCCGGCTCCGGGCGGTGCCGGTTGAGCGCCTTGATACCGTGGTGCTGGGTGTGGAAGCTGGTGCGCATCCGGGAGCCGGAATTGAAGATGAGCGGATAGGTGCGGGCCAGGTCGGGACGGCTCTGGGGGCCTTCGGCCGGCGGGGTGAAAACCGGAAGCGGTTCATAGCCGTATTCTTCCAATATGGAGGAGGCGATTTCGAACTTGCCCGAGGGGGTGTCGAATCCGGGCTGCCCGTCTTTTCGCAGCAGCCCCTTTTCCCATTTTCTGTACTGCATCATCTTGGTATCCATGGACACCGTTCCGCCGGCAGCTTTGACGTCATCATAGGTGAATCCCGATCCCTTGAGCACGTAATCAAACATCTCTTTTTCCGTCTGGGGATACAGGTGCCCGTATCCGAGGCGCTCGGCGAGTTCGGCCAGAATGAAAAAATCGCTCCGGGCCTCGCCCACCGGTTCGATCATCTTCTCCCGGATGCGAAACAGCGATCCGTACACCATGTACGATTCGATCTCAAAATGGGTGGTGGCCGGCAGGACGATATCCGCATAGGCGGCATCGGCGGTCATCTGGCGGTCGATGCAGACCAGGAAGTCGAGATTTTCAAACGTCTTTTTCCACAGGTCCGGATTCGGCCAGGCGGTGATCATCGATCCGCCCTGGATGAGCAGTCCCCGGATCTTGTACGGTTTTTCCTCCAAGACCGATCGGGGCAGATCAATGGCATGGGCCTCGTCCCGGTAGCGGATATAGACAGGGAATCGGTCCTTGCCGATCCGGATGCCGGTATCCGGGTTTTGGATCAGGCCGTCGCGGTTGATGGGAAAGTGGTTGTCCGGCATCATGAAACAGCGGCCGCCCGGGACATCGAGCTGGCCGGCCAGGGCCCAGAGGACCAGGGTGGCCCGAATGCCCTGGACCCCGGTGCTGCTGTATTCCATTCCCGTATACATGAGCTGGGAGACGCCCCGGGCGGCCGAAATCCGCCGGGCCAGGGAACGGACGGTATCGGCGGGGACCCCGGTAATCTCCTCGACCACTTCCGGCCGGTAATGCTGCACGTAGCGGGCGAAATCATCGAATCCCACCGTCCAGTCCCGGACGAATGGCTCGTCATAGAGTTCTTCCTCTATGAGCACCCGGCACAGCCCTAATGCGAGCGCGCCGTCCGTGCCGGGCCGGATGGGAATCCATTGCGCATCCGTGAGCTTCACGGTTTCGGTTCGACGGGGATCGATCACCACCACATCGGCGCCGCGCTTGCGGGCGGCAACGATTCTGCGCATGTCCACGGGGGGCAGGTCAGTGGCCGGATTGGTCCCCCAGACCACGATCATTTCGGAATGTTCGATGTCGTTGAACATGTCGTTTAAGATCTTTCCGAAGGTCACGTGGGGAGCGATCATCCCGTAGGAAACGTAGCACAGGGCACCTACGCCCATGGTGTTGGGCGATCCGAACGGAAACAGGACGCTTGCGGCCGACGATACGGCCACGCCTTTGGGCTGGTAGACATCGCAGTACGCCAACTCGAATGTGCCCACCCCGGTATAGATCCCGGTTGCCTCGGGTCCGTGCCTCTTCTTTATATCCTGGAGTTTATCCGCAATGGTATCAAGGGCTTCGTCCCAGGAAATCCGCTCGAACGCATAGGTGCCCTTGGGACCGGTGCGTTTCATGGGATAGCGGAGCCGGTGTTCTGAATAAATGATGTCGGGGGAGTGCTCGCCGATCTTGCACAAAATCCCCATTTCGGAATCTTCATCCGGCCGGACCCGGCAGATCCGGCCCTGTTCGTCATATTCGGCGACAATCCAGCAGCCGGCGCTGCAAATGCCGCAAATCCCTTTTTTTTTCTTAACCATATGTGCGGTTATCTTTTTTTTATTGTCGAATCCTTTTCTAAAACATATAACCGGTTTCAGCTTTCAGAGTGAATGGGTGATGATTTTTAAACCCTGTTCCACGACCGATCCGTTTTCATCAAACCTAAACAGCCCTTGCCCGCAATGCTTCAATCATTGATTCGAAAACCCGGATAAAGGAACACGCCGCCGTCTTATACTGATCCAACAGTAAAGGGAAGTTCATGCAGATGAAATACGATAAATCATGTATAGCCCTTTCCACCGGACAGTAAAAACGTTAAAAATACCGTCTCTTCATTCCTGAAATACATGATTGCCTTTATCAAGGCCGACGGCGTCTTTTGTATATTCATTGGAATACCGGGCTGAAAATATTGGATAGCCCTGGTAAGGATTCGTGATCATTCCAATATTTTTTGGCTGCAGCCCACGCGGTTGGAACAACAGCGGCCTATGCTCAGCTGGGGGATTCACGCAGAAGTCAGGTTGGATTTTTCAGTAAAAAATGGGATGATTCGCCGGGTGCGCGACAATTTTTACTAAGATTTAATTTCTCATGCTGGTCACGGGCGCAGGAAGCCTTCCCCCGCGGCGCAGAAAATCTTTGGCGGAAAACGGGTTGACGGCCATGATCGGCGCGATGCCCAGCAGGCCGCCGAAAACCACCCGGTCCCCGGCCTTTTTGCCGGGCACGGGAATCACCCGCACGCCCGTGGTCTTGTTATTGATAATGCCGATGGCAAGTTCATCCGCGATAATGGCGTTGATGGTCTCTTCCGGCACGTCGCCGGGAATGGCGAACATGTCCAGCCCCACCGAGCAGACCGCGGTCAAAGCTTCCAGCTTGTCCAGACTCAGAGCCCCCGCTTCCACGGCCGCGATCATGCCGCTGTCCTCGCTGACCGGGATAAACGTGCCGCTCAAGCCGCCCACGTTGCCCGAAGCCATGGCGCCGCCCTTTTTGACGGCGTTCATGAGCAGGGCCACGGCCAGAGTGGAGCCGTGGGCTCCGATTTTTTCGATGCCGAAAGCCTCCATAACATTGGCCACGGAATCACCGGCAGCGGTGGTGGAGGCCAGGGAGATATCCACGATGCCGAAAGGGACGTCCAACGCCTCGGCCAGTTCCCGGCCGATGAGTTCGCCGGCCCGGGTGATTTTAAATACGGTGCGCTTAATGATCTCGGATAGCTTGGTCAGGTCGCAGTCCCGGTTTTTCTCCACCACGCTTTTGACCACTCCGGGCCCGCTGATGCCGATATTTAACGCCACATCCCCCTCGCCCACGCCGTGAAACGCCCCGGCCATGAAAGGGTTGTCCTCGGGCGCGTTGGCAAACACCACGAACTTGGCGCATCCCACCGCATTCTCGCTGTTCTCGGCGGTCCGTTTCAGCATGCCCCCCAGCAGGTTGACCGCGTCCAGGTTCAGACCCGCCAGGGTGGAGCCGACATTTAAAAACGCGCAGACCCGATCGGTTTTGGACAGCACCTCGGGCAGCATGTCGATGAGCATGCGGTCGGACCGGGTCATTCCTTTTTGCACCAAGGCCCCGAAACCGCCGATGAAATCAATGCCCGCGTCCCGTGCGGCCCGATCCAGAGTTCGGGCCATGCCCAGAAATTTTTCCGGCGCGCAGTGGGATTCCATGATCAGACTGACCGGGGTGATGGAAATCCGCTTGTTGACGATGGGAACGCCGTATTTGCGTTCCAGCTTATTGGCTTCGGCCACCAGGCGGGCGGCCAGGGAGCTGATCCGGGTATAGACGTTTTCCTGGAATTTTTCAAAATCCGAATCCACGCAATCCTTAAGGTTGATTCCCAGGGTGGTGGTCCGGATGTCAAGGTTCTGGTAAAGGATCATGGACGCGGTTTCATAGATTTCTTCCAGCGAGACGTTCATCGGCTACACCCTGTGCATCATCTTGAAAAGATTTTCGTGCTGAACCTGGATTTTCATGCCCAGCTCATCGCCGATGACTTCCAGCTGCCTTGCCATCTCCTCCATGGGAATGCCCGCGTCCTTGACATCCACCATCGTGGTCATGACAAAATATCCGTCGGTCATGACCCGCTGGTTGATATCCACGATATTGATATCGTTTTTGTATAAAAAGCCCGAAATGGTGGCAACGATCCCCTTCCGGTCCTTGCCGATCACCGTGATGAAAACCAGTTCCTTGTCCATGAGA
>CAZRES010000084.1:2707-13752 GCA_964598885.1 uncultured Desulfobacteraceae bacterium | reverse complement strand
TTTACATGCGGCTTCGTACGCTCAAACTTCTTCTTTGACATCTCGTCTTCCTCCCGGTCGGCGGCATCGGATTTGTTTTGCCGGCAGACCCGTATGTTTTTCTAATGATGATTGATGGAAAAAACGGCCCCACAATATTTACCAGCGGTAATGCGCAAATGCCTTGTTGGCTTCAGCCATCTTGTGGGTGTCGTCGCGCTTCTTTACTGATGCACCGCGCTCCTGAGCCGCATCCATTAATTCGGCGGCCAGTTTACGCGCCATGCTTTTTTCCGAGCGATTTCGCGTATAGGCAAGTACCCACCGAATCGCTAAGGCCATTTGCCGCATGGGCCGAATTTCCGTCGGGACCTGATACGTGGAACCGCCGACCCGGCGTGACTTGACCTCAATGTGCGGCCGCACGTTCTGCATGGCCTTCTCAAACACCTTCAACGGTGATTCGCCGGTCTTTTCTGAAATGATATCAAACGCATCATACACGATGGACTGTGCCGTGCTCTTTTTTCCTTCGTGCATGATTTTGTTGATAAACCGGGCGACCAATTCACTGTTGTATTTCGCATCCGGCAACGTTTTTCTGACTGCTACCACTCTTCGTCTCGGCATCTCGACTACACCATTCCTTCAACCATGATGAATCTGTTCAACACAATCCCTTTACTTGGGACGTTTGGCGCCATACTTGGATCGGCCCTGTTTTCGGTCCGATACGCCCAGGGTATCCAGTGTACCCCGTACGATATGATATCGGACACCGGGAAGATCCTTGACACGCCCACCACGAATTAAAACAACCGAGTGCTCCTGAAGATTATGCCCGATGCCCGGAATATAAGCGGTCACTTCCGTACCGGTCGTCAGGCGAACCCTGGCAACTTTCCGCAACGCGGAATTCGGTTTTTTCGGCGTCGCTGTGTACACTCGCACACAGACCCCGCGTTTCTGAGGCGAATTTTGAAGTGCCGGCGCGGTCTTTTTCTTGATCACCCGCTTACGCCCGCTCCGAACGAGCTGATTGATTGTCGGCATCTAACTAACCCCCTGGATTCTCATAATTATTATCAATTAGTTAAAATAGAAAATATTATATATTTTTTATCGTTGTGTCAAGATCTTTTATCTCGTTACCGAAAATTTATCAAAAAACCACGCTTGTTTCTAAAAAGCGCTTTCGGTTTTTCGACACCGCTGCTTCATGCGTCGCCCGCCAACTCGATTTCGTGCCGGCTGTATTCCTCCATCCCCGTACCGGCCGGAATCAGACGTCCCATGATCACGTTTTCCTTAAGTCCGTTCAGCGGATCATACGCGCCGGCGATGCACGCCTCTGTCAGAACCTTGGTGGTTTCCTGGAAGGATGCGGCGGAAATAAAGCTTTCCGTGGACAAGGATGCCTTGGTAATTCCAAGAATCAATGGTTCCCCGGTAGCCGGCTCTCCCCCCTGCTCGATGGCGACCCGATTGGCCTCTTCAAATTTGTTGCGGTCCACCTGCTCTTCGGGAATAAAGGACGTGCTGCCGATGGTCTTGATCTTGATCCGCCGCATCATCTGGCGGATGATGATCTCAATGTGCTTGTCATTGATTTTCACGCCCTGGAGCCGATAGACTTCCTGGACACCGTTGAGCAGATAACGGGCCAGCGCCACATCGCCCCTGATGCTCAAAATATCCTGGGGATTGGGACTGCCGCCGGTAAGCTGCTCTCCAGCTTTAACAAAGTCGCCGTCCAGCACGATGATGTGCCGGCCCCGGGGGATGAGATATTCCTTTTTCTCGCCCGCATCCACCGGCGTAATGGTAACTTTTTGCTTGCCCTTTTTGGGTGCCTTGGAAATACTGACGAACCCGTCAATTTCACTTAAAATTGCCGTTTCTTTTGGTTTTCGCACCTCAAAAAGTTCCGCCACCCGGGGCAGGCCGCCGGTAATATCCTTGGTCTTTGTGGTTTCCCGGGGGAGCTTTCCGATGATATCGCCGGCGGCCACGTAGTCGTTTTCCTCCACCATCACGATGGTTTCAACCGGCAACGAATACCGAGCAGACCCTGATCCCGGAATAATGGCCGTCTTGCCGTCTTCATCTTTAATGGAAATCCGGGGGCGACCATCCATCATCTTACTGTCCACCACTGTCAGGCTCGACTTGCCGGTGACGGCATCGACTTTTTCTTTTAAGGTCTTACCGATGATCAGATCACCGAACTTCACCTGGCCCGACACCGCCGTGATGATGGGGGTAGTAAAGGGATCCCACAACGCCAGCACATCGCCGGGTTTGACCTTTTGTCCGTCTGCTACCAGAATTTCGGCCCCGTATATCACGGGAAACCGCTCCAGCTCGCGACCGGAATCAGAAATAATGGAAAACTCCCCACCGCGCCGGTTCATTACAATGCGCCGCTTTTCGGAGTTTACCGCCACCGTCAGGGCACCATATTTAACGGTACCCTCCATACGCGCGCGGATATCGGCCTGCTCCACCCGGCGGCTTGCGGTTCCCCCGATATGGAACGTACGCATGGTGAGCTGGGTGCCCGGTTCGCCGATGGATTGGGCCGCCATAATGCCGACCGACTGACCGATTTCCACCTGGCCGCCGTGGGACAGATCCCGCCCGTAACATTTCGAGCACACACCGGACTTGGTCTTACAAGTGAGCACGGACCGGATTTTCACAAGGGACACCCCGGCCTGATCAATCTTGGCAACCCCGATTTCATCAATCTCATCGCCGGCGCGGATCAGTACATCTTCGGTAAAGGGATCCACCACATCCTGCAGGGCCGTCCGCCCTAAAACCCTCTCGGAAAGGGGTTGAATCACTTCACCGCCTTCCATCAGCGCCTCGATGTCGATTCCGATCTGAACGCCGCAGTCCATTTCCATGACCGTGCAGTCCTGAGCCACATCCGCCAGTCGACGGGTCAAATATCCGGAGTTGGCGGTTTTAAGCGCCGTATCCGCCAGCCCCTTGCGGGCGCCGTGGGTGGAAATAAAGTATTGCAACACCGAAAGACCTTCCCGGAAATTAGCGGTAATGGGCGTTTCAATGATTTCTCCGGAGGGCTTGGCCATCAAGCCGCGCATACCCGCAAGCTGACGCATCTGATCCTTGCTTCCCCGGGCCCCGGAATCGGCCATCATGAAAATGGGATTAATGGATTCTCCCTTGCTGTCCATTCGATCCACCAGCCGTTTGTCCACATCGCCGGAAAGGGTTTCATGGCCGAGGGTATAGGGCTTTTCCATGGACACCATCATTTCATTGGCGATATCGTCGGTGGCTTTGGCCCAAATATCAACCACCTTATTGTATTTTTCCCCCTGGGTGATCAAGCCTTCGTTCCACTGTTTGGTGATTTCCGCCACATCCTGCTCGGCTTTGTCGATGATCTTGCTTTTGGTCTCCGGAATAATCATGGCATCAATGGAGATGGAAAGCCCGCCCATGGTCGAGTATTTATATCCAATGTCCTTGAGCTGATCCGAAAGAATTACCGTGGCCTTTGGACCCTTGTGGCGATAAATAAAATCCACCAGTTCCCGGAGCCCTTTCTTGTTAAGCACCATGTTGATGCTTTCAAAAGGGATTTCCCGCCGAATCTCTAAGACATGGAACAGATGATAATTGCCGCCGGAATAAATAATATCCGACACATCTTTTTCGGCTAATGAATAAAGCGTATCCGAGACAGGGCGCTCCACCTGAAAAATATCTTCAAATTCCTCTTGTTCCAGCAGACCGATATTGCCCTCATAGGTTTTATCAAAGGCCTCGGAATAGTCGTTTACCAGGTCCTTGAATCGCTCCCCGCCGGTGTATTTTTCCAGAACCTCTTTTGCCGTATCCTCGGTGGATACCATGATGTGCCTAAGAATATAACTGTCGCCCTTGGGAATGATTTCCCAAAGCAGGACCCGGCCGACAGTGGTATCATAACGGCGTCCGTCGATGCGGACCTTGACCTTGGCATGAAGGTCAACCGATCCGGCGTCAAACGCCGAACGGACCTCATCAATATTGGAAAACACCATGCCGTCGCCCTTGGAGCCGGGAAGTCCCAGTGTCATGTAATAGATCCCCAGAACAATATCCTGGGTGGGGACAATGATCGGACTCCCGTTAGCCGGTGAGAGAATATTATTTGAGGCCAGCATCAGGACCCGGGCCTCGATCTGGGCTTCCAGGGACAACGGAATATGAACCGCCATCTGGTCGCCGTCAAAGTCCGCGTTAAAGGCGGTGCAGACCAGCGGATGCAACTGAATGGCCTTGCCTTCAATGAGTACCGGTTCAAAGGCCTGAATTCCCAGCCGGTGAAGGGTGGGCGCCCGGTTGAGAAGGACCGGATATTCCTTGACCACCTCATCCAGGGTGTCCCAGACTTCGGGTATTTTGGATTCCACCAGCTTCTTGGCGCTTTTGACGTTGGAAACCAGATTTTTCTTCTCAAGCCGGTTATAGATAAAGGGCTTGAACAGTTCCAGGGCCATGAGCTTGGGCAGACCACATTGATGGAGGCGAAGGTTCGGACCGATGGTGATCACGCTGCGGCCGGAATAATCCACACGCTTGCCCAGCAGATTCTGACGGAACCGACCTTGTTTTCCTTTCAGGGTTTCACTCAGGGATTTAAGCGGCCGCTTGTTGGTGCCCGTGACCACCCGCCCCTGGCGGCCGTTGTCGATAAGAACATCTACGGCTTCCTGAAGCATTCGTTTTTCGTTACGGACAATGATATCCGGTGCTTTCAGGTCCATCAGACGCTTGAGTCGGTTGTTCCGGTTGATCACCCGCCGATAAAGGTCATTGAGATCCGACGTGGCGAAACGCCCGCCTTCCAGAGGAACCAACGGCCGCAGTTCGGGCGGAAGAACGGGAATGGTTTCAAGAATCATCCAGGCCGGATTGAGACCCGAGCGGCGGAACGCATCCACCACTTTCATCCGCTTGGCGAGTTTTTTGCGCTTGGCGTCCGAGCCGGTGTCGTGGATCTCCTGGCGCAGTTCATGGTAGAGCTTTTCCACGTCGACGCGACGCAACATCTCTCTTATGGCATCGGCCCCCATGGCTGCGTCGAATTTCGGTCCGTAGAGTTCCAGCGCCTCCCGGTATTTGTCCTCGGACAAAAGTTGAAGAGGCGCCAGTCCGGTTTCTTTTGGATCAATGACAACATAATTGTCGAAATAAATCACTTTCTCGAGAGACTTAAGCGTCAGATCCAGAATATTGCCGATTTTGCTCGGCAGACTCTTTAAAAACCAGATATGCGAAACAGGTGTGGCCAGGTCAATATGGGCCATGCGTTCACGGCGTACCTTGGACTGGATCACCTCAACCCCGCATTTTTCGCAAATCACACCCCGGTGCTTCATCCGCTTGTATTTGCCGCAATTACACTCATAGTCCTTGATAGGTCCGAAAATTTTGGCACAGAACAGACCATCGCGTTCCGGCTTGAAGGTCCGGTAATTGATGGTTTCGGGCTTCTTGATTTCACCGTGGGACCAGGAACGAATCTGTTCCGGAGACGCCAGAGCAATCTGTACGCCCTTATAAAGCCTGGGATTGACCGGTTTTAAAAAAAAATCAAATAAGGTTTCCAAGAAACGTCTCCTTACGCTTTATTTTCCACGAGATTGACATCGATGCCAAGGCTCTGTAATTCTTTGGTCAGGACCCGGAAGGATTCCGGCAGACCGGGCTCAAAAGTAAACTGCCCCTTGACGATTTTTTCGTACATCCGGGTCCGGCCGGCCATATCATCGGATTTGACGGTCAGAAACTCCTGGAGCGCATAAGCGGCGCCGTATGCCTCCATCGCCCAGACCTCCATCTCTCCGAGACGCTGACCGCCGAACTGTGCCTTGCCCCCCAGAGGCTGCTGGGTTACCAGGGAATAGGGACCGATGGAACGGGCATGCAGTTTGTCATCAACCAGATGATGGAGTTTAAGCATATACATGGTCCCGACGGTGACTTTTCCGTGAAAGGGTTCGCCGGTGCGGCCGTCATACAGCGTGGCCTGTCCGGTATGGCTGACGCCGGCCTCTTTCAAAAGAGTTTTGATGTCGTCTTCCTTTGCTCCGTCAAAAACCGGAGTGGTCATGAACACGCCTTCCGTGTATTCCCGGGCGTGCTCCGTAAGCGCCTCGTCAGTCATGTTCTTTATAACCGACTGATCCTCGGGATCCGTAAATACGGCGTTGAACTTTTCACGCAACTCATTGAGTTTGTGCTTTTCAAGCAGCTCATTGATCTGGTCGCCAAGGCCTCTGGCTGTGCGGCCGAGATGAATTTCCAAAATCTGGCCCACGTTCATCCGGGAGGGAACGCCCAAGGGATTCAGCACCATGTCCACGGGCCGGCCGTCTTCAAAATAAGGCAGGTCTTCTTCGGGAAGGATGCGGGAAAGCACGCCTTTGTTGCCGTGACGTCCCGCCATCTTATCGCCAACGGAAAGAGTCCGCTTCATGGCGACATAGACCTTGATCATTTTGATAACGCCCGGCGGCAGGTCATCCCCTTTTTCAAACGCCGCCACCTGTTCTTCAAAGGCCCGTCGGGCCAGATGGGATTGTTCTTTGTAACGGGCAATCACATCCCGGACCTTTTCAGCGGCCTTGGTGTCTTTCAGGTCGATACTGTCCAATCGGACCAACGGAATCTTGGCCAGACGCTTCGCATCAATACGGGTATCTTTAGGGATCAGAACTTTCTTGCCGTCCATCAGATCCGTGGCGCACTGTTTGCCCGTGATCAATGAAGCGATTTCGCTCCTGGCCATTTCGTCGATCACCTTGAGCTCATCGTCGCGATCTTTTTCCAGCAGGGCGATTTCCTCGTCCACGATGGAACGGGATCGGTCATCCTTTTCCACTCCCCGGCGGGCAAACACCTTGGCGTCGATGACAATGCCGTTGACCCCCGGCGGCACGCGCAAAGAGGTATCCTTGACATCCCCGGCCTTTTCACCGAATATGGCCCACAGCAATTTTTCCTCCGGTGAGAGCTGAGTCTCTCCTTTTGGCGTGACTTTGCCCACCAAGATATCGCCGGGAGCGACTTCGGCGCCCAGCCGGATGATTCCGCATTCATCCAGATCCTTTAAGACTTCCTCGCCGACATTGGGAATATCCCGGGTAATTTCTTCTTTTCCCAGCTTGGTATCCCGGGCCAGCACCTCGAACTCCTCGATATGAACGGACGTAAACACCCCATCTTTCAAAAGCCGTTCGCTGACCAGGATGGAGTCTTCGAAGTTATAGCCGCCCCATGGCATAAAGGCCACCGTGACGTTCTGGCCCAGGGCGAGTTCCCCCTTATCGGTGGCCGGTCCGTCCGCAATGATATCGCCGGCTTTCACCCAGTCATTTTTCCGTACAATGGGGCGGTGGTTAAAGCAGGTATTCTGGTTGGAACGGATAAACTTGGACAGGTTATAAATGGTCACACCCTTTTCCGCGGGTCGGCCCGAGGGCTCGTGCTGCAGAACGATACGGGAGGCATCCACATCCACCACGCGACCGTCCCGCTTGGCCACGATGGTTACGCCCGAATCACGGGCGACCACGCCTTCCACGCCGGTCCCCACCAACGGCGCTCGATTATTGAGCAAGGGGACCGCCTGCCGCATCATGTTGGAACCCATCAGCGCCCGGTTGGCATCATCGTTTTCCAGAAACGGAACCAGGGATGCGGAAACGCTGACGAGCTGATTGGGCGAAATATCCATCAGTTCGATCAGCTCCCGGTCCACCCGCATAAACTCGCCTTCCACCCGTGAAATCACCCAGGAATTGACAAAGCGGTTGTTTTCATCAATGGGCGCGTTGGCCTGAGCAATGGGATGATCCTGTTCCTCAAACGCGGAAAGCATCCGGATTTCATCGGTGACCGTCATGTCCCGGACTACCCGGTAAGGGGTTTCAATAAAGCCGAATTCATTCACTCTCGCATAGGTGCTTAATGAGACGATCAGACCGATATTGGGTCCTTCGGGCGTTTCAATGGGACAGATGCGGCCGTAATGGGACGGGTGCACGTCGCGCACTTCGAACCCCGCGCGATCCCGGGTGAGACCTCCGGGTCCGAGGGCGGAAAGACGGCGCTTATGGGTGGTTTCCGACAACGGGTTGGTCTGATCCAGAAACTGGGAAAGCTGGCTGGTGCCGAAAAATTCCTTGACCACCGCTGATACGGGTTTGGGATTAATCAGGTCATTGGGCATGAGCGCGTCAACTTCCTGCATGCTCATCCGTTCCTTAATGGCCCTTTCCATGCGGACCAGCCCGATGCGATACTGATTTTCCAGCAATTCGCCCACAGCGCGCACCCGGCGGTTACCCAGATGATCGATATCATCCACGGCTCCCTGGTTATCCCGGAGTTCCACCAATGTTTTGGACGTCAGCAGAATATCTTCTTTTCGCAAGATCCGCACATCAATGGGCGTGTTGATGCCCAGGCGATGGTTCATCTTAAGACGACCGACTCCGGATAAATCGTAATAGGCGTTTTTAAAAAAAAGATGGTCCACAAATTCCTGTGCCACATCCGGAGTGGCGGGATTTCCGGGCCGTAATCGTCGGTAAATATCAATCAGGGCGTCTTCCTTGGTGTCTACCTTGTCCATCAGCAAGGTCTTCCGAATGGCATTGCTGGTGTAAACGCCTTCCATAACCAACAGATCAAAGACTTTGATGCCCGATGCCAGAATCGTTTTGACGGACTCCTTATCAAGTTCCGTATTCGACTTTACAAGAACCTCGCCTGATTCGGGATGAATGATGTCACCGGCGGTAAACCGGCCCAACAGTTCATCTTTTGAAACCGGAATCATATCTACGCCGGCGGCCTGAAGCTCCTTGACAGCGCGTTTATTGAAGGCACGACCTTTTTTGAGGATGACTTCGCCGGTTTTCGGATGAACGATATCTTTAGACGGCCGTTGGCCCTTCAGATAATCGAGGTTGACTTCACGGAGAAATTGTTTTTTGGAAATCTGGATGGTTTCGGTTTTATAAAAATACGAAAGGATATCATCGGCGGTATATCCCATCGCCTTGAATAAGAGAGTAATGGGAAATTTCCGCCTTCTGTCGATCCGGATATAGACAATGTCTTTTGGATCGATTTCCATATCGATCCAGGATCCCCGTACGGGGATAATTCGCGAAGTATAAATGATCTTGCCGCTGGAATGGGTGCGTCCTTTGTCATGATCGAAAAAAACACCCGATGACCGGTGCAGCTGACTCACCACGGCTCGTTCGGTACCGTTGACGATAAACGTCCCTTTTTCCGTCATAAGAGGAATGGTGCCGAAATAAATCTCCTGCTCCTTGATGTCCCGGATATTGGATACGCCGGTTTCCTTATCGACATCGTAGACGACGAGACGAACGCGGATCCGCATGGAAATTTCATAGGTCATCCCGCGGTTGATGCATTCATTGACCGAATGCTTGATCTCGCCGAAATGATAGGAAACAAACTCGAGCGAGGCCGTGCCGGTAAAATCCTTGATGGGAAAAACCGAATTAAATACCGACTGCACGCCATGATCCCTGCGGGATTCGGGCTGGACATCCATTTGCAGAAAACGGTCATACGAATCCCGCTGCATGCCGATCAAATCCGGGATTTCGACAATCGATTTTATGCGACCGAAATTTTTTCTGATTCGTTTATACTTCGGGGAGGCTGTTGTCATACCATCTCCAATAAACAGCTTGAGAATTGCGAAAAAACGGTGCCCGGTCCAACCGGACAAGGTCTTTCGCAATTCTCAATAATAGTTGCGCCTTTTTATAAAGGCAATGCCACCGGAACCTTACTACTTGATTTCGACGGACGCACCGGCGCCTTCAAGCTGAGTCTTGATTTTTTCGGCATCTTCCTTGGCGATCCCTTCCTTGACGGCCTTGGGGGCGGCTTCCACCAAATCCTTGGCTTCCTTCAGACCCAGACCGGTGATCGCGCGCACTTCCTTGATCACCTGAATCTTTTTGTCGCCGATGGCGGCCAGGATAACATCAAATTCGGTCTTTTCCTCAACGGCGGCGGCATCGCCCCCCCCGCCCGCCGGCATGCCGGCAAACGCCACCGGCGCGGCAGCGGAAACACCGAATTTTTCTTCCAGTTCCTTAACGAGCTCCGACAGCTCCAATACGGTCATATTCGCTATAAATTCAATTACATCTTCTTTTGTAACAGTGGCCATTGATATATCCTCCAAAAATTCTTTTATCTTTATATGAAATATAAATTCGTTAAACGGATCCGTTCATTTTCCAAATTGTCGACTGATATGGCTCTTTTCACATCCATAAACGGCTCAGGCCGCCTCTTTCTGTTCTTTGATGGCCTGCAGCGCATATACAAGCTTCTGGGGAACGTTATGCAATACCCGGACAAACGATGTCGGCACCGCGTTCATAACCGACAACACCTGGCCAAGCAGCACTTCCCGGGACGGCAGCGCGGAAAGACTCTTAATGGCTTCCGCATCCAGCACTTTACCGCCCAGCGCGGCGGCACGGATTTTGAGCTTGTCGTTTTCCTTGGCGAACTCAGTCAAGATCTTGGCCGGAGAAACCGGATCATCAAACCCCATGGCAATGGCGGTCGGACCGGTAAAATAATCCTTTAATCCGGCCAGATCGGTATTTTCAGCGGCCCGGATAAGCAGCGTATTCTTGACCACCTTGTAGGTAACCCCGGCAGCCTTGAGTTTCCTGCGCAGATCATTGAGCCTGACGACATTGAGACCCGTGAAATCCGTCAATAAAACAATTTTTGACGTCTGGAATTTTTCACGTAATTCCTCGACCAGTTCTTTTTTCTGACTTGGCTTTAGCACATTCACACCTCCTTTCTGATTCTGCAAAAAACCCAGAGGTCCACAGTATCAGAACCACTGCCTCGACAGGCCGGAAAACTCCGATTAAACACTCGGGGGAGTGAACCTGCGGTCTTTGACAGATATGAATTTAGACTTCGATTGACAACATCATCCCGTCAAATCAACGGCTCCG
>CAZRES010000084.1:0-2607 GCA_964598885.1 uncultured Desulfobacteraceae bacterium | reverse complement strand
AGGCAACCAATGATGTTATTTCAATAAATCCTTGACATAAACCGGATCAATTTTAAAGCCCGGCCCCATTGTGGTGGAAACCGATATGCTTTTGATATAAGCGCCCTTGCTTGACGATGGCTTGGATCGGGAGAGTTTGTCGATAAAGGCACTGATATTATCCAGTATTTTGTCCAAACCAAAAGAAACCCGTCCCATGGGCGCATGCACGATCCCGGCTTTTTCCACCCGGAAATCAATTTTACCGGCTTTGAGTTCCTTGACCGCCTTTGCCACATCAAAGGTCACGGTCCCGGTCTTGGCATTGGGCATCATTCCTCTGGGACCCAGCACCTTTCCGATTTTGCCGACGGATCCCATGACATCGGGGGTGGCCACGGTCTTGTCAAAATCAAGCCATCCGCCTTTGATTTTTTCCACCAGATCATCACTGCCGACAAAATCTGCTCCGGCTTCCTGGGCTTCCTTTTCTTTCTCGCCCTTGGCAAAAACCAGAACCTTAACTTCCTTTCCGATACCATGCGGCAACACCAGCGAGCCCCGGACCATCTGATCCGCATGCCGCGGATCAACGCCCAGCTTGACGGCGATATCCACCGTTTCATCGAATTTCACAAAGGAGGCATCAATGGCGCCCTGAATCGCCTCGGCAAACGCATATCGCTTCTGGGGATCGCTTTTTGCTTGTGCTTCCTGATATTTTTTCCCGTGCTTCGGCATAGCTATCTATCTTCTCCTTTTTCCATTAAACGACTTCAAGACCCATGCTTCTAGCGGTTCCTTCAATGATTCTGCAGGCGTTTTCCAGGTCTGTTGCATTCAAGTCCGTCATTTTCAATTTAGCAATATCGGCGATCTGGGTTTGCGTAACTTTGCCGACCTTGACCGATTTAGGTTCCCCGGAGCCCTTTGCTATGCCAGCGGCTTTTTTCAGAAGAATCGATGCCGGCGGGGTCTTGGTAATGAAGGTGAATGTTTTATCCTGGTAAATCGTAATGACGGCCGGAATAATCATTCCCTCTTCACTAGCGGTGCGCGCGTTAAATGCCTTGCAGAAATCCATGATGTTCACGCCGTGCTGTCCCAGGGCCGGGCCGATGGGCGGTGATGGATTGGCCTTGCCGGCTTCCACCTGAAGTTTAACCTGTGCGATTACTTTTTTTGCCATTAGATGAATACTCCCGATCTGCTCTATTGACAGATATCTTAATTTTTTGAAACTTGAACAAAATCCAGTTCAACCGGCGTTGATCGGCCGAAAATGCTTACCAGGACCTTTACTTTTCCTTTCTCCGGGTTAACCTCTTCGACGGTTCCATTAAAATTGGTAAAAGGTCCATCCACCACACGAACGTCATCTCCCGCTTCAAAATAGAACTTGGGCTGCGGTTTTGTTTTGCCGGCCTCCATCCGGTTTAAAATCTGTTGCGCCTCTTCATCGCCGATCGCAACCGGCCGATCTCTTTCTCCCAGAAAACCGGTCACTTTGGCCGTGGAATTGACCAGATGCCAGGATTCCTCATCCAGTTCCATGCGAATCAAAATATATCCCGGATAAAATTTCCGATTGGACGTTTTACGCTTTCCTTTAACCAGCTCGACAACCTGCTCGGTGGGCACCACCACTTCGCCGAATTTTTCACGAAACGGCGACGCAGCTATCCTTTCTTCAAGATTTGCTTTGACCCGTGCTTCAAATCCTGAATAGACATGAAGGATATACCATTTCATCGCCATGCGTTCCCCCTAAAATCCGCAACTAAAGAATCAGCCGAATAAAGCTAGACAGTCCCATGTCCACCACGCCGAGAAAAAGTGCGAGAATAAAAACAAAGACAAGCACCACAGCAGTGGATCCAATAGTCTGCTTCCGCGTTGGCCAGGCCACCTTCTCCAGCTCGAATCGGACTTCCCGAAAAAACTGAATCCACGTGCCAAAATACCTGTCGATCATTTTCATGATCGCAGATTGATCGGAGCCGGACGATCGCGTGATGAGCGGGGCGGCTTTTTTCTTTTGGTCTTTGCCCGAACCATATTGCGCAACCGTTTGTCCCCGCCCGGTTCCCTTTGCGTCCGCTGCCTCCGGGCTGGTGCCAGCCGAGTGGGAATTTTCGGATTCGGATTTTTTCTTCTTTTTATCCAGCGTTTTTTTCTTTTGAATACGTGCCATTGCGGCTCCTAAAATATCAAAAGCTCAAAGGAAAATAAATAAATCGACAACAATGAAAATACCATCCCGGCCTTTGAGCTTCCCGATAAAGATAATGTGGCAGGCCAGGAGGGATTTGAACCCCCAACCACCGGATTTGGAGTCCGACGCTCTACCGTTAGAGCTACTGGCCTACACCTGAAAATCCGCCTGTGCTTCCGGCTTGTTCTTGGGATCGTATTTGACCCTCTGCCGGGAAAAACCGGCTCTCTTTATCTGTTTAATCTGCTATTATTTCGTCTCTTTATGCAGCGTATGAGACTGGCAGAATCGGCAATATTTTTTAAACTCAAGCTTGTCCGGCTTGGTCCGTTTATTTTTCGTGCTGGTATAGTTCCTGCGCTTGCACTCCGTGCAGGCAAGGGTAATAATTACTTTCAACTCGCACCCCTTTC
>CAZRES010000083.1:0-13757 GCA_964598885.1 uncultured Desulfobacteraceae bacterium | reverse complement strand
GAAATCGACGATTCTCCCGCCATTGCCGCAGTGAAAAACTGTTTAAACGCGGTGCTTTCTTAAAGAGGAATGCTGAAATGAATATATTCCAGGATCTTCTGGAAACCCCGCTCAACTATTTGGTGGAACAGGCGGTGGCTGACGACCGCATCCCCATCGGGTATTCCTGTTCGTTCGTGCCGGAAGCCCTGCTCATGGCGGACAAGCTTTTCCCGGTTCGCCTGCACGCCCCGGGCGTGGCGGGCACTGAAATCGCCGATATCTACCTGTCCAATTTTATCTGCACCTACACGCGCAGTCTCCTGGAATTTGCCGTTGACGACCGGTTCGACCTGCTGAAAGGATGGGTGTTCGTTCCCTCCTGCGTGCATATGCAGCGGCTTTACGACAACCTGGAATATCTTAAAAAACCCGCGTTCAGCCATATCCTCGATGTGCCCCGCAAGGTGACCGCGGCCACGCTCGTCTGGCAGACCGAAGAGCTTCAGGCCCTGGCGGACAAGCTCGCCTCTCATTTCGGCGTGGACATGAGCCATGATTCCCTCAATGCCGCCATTGCCGAATGGAACCGGTTCGCGGCCGTTATCCAATCCATTGGAGATCTCAGAAAACCACCGGACCCGCTCATTACCGGAACCGAGTTCCACCGGCTGCTCATGGCCGCCCTGGTATCGCCCAAGGACCTGATCCTTCCAAAAATTCTTGATTTTAAACAAGAAATTGAAAAGCGGGACGGCATTGGAAAATTCCGGGCCCGGCTGATGGTGACCGGGTCTCACCTCCACGACCCGGAGTTGATCCGGGTCATGGAATCCCAGGGCGGACTGGTGGCGGCGGACCTGTTCTGCACCGGATCCATCCCCGGATTCATGCCCGTGGAGATCGGGATGAAGACCAACAGCGATCCCATCCGGACTTTGGCCGAGCACGCCTTTAAAAAGACGCTCTGCCCGCGGATGATGGAGGACTTTGACCGACGATTGGAAACCATCATCGACACGGTACGAGAATACCGCATAGACGGCGTTGTCATCGAAATCATCAAATTCTGCGACCTCTGGGGCGTGGATTCCATGCCCATGGTGGCCGCGCTCCGGAAAGAAGGTATCCCGGTGCTGAAGCTGGAGCGGGAATACGCTCCGGGCGGAGAAGGCCAGTTGCGCACCCGGATTCAGGCGTTTATCGAGAGCATGGGCAAATGACGCTGTGCAGACAGGAGGATTACACCATCGTGAAAGACGCATTTGCCGCCGCAAAACATTTTATAATGAGGCTGCCGGGCCTGGCGACCGTGTTTTTAAAAAACTCCATTATCGGCTATCTTTTTGAGGCCAAAAGCCTCAAAGACGCTGTCATCTATACAAAATACTGGATACTGATCTGGGGCAGCATTTTAAAATTCGTCGTCAAGCTCATCTTTAAACGCGGCCCTGTGGGGGCTTTCCGCGTGATCCGTCACTATCCCTGGCTGCTGCGTTTTTTTTCCACCACAACGCTGCTGCGGCGCCTTACCCGGGGAAGAAAAGGGGCCTATCTGGAATCCACGGCCCTGATCATCGGGTCCATCGCCGTCACCCTGGTGGAAAAGCTGGAAGAGGTGGTCTACCAGCCCGAGATTCTGCTCATTAATGAGGACCTGGTCCCTCCCGAGATCGGCATGGCCATGGGGCTAAACGTCTGGCTGGTCGAAGCCATGGGGATCCTGCTGCCGCTGATCCATTCCGACGCATCCGAAAATTTTATCGACGAAGCCGAAAACGCCGGAATGAATCCGGATTCGTGCAGCTTTGTCAAGGCCGCCGTGGGGATGATCATTAAAAATCAGCAGCCCATCGGGTGCGCCATTGTCAGCTCGAATATGCCCTGCGATGCCGGCATGGCGTCTTATACCTACATCCAGAAAGCCTATGATGTGCCCATCTACCGTGTGGACGCACCCTATCATTTCCACGGCGAGCGAGCGGAAACGCTGTTTGTCGAAGATCTCAAGGGGATGATCGCCTTTCTCGAAAAAAATACGCCCGGCCGCATGGACTGGGACAAACTCCGAAAGATTTGCCGGGGCCGCAACCGCATGATGGAGCTTGAACTCGAACTGTGGGACATGATGCGGGCCAGCCCTGCGCCCCTGGCAGCCGAGGCCGTGTGGCTGAGCCATTTGTGGCATTTTTACATGTTCCCGGGGCACAAGGAGGCCATCCGCGTGTTTGAGCGTCTGGTGGAACTGGCCCGGAAAAACCTGGACGCCAAAATCCCGGCCGTGGAAAACGAAAAATACCGCGCCGTGCTCTGGAACCCGCCGTTTCCGCAGTTTCCGGATATCTTCAACATGGTGGAACGGGCCCACGGCATCACCCTGATCATGGACTCCATGTCCTACAATCATCATGATCCCATCGACACCTCCACGCCCGAGACCATGCTCAGGGGGCTGGCCCAGATCATCATGCATGGGCCCATGGTCCGTCACACCCGGGGCCCCGCCGAAAATTACTTAGATGATATTTTCCGCTGTTACAAACAGTTCGACCTTGACATGGTCTGGATCGCCAACCATGTGGGCTGCAAGGGCGGCCAGGCCATGAACGGGATCCTGCGGGAAAAATGCCGCGAAATGAAGATTCCCCTGCTTATCCTGGATTACGACCTGGTTGATCCCCGCATCGTGTCTCACGAGGGCATGCTCCGCCAGGTGGATGATTTTATGGAAACCGTCATGAAAGAAAGGAATAAAGGAAAATGACCCAAAAATACGTCGGCGGCTGCGATGTGGGATCCACCACCGGCAAGGCCGCCATTCTGGATGAAGCCGGAAAGGTTGCGGCCTCGGCCATTGTTCCCAGCGAAATTGACCCGGAAATCACTTCGTTAAAAGCCCTTGAACAGGCGTGCGGCCAGGTGACGGGCCTTGGAAGCTACAAGAACCTTGCCCGCATTGTGGGCACGGGTTACGGCAGAAACGAAGTGCCCTTTGCCCATGAAAACATTTCGGAAATAAGCTGCCACGCCATGGGGACGTTTTACTGCAACCGGGATATCAAAACCATCGTGGATATCGGGGGCCAGGATGTTAAAACCATCTCCATTGCCGATGACGGATCGGTTTTAGAGTTTGCCATGAACGACAAGTGCGCCGCCGGCACCGGGCGGTTTCTGGAAGCAATGAGCCGGATATTCCGCATGGACTTAGACCAGTTTTCCCTGCTTTCCTTAAAAGCCGCAAAAATTATACCGGTCACGGCCCAGTGCAGCGTATTTGCCGAAAGCGAGGTCATCAGCCTGCTGGCCAGAAAAAGCCCGCCAGAAGAAGTAGCCGCGGGCATTAACGCGGCGGTGGCCAAACGCTGCTTTTCCCTGCTCAAGCGCATCGGCATGCGGCCTATGGTGACGGTCACCGGCGGATGCGCCAAAAACCAGGGCCTCATTAAGGCAATCAAAAAAAGCATCAACATGGAAGTGGCCGCCCTCCCGGTGGACCCCCAGATCATCGGTGCGCTGGGGGCCGCGGTGTTTGCCGGACGCCGCGGCCGGGGATAAAATTGATATTTATTCCGAAAAACTCCCCGAAAGTTGGGGCTGTGATCGTACTCCGCTGTTGATCAATCTCTTTTTTAGATTTTTTAGAATTTGACTTTTTCTTCGATCCGGTCTATGATTAAACATAATGCAACCGGAGCCTGATTCCCGTCCCGGCATTTAGTTCCATCCCCTTCTCTGCTGCCGACTCCGGCTGAAGTTTTTTCTTATCTGAAACATCGCCCCTGGCGGAAAGGAGGCCTCATGAAACGGCAACTACTCAATTACGAAACCCTGCTGAAAGTCACCAATGCCATCTCCCATTCCAGAGACCCGGAGGAAGTGGTCTTGATGGCGGTGGAGAGCATCACCCACGCACTGGATGTCAAGGGCTGTACGGTTTTTCTGATTAACCGTGAAACCAATGAGCTGGAAGTGGCCGCCAGCTTTGGGCTCAGTGACGAATATATCAACAAGGGACCGCTGAGCGCCTTAAAATCCATTACCGCGGCGCTAAGTGATGGTCCGGTGGCCATCTATGATGTGTCCGATGATCCCCGCATGCAATACCCTGAGGCCGCCGTCAAGGAAGGAATCGTATCTATCCTGGTCGTGCCGATCACTCTCAGGGGTCGCACCATCGGCGCGCTGCGCGTATACACGGCCGAGCCATGGGAATTCACCTTAGATGACGTCAATTTTGTTCAGGCCATGGCCAACATGGTGGGAATGGCCATCAATATGGCAAAATATTATAAGGGATTAAATAAAAGTATTGAAATACTTAAAACATTGCGGGATCCGAAAATGCTCAAATCCAGAAAACCGGCATTGTGAACCGGATGCCGGTTTTTCAGGCCGACTTCCGGCCGGTGTGCTGCATCTCGATATTCTCGATTAAAGCCTCCAGCCGCGTAAAGGTATTCTCCCGGTTATATTTACGAACGTCGGCATGATCCACTTCGATCATGACCGACGGAACGCCCAGGGCCTGGGCCGTTTTCCGCTGCTGGTCGAACTGGGTGAGGGAGTAGGGCTTGCAGCTTCTGTTTCCGGCAAACACGATCCCGTCGATGCCGAGCCGTTTCACCGCTTCGGCCATGGCCTTTCCGCGCAGCGTCATGCCGTGGGGGCAGACATAACAGTTCTGGGTCCGGGCCAGCATGGCCAGCGGATCGCCGCCGTCATAGGGATATTGGTCGAAACTCCCTTCCACGCTCCCGATGCAGGAAGTGTAGGTGGCGCCTACGATATTGGCCTTTAATGCCGCAAGACTTGCCGACATGTCCCGGAGCTGATGCCACGGCGCGATATTGTCCCAGAAGAGCCGGTATTTTTCATCCGGCACGGGAAAATCGCCAGCCGCCACCCTCGCCCCGGTTTCTTCGGCCAGAAGATGGTAGTGCTCCACGAACCGGCGCGTGCCCCGAGCCACCAGAAAGGGCGCCATCTGGACAAAACTGTCAAAAGCCGTAATCCCCGACGGCCGATGCTCGGCATAACCGAGAAATTTTTTCCACCAGCCGATCCCTTCATCGGTATGTGATACCGCCTGCCTTACCTTTTCCATATCGCATTGCCGACCGGACATGGTTTCAATGACCCGGATCAGATCGTGAAACTGGGCCATGATATACTCCCGGTCCTTTTCCTGCTGGGGCGCATAGCAGAACGGCACGTCCAGGATAAAATGAGGGACTCCCATTTGCCGGTGATGCACGTCAAACCACTTGGTCAGCAGGGAGCAGTTGTTGGTGTTGGACACCAGCAGATGGGGTCTGGGCAGCCCGAAGGTGGGGGAATCGGCAAAATTATCGGACACGCATCCGATATCGATGCGGGCATAAGAGCACAGATCCATGGAATAGCCGATGCGTTCGGCCTTTTCGCATTGCAGCGCTCCGATCCCCTTGGCCGCGTTCAAGGCCGCATGACTTTCCGGGACCCCGTAAACCACGGTGTCAAACCCCGCGAAGATCTCGGCCGGCACATTGATGGCGATCCAGATCACAAAGGCCCCTTTGGCGGCCCGCTCGTGCAAATCCATATACGCGTCCCGGACCACCAGGCTTAAGTTGCGCCCGGCTTCCGTCTTTTGAAATGATGCCATGGCATGCTCCTAATCGGTTATCATTTCGGCAAACGCCGCGATCCGGGCGTCATGGGCCCCGGTATGTTCATCGTCATCAATGGATATTTCGATGCGAAGGCTCGGGATGCCCATGTCCGCCAGTTGCTTTTCCAGCCAGGGAAATTCAAAATATTCGTATTCGCAGAATTTCTCAGCGATGAAAATCACGGCCCGCGCTCCGCTTTGCCGGATTCGATCCATGAGGGCCGCCGGCCGCCGGTCCCCGGAATACAGCAGCGTGGGACAGGGATAATGATCCTCGTAAAACCTTATATAATATTCGGCCGGGTCGGACATGGGCTCCGCCATGACCGCGTAAGACCGATAAAAAGAAGCGATATCATCGGCCACAACAGTCATCCCGGCCGCCGTCAATGCATTGATGACCGGCGGTGGGGGCGGCAGGATGCCGCTGATCATCACGCCGATGGTTTTCTCAGTCGGCGGCGCGGAGGCCCCGGCATTATGCTTCCCCTCGCCGGCTGTCAAATCCTCCAGCGCCGGAATATGATCTTTCACCGGCACGAACGCGCCGGCCTGCATCACCTCGACGAAATCTGAAAAGTTCAGACGTCCGGTCGCTGTCTGATCCTGTGCCGCAAGAGCCAGTTCCCGCATCCGTTGATACAGGGCGACCGATTGTTGAAATTTTTCCGAAGAAAAGCCCACGCCGAACCGGTCGGACAGATTTTTGATCAAAGACCGGATTTCATTTTTCAGATAACCGGACGCATCGGTCTGGTTCCGGGGCGTCATGGGCAGATGCATGTGGAAAAAGGGAATGTCCCGTCCGGAGGCGGCGATTTGATCCATCATGATTTCCGGGAGGTTGCGCAGGGTGTCGCAGGCATTATACATAAAGATCCCGTCGATAAGATCCCGGGCCTCGGAAAGCAGAAACTCCGTCATATGCCGGGCCACCGAACAGGTATACGACGGCAGATGCCGATCCGACGTTTCCGTTCGGGCGACATGCCCCCGAAGACCCCACATCATCACCGGCGCCAGACCCATGGAATGAAACAAGGCAAGGGGCGGATAAAGGGGAAAACAGGCAATGACCGGGCGGTCATGGTTTTTGAGCATCTCTAACTGTTTTCTTGGGTTCATGGCATCCTTGTTTTTATGTTAACGCCTCGGACTTGAGAAAGCCGTACAAAATCGTTTTGCGCCTCCATCAATCTTAGCAAATGTCACGTCTGTATCGCCTCCGAATCAGGATGACCGCCGAACCCTTTGACCGGCCCGGCCGCCACCAGATACAGCAGGGCCGATTCCGGGTTCAGCCCCAGCAGGTCCCTTGCCTCATGATCATAGAGGGCTCCGATGCCGCAGCATCCCAGCCCCATGGACGTAGCCCCGAGATAGACCACCTGCCCCAGGCGGCCGGCGGTCATCATGGCATAGCGGTATCCCCGGGCGCCCCATCGGGCATCCAGATCCGGCAGACGGGTCATGAACAGGAAATGAACCGCAGCCCGGGCCAGCCATTCCTGGTCCAGGCAGACCCTGCTCATGGGTGCAGTCACGGCTTTTGCCGCCACTTTTCCGAAACGTCGGTGATCCGGATCGAGTAGATAAAACCCGGGATCAATGCCTTCCACGTTTCCGGCAAGAAATCCCGTGACCACCGAGGTTGAATATGTTCGTTCCCGCCCAGCTCCAGCTTTAGCGGCGGCCTGGCAGACCAGATCCAGCATATGGAAAAAGTCGGTTCGTGAGATGGGCCGGTCCGTAAAATTGCGGCGGGACCGGCGCCGGATTGCGGCTTCGGCATAGTCCAGCATGGGGGTTACGTTCCGGCCTTGACCCGGGCCGGTGTTCGTATCACTTTTTTCAGCGACGTTTTTCGTCCACTCTTCCAGGGGCTGCCAAGTTGCCGGCGTCACACCGAGATTATCCAACATTCCACCATCATCTTTGCGGCGGATCATTCGACCCGCCTCATGCATCCCGGCGATTTCAGGATAGACGATTTCCCCCGACGACACCCGACTGGCGGACTGGATCGTTTCCGGCAGGGCGTCAACCGTTTCCGGTCTCCCTGCATCCATGTCCGATGTCCGGCCGTAGACCTTCATACAGCCCAGGATGCCTTCCCGTCGGGTGTCCACGCCCAGAAGGTTGTCGATGGCGGCATCATCTGTGTCATAGGTCACCGCAGAAACAATTTCAGCGGCATTTACGGCCAGCCGAAGGTTTTCCATGAGATGCCCGGCATCCAGCAGCACGTAGCGGTAGGCCCGCTTCCGGTATTTCCAGGCGCTGCGGAAAAAAATACCGGTGATCAGGAAAACGGCCGATAGATCCGGCGACGCATCATCGGTTGCCGATTGCAGGATATGCTGAAAATTTCCCGGCCGCAGCAAGCTCAGCCGTCGGTTATGGACACCGACATGATAGATCCCGGCTTCCAGTCCGTTCCCGGCCCACCAGGCCATATAGATTTCATTGGGATAAAGGGCGCCCGCCGACGGCGCGCTGCGATAATAAAAATCCTGTCCGGCCTGGCGTTGACGACCGGTGAGGCCTTCGGCAAGGAGCAGGATTTTCGACAGGTCCGTTGGATTAATGCTGTTTGTCAATATGCCCTGACCGCCCGACCGGCAAACGGTGGCCAGTGATTTGGCATACAGGCTGTTGATATCGGCCAGCCCGACGGTTTTTATCCCCTCATAGACTTTGTAAACAACGGGTTGATGTCGCCAGTCCAGAGCATGGGGTTCCATGGCTCGTCGGTCGTAGCTGGAAATGTTATGATAAATCGCGGATGAATAGTCCATTAGTGTTACGCCCGAGTCTGAAAATTTCAGCGGATCAAAAAGCCCGGCAAACAACGCGCGCGCCGAACCAGCGGATTGGTGACCCATAGGATCATTCACTTTGATTATAGCGCATTTACCGGTCAGGTGTAAAACAATTCCCGCCATACAGAATTACGCATGTTCGGTGAAGGCCGGCAAAACGTCCGAAATCCGGCGTAACAAAACCATTGATGATTGATGGGGCCGCAAAAAGTCGAATTTTGATGTCTTTATTATGATTTATCCGAGAAATAATTTGAAATATTTGAAAATTTTGATATTTACATGAAAATATCGATTTACTCCCACTCAATCCCCGCGCATGGAGGCATATTTGAAAACCCAGGTATTGATCATCGGCGGCGGCGCCACCGGTACGGGCGTGGCCCGGGACCTGGCCCTAAGAGGCGTTTCATGCATTCTGGTGGAAAAAAAGGATATCAACGCCGGAGCGTCCGGCGCCAATCACGGACTGCTCCATAGCGGCGCCCGCTACGTGAGCAATGATCCCCATTCGGCCAGGGAATGCCGGGATGAAAATCGGCTGTTAAAGCAGGTCGCTCCAGACTGCATTGAAGATACCGGTGGATTTTTCGCGGCCGTAGAAGGCGACGATGAAAAATTTATCGCTGATTTCCCGCTGCTCTGCGAAACGCACGGCCTGCCCTGCCGGCCCGTGGATGTGTCCGAAGCCCGGGAAAAAGAGCCCGCCCTTTCAGATAAAACCATCGCCGTATACGCGGTGGAAGACGCCTCCATCGACCCCTTCAAGCTGGTTCTCGAAAACATCACAGACGCCCAGAAACTGGGCTGCAAATTTTTGCGACATACCAGAGTGGTCGGCTTTCGGAAAGAAAAGCATCAGATCGTCTCGGTTGATCTGAAAAACAACATTACCGGCGAAAAAACCACCATTGAGGCCGATATGGTGGTCAACGCCACCGGGGCCTGGGCTGCCGAAGTAGCCCGTCTGGCCGGGGCTCCCATCAGCGTCCTCTATTCCAAGGGTACGCTGGTGATCTCCCACACCCGGATCAGCGAACGGGTCATCAATCGGCTCCGGCCCCCGTCCGACGCGGATATCCTGGTGCCCGGCGGCACGGTCTCCATTATCGGCACCACCTCCATCCGGATGAAAACCCTGGATAATATCCGGCCAACCGTGGATGAGGTGGACCGCATCGTGGATGAAGGCGCGGCCCTGATGCCGATTCTGGAGCACAGCCGCTATATCCGCGCCTATTCCGGGGTGCGCCCCCTCCTGGGCGGCGACAGCGACGGCGACGACCGGGCCGTGACCCGGGGCTTTGACCTGGTGGACCACGCCAAAGACGGCATCGACAATCTGATCACCATCACCGGCGGCAAACTCACCACGTTCCGGCTTATGGCGGAAAAAACCGCGGACCTGGTCTGCGAGCGCATCGGCAACAAAGTTCCCTGCCTTACCCGCCGGATTCCGCTGATTTCCACCCATGAAACCCGCTGGGCCGTGCCGGGATTTTCCCCCAAAATGTGGCTCACCGGCCATGACGCCGACGACATGCTGCTGTGCGAATGCGAAATGGTGCCCCAGAGCGCCATTGACGAAATCATCGGCGGTTTTGACGTATTTGCCCATCAGGTGGACCTTTCCGGCATCGGCAAACGGACCCGGGTGGGCAAGGGCTCCTGTCAGGGGTCCTTCTGCAGCGTCCGGATCACCGCCTACCTGTATGATCGAGAAATCAATACCGGCAGCCGGGGCTTGACCGATATCCGGGAATTTATCAATGAACGCTGGCGGGGCCAGCGGTGCCTGCTCTGGGATATGCCCGTGATCCAGGCCGAACTGCAGGAAGCCATGCATTGCGGGCTGTTCGGTCTTGAACTGGAACAATAAAATTAAAACAGAGACCATCACATGACCTATTCGGAAGCCTCCACATGCGAACTGGCGGTCATCGGTACGGGAATGGCCGGCATTGCCGCGGCGGTTTTCGCCAATCAACAGGGCATTGTCACGGCCCAGACCGGGGTCAGCGGCGGCATCCTGTATGCCAGCGGCTATCTGGACCTGCTGGGGCTCATTTCCACGATCACGAAAAAAGTCTGGAATGACCCCTGGCAGGCCATCGCGGCTCTGGTTAAAGATAGGCCCGACCATCCCTATGCCCGTCTGTCGGCAGATGATATCCGCAAGGCCTTTGATCAATTCCTGGAAACACTGGATAGCGCCGGCCTTCCCTATCACCGGCAGCCGGAGAAAAACACCTGGGTCATCACCCCGGTGGGAACGGTCAAGCCCACTTATGCCGTACCGGCCTCCATGTGGGCCGGAGCCGCGGGCCTGGCAAAAAAAACGCCCTGCCTGCTCATCGATTTTTGGGGATTGAAGGGGTTTTCCGCCATCCAGATCGCCGAGACCCTGCGACCCCGATGGCCGAACCTCACCTGCGCCCGGATTCCGTTTCCCAGCGTCAGCCTGACCGTGGACCTGTTCACCGAGCAGATGGCCCGGTCCCTGGAAGTGCCGGCCAACCGCAAAATCCTGGCCGAAGAAATCCGGCCTCACCTCAAGGACGCCCGGCTGGTCGGCATGCCGGCCATTCTCGGGATGCACCGGAACGCCGAAATCATGGCGGATATGGAACACCAGCTTGGATGCGACGTCTTTGAAATCCCCACCATGCCGCCGTCCATGGCCGGACTTCGGATGAAGGAAAAAATCGAGGCTCATCTCACCCGCCAGGGGGTTTCCCTGTTCTCCCAGAAGCGGGTCACCCGGGTCACCCGGGAAGCCGACGGTCGGTTCATTCTGACCATCAGCGACCCGTCAGCCAAAGATGCCGGCCACGCCCTGACCGCCGACGGCATCATTCTGGCCGCCGGCCGTTTTCTCGGAATGGGCCTGTACGCCGACCGGAAAGGGATCCGGGAAACTCTGTTCGACCTGCCGGTGCACCAGCCCCGAAACCGGGCTCATTGGCACCAGGAGAATTTTTTTGACCCGGCCGGCCACCAGATCAATGCCGCCGGTCTGGAAATCGACGACCATTTCCGACCCGCGGACCGTTCGGGAAAACCGGTTTACGACAACCTGTTTGCCGCCGGATCGATTCTGGCTCACCAGGACTGGATGCGCATGAAATGCGGCTCCGGCCTGGCCATCGCCACGGCCTGGGGTGCGGTAAAAGGGTTTGTAGAAGTCGTTAAAAACAAAAGGTAAAAGTCATTGAAAAAAAAACGCTCTGGGCATATAAATAATAGTTGTACAAAGCCTTGTCGGTAAAAAATTCAAAAAAGCTTTCAGGACGCTATAGGGCATAATGCCGGGAAAACAGTGGTTAGGAGGATACCTGTGGTTTTTCAGAAAGATAACTGTGATCTGTGCGGCGACTGCCTGACCCGGTGCCAGTGGATGGAGGTGGATCAGGACCAGGCCGCGGCATGGATGAAGGCCATGATGGCCGGAGAGCATACACCGGCCGTGGATCAGTGCATCACCTGTTATGCCTGCAATGAAATCTGTCCGAAAGACGCCGAACCCTTTTATCTGATCGCCGGGCTCCAGGAAAAATTTCAGCGGGTGGCTCCCGATGCCGTGGCCGCTACCGAAGCCCGGTTCGTCTTTGACGGCTCCCTCAAAAACCTGCCCCAGGCCGACCGGATCATGAGCACCTGCGTATTTGCCAAAACCGACGGGCATCTGATCCAGGGCCGGCTTTATGATATGCCCCAGGTGGGTGGAAAGCCTTTTTTCTGCTGGATTCTGCTGAGCCACATGGGGGCCGAAAGCATCCAGCGCAAGCATGCCGCGGAATTCGTGGACCGCCTGGCCGCCACCGGCGCAAAGGAAATCATCTGTTTTCATGACGACTGCTATGCCATGCTGGCGGGCGTAGCCCCGAAATACGGCATTACCGTTCCGTTTAAGCCGATTCATCTATCCGAGTATCTGGTGGAATATCTGACCGCCAGAAAGAATCAACTGCGCCCCCTAAACATCAAAGCCGCCTATCAGCGGCCTTGCGCCTCCCGCCTGACCCCGGAAAAGGAGCATTTCATCGACAACGTCTTTGACCTGTGCGGGGTGATGCGGGTGGACCGGGCCTATGACCGTGAAAACGCCTTGTGCTGCGCGGCGGTCAAATGGATGCTCGGTATGGATGATCCGCGGCCCGACCAGGAAAAAAATATCCGCGACGCGACGGATGCCGGGGCCGAAGCCATGATCTGCCTCTGTCCCATGTGTATGCATTCGCTGGAAGGTCCGGCCCGGGAAAAGCATCTCCCCCTGATATTTTTAGGCGACATGGCCCGCATGGCTCTGGGGGAACTTCCCTTTCCGGTTGAAAAATAAGGAGAGAAAATATGAAAAAAATCATGGCGCCCCGCTATACGGCCGGCCAGGGCTTTTTTGACAAAGCCTTTTTCGACTGTTATAAACGGATCGGGTATCCGGACCAATGGCTGGAAGAAGCCCAGACCTATGCTCCGGAAGACGCCTATGTCATCAGTCATCCCACCTGGTTCTACGAACCTCTTCCGAAGGTGCCGGAAATATCGATTTACGATCTGTTTTCCCGAACCGCGGGAAAATATCCCGATGATGTGGCAGTCATCTTTTTAGACAAGGCCGCCACCTACCGCGAACTTGATCTCATGATCCGCAAATATGCCGCCTTTCTTAACGAAATCGGCGTGGGCAAAAACAGCGTGGTGGCCACCATGCTGCCGAACTCTTTGCAGCATATCGTTGCCTTTTACGCGTCCGCTTTTCTCGGCGCCATCCATACGCCCATCGACGTGATGTACAAAACCAAGGAGATCGCTGATCAACTCAAGGATTCCGGCGCCCGGGTCATTCTGGTCCTGGATCAGTGGCATGAAAAAGTGGTGGATCTGAAAGCAGACGGCTTCATCGATCATGAGATCGTCACTCATCTGCAGGATTGGATGGCGCCGCAAGCCTTTGTGCCATCCACCCTCAAAATATGCTGGGAAATGCCCAAGCGGTCCATAGACGGGATTTTTGATTTTTTTGATTCTCTGGAAAAATATCCGCCGTTGACCGAACCGGCGGTCGTCAATCCTCGCAAGGACGCGGCGCTGCTTCTGTATACTGCCGGGACCACCGGAAAATCCAAGGGCGTCCTGGAAACCCATTTCAACCTGGTCTTTAATTCTTTAACCCACACCCATGCCTTTCGGGCCACCAAGGAACGGGAAATCAATTTTTCCATCATGCCCATGTTTCATACTTCCGGGTATCTGCTGCACCAGTTGCCGGTTTTCTACCAGGGCGGCACCGTGATCCCGATCCC